>NZ_LYBM01000005.1 GCF_001707825.1 Veronia pacifica | reverse complement strand
TTTCCCGTCACTGAAGGTCACCGTCACCGTCTTGATGTCTCTATCCTGTCCAACAAGCTCAACCGATACCGCCGCTTTCCCACTGTCATTGATCACAGTGTTTGCTAGGATCAGCTCTAAGTCATTGCCATCATCAGCAGTAGTATCTTTTTCGAGTTCTACGATTTGCGCTGCATAACTATTTCCCGCATCGTCGTAAATCGTTGCGAGAACCTTCACGGTGCCATCGTTAAACCTATTTAGTAGCCCATCAGGCACTGTAAATGGCTTCTCAGTCAAAACTTCCTCTACTCTGGTATCGCCCTGAGTAAGAACAAGCATCACTTCTTTTGTATCGGCCTCTATACCGGTTAAGGTAAAACACTTTCCCTTCACATCATCATTATTAAAGGGCTTGCCTGATACCGAAGGTGCCTCTGGCTGAATGGAAAAGTTGTTTTCAAGATCGGCCGATGTATCTATGTCAATAGTGACTGTATCCGCCCTGACAGTGTTTCCAGCGTTGTCTTCAAGAACCGCATTGATGGTCACCGGGCCGTCTGAGAAACTGCTGAGGATAGACTTGGACACTTCAAAGGGTGTAACCAACACTTGCTCATAGGGTGTAGCGCCCGGCTGGGTGAGTTTGATCCTGATTTCTTTTGCTTCAGGATCAATGCCTTTGAGCATGAAACTTTCTTCTTTGTATTCGGCGTGGTTGTACTCTCTACCTGATATTGTCGGAACGATCCTAAAACCGTCGCCTCCTGCCAGTGTGTCGATAGTAACGGTTTGCGATGCGGCTGCCTGAGTATTTCCTGCTTTATCGGTGACCACGGCAGAGATAGTCACCTCGCCATCTGAGAAGGTACTTAACATCCCTTCAGGAAGGATAAAATCGGGAGAGGTCAGTGTTTCAACGAGAGGATCTCTACCCGTTTGTTTGAGCGTAATGACAACTTGAGTCGCATCACCATCAATGCCATCTAGTGTAAAGTCTTTTTCTAAATATTCTTCAGAATTATAAATACCATCTTCATTGTCCAATACGATAGTGAACGTATCGCCGAAGTCAGCACTGGTATCTATGGTGACTATCTGTGGTTGTGCACTGAATGTATTGCCAGCGTCGTCTGTGACCGTGGCTCTTATCGTTACTTTGCCGTCGTCAAATGAACTTAGAATTGTCTTTGAAACGTCAAACGGTGATTGTAGGGGGACGACGACAGGCGTTTTACCTGCCTGTTCCAGAGTGACTGTGATTAATTCAATATCATCGTCAGTTCCGACAAACGTGAAGCTTTTTTCCTTGTATTCTTTTTCGTTATAAAGAGCGTCTTCAATGTCCAGTTTGATGGCAAAGGTCTCACCCTTTTCTTCAGCTTCTCTATCGATTCTTATCTCGACATCTTCTGCACTTTTTGTGTTTCCTGCAGTATCAGTGACTATCGCCTCGATCTTTACCACCCCACTATTAAATGTGCTGAATATAGTGGGATCGACATTAAACGGAGAGGCAATCTCGAACACATTTTTTTCGCTACCCTGAGTGAGGGTGAACTTGATCGATTTGGCGTCGTTATCAATACCCTCAAAAGAAAAGCTCTTTTTGTCGAATTCTAATTTGTTGTATTCTTTGCCCTCGATGGCAGGCTTGATGATAAATGTCTCGTCATCCTGGTCAGCGGACGTATCGATTCTGATTGTTTTCTGCTCAGCATTTTTGGTGTTACCCGCATCATCAATAACCTGCGCCCGGATAACAACCTCCCCATCCCTAAAACTGCTGAATAAGTTGTCTGGCACATTAAATGGTGGCTCTAGCGGAACAGGGGTCTCATTCTCTCCCTGGGTTAGTGTGATGATCACTTGTTTCGCATCAGAATCAATGCCTTTTAACGCGAAGCTCTTCACCGCATATTCTGATGCGTTATACACAAGGTCGCTTACTGCAAGTTCGATCTCAAACGGCGTATCATCAATATCAGCCGAGACATCTATTTTTATCGGTTGGGGAACAGCACCTGTTGTGTTGCCAGCATCATCAGTTACCGTAGCGCGTATCGTCGCATCGCCATGCTCCAATGTTGCAAGGAGGTTATCGGGGACTGTGAACGGGGGATCGAGTGTAATATTGACCTTCTCGACCCCGAACTGCTCGATCACGATCTTTACTGATTTTGCGTCTGTATCAGTGCCCTCGATTGTAAAGCTGGACTCGAGATATTCATCGTTGTTGTAGGTGCCGTCAGGTGCGGCAAGTTTGATTGAAAATTTTTCGCCCTCAATGTCAGCTGATTTGTCAATGACAATACTCTTGGATTCAGCAGCCTTGGAATTACCAGCGTTGTCATAGACAATGGCGCTGATGTTCACTTCGCCATCGTTAAAGATACTGAAAACACCATCATCAATATCAAAGGGAGCAGTCAAATTTAACGTTTCACTGATGAGCGGCGGGCCGCTTTGCTCGAGTCTGACCGTAATCGAAGCAGCATCTGTATCAATGCCTTCCAACGAGAAGCTCTTGGTGTCGTATTCTTCTGAATTGTATTCCCTGCCATCTACCGCAGGGACAATTTTGAAGACTTCTCCTGTATCGGCTGACCTATCTATTGTGATTGGACGGGCTTCTGCTTCTTTCGAGTTACCGGCTTGGTCCGTCACAATGGCACGCACAGTCACCGAACTGTCAGTCAGATCATTTAAAAAGTTGGAGGGCACGTCAAAAGGTTGAGCAAAGCTTTTTTCTTTAATGATGCTGCCATTTTTTTCAATGATCACTCTGACCGTGTTTGCATCGGCATCCAGACCATCGAAAGTGAAACTTTTATTTCTGACTTCTTGTTTGTTGTAAGTCCCATCAGCAACATCAAGTTTGATCTCAAACGTGTCCCCCGTGTCTGCCGTTTTGTCGATCGTTATGGTTCTCGATGCTGCGATTTGAGTGTTACCTGCATCATCGGTCAACACTGCACTGATAGATACATCACCGTCTCTGAAATTCTTAAACAGATCACTTTCAATGTTGAAAGGAGGCTCCAATTCAAACGACGAGGATATCGGGTTTACCCCTCCCTGTTGTAATGTGATCAGAACCTTCTTGGCATCATCGTCGAAGCCTTTAAGCTCAAAGCTTTTTGAGGCGTATTCTCCTTTGTTGTATATCCCATCTTCGATGGCCAACTCAATTTCAAAGGGGGTTCCATCATTATCGGCAGACGAGTCAATGTGTAATGATGATTCAATCGTAGCGCTCGTGTTTCCAGCAAGGTCAGTCATTTTCGCTTGAATAGTGACTTCACCATCATCAAATTCGCTGAGTAACCCCGCAGGTGGTATCCAAGGTTCTGAGTAAAGGATACTTTTTTTCGTTGTGTCACCTTGAATAAGGGTAATTTCAATTGAGGCGATATCTTCTTCAACGCCCTTAAAGGTGAACGATTCGGTCTCTATCTCAGTCGCGTTATATTCTTTACCTTCAATCGTGAGCGCAATTCTGAAATCATCGTTTGCATTTATCGTTTGGTCGATCGTGACCTCATTGGTAGCAGTCACAATCTCACCATCTTCTTTTCTCAAATCTGCAGTGATAAACACTACCCCATCAGCAAAATCACTGATGTCCGAATCAGGCACTTGCCAGCCCGTTTTCTCGGTCAGGGTGTAGGTTATTTCTGTGGCTTCACCCTGGCTGTTTTGTCCCGCAATAGTAACGATAATTTCTTCTGCATCAGCATCAACACCGCTCACCTCTAACTTAAAATCACCGGCACCAGCGATACCTACGTATTCGCCCTCAGTGAGAATTTTAAATTTTTCGTTTTGTTCTGCACTGGCAACCGATGAAGTACCACCCAGTTGCTCCGAAAACTTGGGTTGTCCTCCCGCTTTGGTCACGGCACTCGAACCAGATGATGACTCGATAATGTCACTGAGTTTTGGCGGTTTCAGGAACTTCGCTTTTTCTCCATCAGCCTCACCTTCCTCTTGCTCTTTGCTATTGTCTTTTTCAGCGGCAAGCAGTTCCTTTTCGACAAGTTCGACGGTTTCAGAGAGAGGCTCTCCTTCTTTTTGTAACTGTTGCAATAACGCTATTTGCTTCAAACTTTTGTCTTTCAGCTCACTTTGCTTTTTCGCTAATTCATCCTGAACATCTTTAATACTTTGCTCAAGCTCACTTATTTTCTTTAATGATTCATCAAGGTCTTCTTTTCTGTCTTTTTGTCGCTCGTCTTGTTTTTCAGCCTTTTCTAGCTCAAGGTTTTTCTTTTCAAGCTCTTCGACACGTTTTAGTGCAGCTTCTCTTTGATTTTCTACCTGCTGTACTTGCTCAACAAGGTTACTGATTGTTTTATCTTCAGTGAGGATGTTTTCTAAAAAAACACTTTCGAGGGATTTAACATTGACACCGGACGATTTAACAATTTCGTCGACAGTTACTTTTTCGCCATTTTTGGTGATAACAAGCTCACCCTTTGCTAAAGCAACCAGCGCATCATTGAATTTATTTGAAGTACCTGCGCTGTCGACATATACCATGTCAAAACCAGCAACT
The DNA here is from genome assembly GCF_001707825.1 of Veronia pacifica. Lineage (GTDB taxonomy): Bacteria > Pseudomonadota > Gammaproteobacteria > Enterobacterales > Vibrionaceae > Veronia > Veronia pacifica. The sequence goes on along the minus strand of NZ_LYBM01000005.1, from coordinate 152,893 downwards.
TTGACATCATCAAGAGAATTAATCTTAATTTCTACCATGATTTGAACGCCCTAACTGCCTGTAACAAAGAAGATAAAAAGTAAAGTCATTGTCTGTCATCACACTTGTCCAACCCCAAGAACGTTATATGCGGGCCCCATCAGGACGATTTTTCATCTAGCCGATTGGTTAAACCGACCAATATTCTGATAAATACTGTGACTAACATCTTCTTAATACTAATTCATATGTCTCATTTTTGTGCAAAAAATAGAAGGTTAGAGCGGTTAAGAAGTAGTAATAGAACGATAAGATTTATGGGGTATGTGGAAGTTGAAAAAGGTGTGAATCGATATTCCAAAATATCTATCTTGTATTGTTAAATAGGCATGTTATTTTTTTTCGTAAATATATTAAGGCCATTTAATACGTGAAAAAAATCAATGCTTAATGAGTTATGACATACTGTAAATTTATTATTTGAACCACATCCACATACTTTCCACAAAAACTAACACTTTATTTTGTGTTGGATATAGTCGCTCGACGCTTTATTAATGTTCATGGAAACAACTGTGTTGCAAAGAAAACCTCTCTGGCAAGCTTTCATCTCTCTTTCTATCGCAAACTTATTTTCTAAACTGGGCAACGTTGTCTCCGAGATCGCTATTCCTCTTTTCGTTTACCAAATGACAGAGAGTTCGATGGTGACAGCAGGGGTTGCAATAACTGCTCAGCTCTCCAATATCATCGTCGGCGTTTTCAGTGGTCCACTTATTGATCGGTTTTCCGCCCGAAAAGTGAGTGTGATTTGTGACGCTATCAATGCGCTAGCGATTTTACTCATACCCTTGTTCTATTCATTAGAGATATTGGACGTTACTCTCCTTGCCGGGCTGGTCATGCTTTCAAAGTTCATCGACGTTCCCGGAGAAACGGCAAAAGCTGTATTGCTACCAGCCTTAATTTCGCGAGATAGCCTCCCACGTGAGCGTGTCAATGGCATTACTGCAGGTTTGGATAACATCGCGGATCTTGCTGGGCCATCCCTCGTCGGTTTGCTACTTGCCATCACTGGAACCCTATATGTTTTGGTCGTTGACGCAATCAGCTTTTTGGTATCAGCACTGATTATTGGATTGTTACTTCGCAAGTATGGTGTGAAAGATAACATCGCGACTGAAAAGACCAATCGACAAATATACGGGCGAGGCTGGCACTGATTAGGCAGCATCCAAGTATCTGGCGTCTGGCCGTATACAGTATGTTGATCAATCTGGTTGCTGTCTCGTTGCTGTCGTTAACATTGCAGGTTGTTTCTCAACAAAGCGAGATCAGTAGTATTTGGTTGGGGATATGGTTTTCGTCATTTGCTGCTGGTACCGGGTTAACCACATTAGGCTATACCTTTTTCGGCCAGCGTCTTTCTCACTTGCGGATGCTTCAGATCACCCCTATCGGTCAGGCAGTAGGTTTAATTCTGTTCGCCATAGCTATCTTTTTGGGACCACAATGGTTTAACAATCATATCTGGCCGGCGATTGCGGCATTAAGTCTGTTTGTCTACGGACTAAATCTCGGGGTGGGCAGCGTGATTGATAACACTCTCCTCCAACAGTGGGTGCCTGAAAATGTCCGTGGCACTGTATTCTCGCTTTTTTCTTCGCTACGATTTACGGCTGTTCCACTCGGGTTACTTATCGCAGGTTATTGCCTCGATGCAGAGATGACGACATGGTTGTTTTTCTTTTTCATCATCACGCTGTTGATCGCAACCTCACTCTGGCTGCGAGCAAGCAATTATGAATCTGTGAGCGTTGCAGGAGAAAACTGATAACCGCTCAGCCATCTGATTTATCGCCAAGGAGAGAAAATGCTCTCCTTTTTTTGTTCCTCATACTTTCAAATCAATTATCACACGCTACTGTGAATACCCTCCCTTTGTTTCAGAATATATTTAGCGTTCAAAGCATTTAGCTCACAAAAGTACCAGTAAACTCGGTTGTATCATCGCCGCTCTGATAGGCTTTTTGTGTGATAGTCAGCTAAATAGACATTATTTCTTGTAAATAGGAAGAAATATTACTAATCAAAACCAATAAGATGGTTAGAGCTGTATATATTTAGTGATTAGATTGATAACCAAAAATGGAGAGAAACATGAGAAAGTTGTTATCTGCCACCCTTTTATTGCTGGGCACAACGGGCTTAGCAAGCCAGGCATCTGCCGGGGAGTGTGGCAAAGTCACCATTGCCGATATGAACTGGAACTCAGCATCTCTCATCGCCAATGTTGATTTGTTTATCCTGAAAAATGGATACGGCTGTGATGCTGAACTTATTCCTGGGGACACCATGCCCACCGGAACCTCGATGGTCGAAAAAGGTGAGCCGGATATTGCGCCAGAATTATGGAGTAATTCATTGAAAGCGGCCCTCGATAAAGGCGTTGAAGAAGGCAGACTTCGTTTTGCCGCCGCTGTATTCATTGAAGGTGGTGAAGAGGGCTTCTGGGTACCTAAATACATGGTAGACAAAGACCCATCACTCTCAACAATTAAAGGTGTTTTGAAGAACGCTTCTCTCTTCACCCATCCTGAAGACCCTGATAAATCAGCTTTCTATGGCTGTCCTGCAGGTTGGAACTGCCAAATCTCATCGGGCAATCTCTTCAATGCAATGAAATTTGGTGATGCTGGTTTCGAACTGATTGATCCGGGTTCAAGTGCTGGTCTGTCTGGTTCCATTGCTAGTGCATATGAAAAGAAAAAGCCTTGGTTTGGTTACTATTGGGCACCAACAGCAGTTTTGGGTAAATACGAAATGGTGAAAGTAGACTTTGGTTCCGGAACCGATGCCGATCACTTTAAATCATGTATTACCAATGCAGACTGTGAAAACCCGAAAGCGACCATGTACCCACCATCTGCTGTAGATACAGTGATCACCGAAAGCTTTGCCAAGCGTTCGCCAGCAGCAGTTGACTATCTATCAAAACGTTCGTTCAGCAACTCACAGATGAATGTGTTATTGGCGTGGATGGAAGAAAATCAGGCAGACGGTGAAATCGCTATGGACCATTTCATTCGTAACTATAGCGATACTTGGACGAAATGGGTGAGCCCGGCGGTTGCCAAAAAAGTGAAATCTGCTCTTTAAGTTCACGACTAAAAATGCGAGGGCAAGGATATGGAATATGCCCTCTCTCCCCCGCAGAGACCATCGGCTCTGCGGGTTTGTTTTAAAGCCTTTTAATCTACAATCAAGCACAGAGGACGTAGTACTGTATGACAGAGAAATCCTGGCTAACAGATATTCCGCAGATGGAAAGATCGGATCTGCTGACTATCAGAAAAACACTGGATGGGGCCTACCGTGAATTCTCACGAAGTTATGGCGACACGATTGAATCCTTCTTTGATCCCCTTCTTCAATTTCTTATCTGGTTCGAAAAACTCCTTCTCACATCACCATGGTGGCTAGTTATTGGCGCTGTTGCACTGATCTCTTATGCGGCTAGTCGTTCATGGAAACTGGTTGCCAGCATCATCGTTGTATTTATGGCAATCGGTTATTTTGGTATGTGGGACGATACCATGCGAACCATGAGTATCATTTTGGTGTGTACTCTTATCTCAATTGGGCTCGGTATCCCTATCGGAGTGTGGATGGCCCGTTCAGACCGTGCTCAGTCCATTGTCACGCCTGTTCTTGATGTCATGCAGACCATGCCGGCTTTTGTTTATCTGATTCCAGTAGTAATGCTGCTCGGCATAGGTAAAATTCCGGGAGTCATTGCAGTTGTCATTTATGCCATTCCACCTGTGATTCGTCTGACTAACTTAGGCATCCGACTGGTCGATAAAGAAGTGCTTGAGGCAGCAACCGCTTTTGGTGCCAGCCCGATGCAGAGATTATTTGGTGTGCAGTTACCACTGGCTATGCCAAATATCATGGCAGGGATTAACCAGACCATTATGATGGCACTGGCGATGGTTGTAATTGCATCTATGATCGGTGTTAAAGGCCTTGGTCAGCCCGTTCTAAAATCTATCACTAACCAATACTTCACCCTCGGCTTAATAAACGGTCTGGCTATCGTCGCACTGGCCATCATTTTTGACCGAGTTTCACAAAGTTATGCTCGCAGAACCCAGCAGCATTTAGCGGGAGGTAAGCATGACTGATAACAAAACCTTAATTAGTATCAAAGGTCTCTACAAAGTCTTTGGTAACAAGCCTCAGTCAATTTTACCTCGAGTGAAAGCGGGTGAAGAGAAGGAAAAACTACTCGTAGAAACTGGCCACACAGTTGGCTTGCAAGACATCAATCTCGATATCAAACGCGGCGAGATCTTTGTCATCATGGGGTTGTCAGGATCAGGGAAATCTACTCTCATCCGACATTTCAATCGCTTGATTGATCCCACTGAGGGCCAGATAGAAGTTGATGGTACCGATGTGATGTCTCTTGACGCCAAAGCACTGCAAGAGTTTCGTCGTCACAAAATGTCGATGGTATTTCAGCGCTTCGGGCTGATGCCCCACCGTACTGTCATCCAAAATGTCGCATATGGTCTTCAGGTTCAGGGACTGGATAAACAGGCCCGAGAAGAAAAAGCGCAAGAATGGTTAGATACCGTGGGTTTATCTGGCTACGAAAAACAGTATCCCGCACAGCTTTCCGGTGGACAACAACAGCGTGTGGGCCTGGCACGGGCATTGTGCACTGACGCAGAAATCTTGCTGATGGACGAGGCGTTTTTCCGCGCTCGATCCGTTGATTCGTAGTGAAATGCAGGATCAACTGATTGGACTACAGGAAAAACTCCACAAAACCATAGTATTCATCACCCATGACCTTGATGAAGCACTTCGCCTCGGAGACAGAATCGCAATCCTCAGGGATGGCAAACTGGTACAACAAGGCGCACCCGTCGATATTCTTCTCCGACCAGCCGACGATTATGTTGAAGCGTTTGTCAAAGATGTTAACCGAGCCAGAGCTCTGACAGTTGATACAGTAATGCAGCCTCAGTATTGCCGAATCAGCGCAGATACTATCGGTGAGGCGATCAACCAGATGAAACAGGCAAAAGCTGAGCATGGTTACTACGTTAATGAACAGGGATACCAAGGCGCGTTGACTCAGGAAGCTCTCAGCAAGTTCGAAAAGCATGAGTACGGTAATGAAATCGACCAAAGTGTCCTTGAGGAAGTCCCTGCCATTCAGCCGGATAACCTGTTGGAACAAGTCATTCCGGATACGCTGGAATCTGATTTGCCGCTCCCAGTTTTGGATCAGGACGGTGAATTACAGGGTGAGTTGTCGAGAGCCAATATTGCCGACGTCTTGAGCGAAACCAGTGTTAATGATGACGAAAAAAACGGTGGTGAAGAGAAGAAAGAAGCTGTGTAATGATGTCTCAACCACAAAGACTGTTTGTATAAGTCGTAGCAGTCTTCATCTGATTCATTAGAGATAAAAAAAGGAGCGCAATGCGCTCCTTTTTTTAATGGCCGGTAAATTAGCTGTTATAAGTAGTAGAAACAGTATTACCGCCTTTGCCCGTCCAGTTGGTATGGAAGAACTCACCACGAGGCTTATCGGTACGCTCATAGGTGTGTGCGCCGAAATAGTCACGCTGTGCTTGCAGCATATTCGCTGGCAAACGTGCTGTGGTATAACCATTGAGGAAGGTCAGCGCTGAGGACATACCCGGCATTGGCAGGCCAATCTCGAACGACTTAGCCACAACTTTACGCCATGATGCAGAACAATCGTCCAGAATCGCTTTGAAGTAGCTGTCTGAGCCAAGGAATTTCAGCTCAGGATCTTTTTCAAATGCATCACGAATGTTGCCTAGGAACGCGCTGCGAATAATGCAGCCACCACGCCATAACAGCGCAACGTTTCCATAGTTCAGTTCCCAATCATACTGTTCAGACGCTTCTCGAATCAGCATAAAGCCTTGCGCGTAAGAGATGATTTTTGCGGCCAAAAGTGCCTGACGAAGTGCTTCAAGCCATTGCTCGCGATCGCCTTCAACTGCCTCAACTTTATGACCGAACAACTCTGCAGCCTGCTCACGTTCTTCTTTACGCGCTGACAGTGCACGTGCAAAGACGGATTCGGTGATCAGTGTCAGCGGAATACCGAAGTCCAACGCGTTGATACCTGTCCACTTACCTGTGCCCTTTTGGCCGGCAGTATCAAGGATTTTTTCAAGTACGATATCGCCATCTTCATCGCGATAACCCAGAATGTCACGGCTGATCTCAATCAGGTAGCTGTTCAGTTCTGTTTTGTTCCATTCAGCCAGCGTCGCCTGCATTTCGTCATGCGTCATGCCAAGGCCTTCTTTCATGAAGTGGTAAGCTTCACTGATCAGCTGCATGTCACCATATTCAATGCCGTTGTGTACCATTTTGACAAAGTGACCAGCGCCTTCTTTGCCTACCCAGTCACAACACGGCTCACCGCCATCTGTTTTGGCAGAAATAGCCTGAAAGATAGGCTTAACTGCTTCCCAACCACGCGGATCACCGCCCGGCATGATAGATGGTCCAAAACGGGCACCCTCTTCACCGCCAGATACACCAGCACCAATGTACACAAGGCCTTTTTCAGCCAATGCGTTTACGCGACGTGTAGTGTCCGGGTAATTGGAGTTACCACCATCAATGATGATGTCACCCTCTTCAAGCAACGGTGTCAGAGCATCAATAAACTGATCGACAACATCACCGGCACGAACCATCAGCATCACTTTACGCGGCTTTTCAAGCTTCTCCACCAGCTCTTCAAGTGAGTAAGCACCAACGATGTTTGTGCCTTTCGCGCCGCCTTCAAGGAACTCATCAACCTTACTTGTCGTTCTGTTATGAGCAACGACTTTAAAGCCATGGTCGTTCATGTTTAGGATGAGGTTTTGACCCATTACGGCCAGACCAATCACACCGATATCAGCTTTCATTTTTCTTATTTCTCCATTTATGCCAGTGCGCGTGCTGCAGCAGCATCAAAAAACCATTCTGTTTCGCCATTCACTGCCGCAATGTGTGCAGCAGGATAAGGAAGCACTTCTTCGCCCTGATGGTTATGAATTTCATCAACCATATCGGCTTTGCCCGCACCAAGTACCAGATAACTGATACGCTTGGCATTGTTTAGCAAACGTGCCGTTTTGCTGACTCTCAGCTGGCCGCTTTGTGGATGGCGAGCCACAGTAGTCAAAGCGGGATCATCATAGCGGGTATGCCCCGGGAACAATGAGGCGGTATGACCATCGTCACCCATTCCCAACAGTATCCAATCAAATGCCGGTACACCCTGCTCAGACGGAATGAGGTCAGCAATCTCTTTCGACAGTCGAGCCGCTTCAATCACGGGCTCATCTTCACCACGGATCCTGTGAATATTTTCAGCCGGGATTTCAATATGGCTAAATAATAATTCGTCAGCCTGACCGTAATTGCTTTCTGCATCTGTAGGCGGAACACATCGCTCATCGCCCCACCAGAAATGTAGATTTTGCCAGTGAATATCCGTCGCCCACTCTCTTGCCAGCAAAGCAAAAAGCTGTTTCGGGGTGCTACCGCCAGACAGCGAAATATGAACCGGACGATCTAATTGGCTATAGCGTTGAAGTTCCTTTGCCAACTCAGTGACAACAGCTTGGTTGTCGTCAAAAACTCTAATCGTGGTCATTTATAACTCGCAATATTCTGTGTTTGTCAGATTTTTACAAGGGAAGCGCCATGCTCTGTCATCATTTTTCAGCAGGTCATCGGCTTCTTTCGGGCCCCAGGTACCTGCCGCATAACCAAACAAGGCATCCGGATGTTCTTTGTACTCAAGGATAGGCTCAACAAATTCCCAGCAAGCTTTTACCGCATCAGAACGAGCAAACAGGGTCGCATCTCCCTTTACTGCATCTAACAACAGACGTTCATAAGCAGTCAGCAGTGTTGCTTCTTCCAGACTCTGATAGTGGAACTGCATAGAGACTTCTTGCGCTTCAAAACCTGCTCCCGGCTTTTTAAGACCGAAGCTCATTTGAATGCCCTCATCCGGCTGAATACGAATGATCAATTTGTTTTCAGGTGCGTCTTTGCCAAACACAGGGTGCGGTGTTTTCTTAAAGTGAATCACGACTTCTGTCACTCGGGTAGGCAATCGCTTACCTGTTCGAACGTAAAACGGTACACCGTTCCAGCGCCAGTTATCAATGAACATTTTGAGGCCAACATATGTCTCGGTACGCGACTCATCCGATACGCCGGGTTCTTCACGATAGCCGGGTAGCATCTCACCCCGAACTTCTGATGCCGTATACTGACCCAGTACCAGATTCTTTTTCAGATCATCATCGCTCAGCGGCTGAAAGCTCTGCATCACTTTCGCTACTTCATCACGGATGGCATCAGCACGAATCGCTGAAGGTGGCTCCATTGTTGCCATAGCCAGCACTTGCAACAAATGATTCTGGAACATATCGCGCACGGCACCTGAGCCATCGTAGTATCCACCGCGTCCTTCTACGCCGAGGAATTCACCACCAGTGATCTCAACATAATCAATAAAGTTACGATTCCAGAGTGGTTCAAACATCCCGTTTGAGAAACGGAATACGAGAAGATTCTGTACCGTCTCTTTACCAAGGTAATGGTCTATACGGTATAGCTGTGACTCTTTGAATTTTTCGTGGATGACATCGTCCAGTTCGTTGGCTGAAGCGGTGTTGTAGCCAAAAGGCTTTTCTACAATAAGACGTTTCCAGCCATCACTCTCTTTATTGAGGCCCTGCTCTGCAAGATACTGCGGAATCAATCCGTAGAGACTCGGTGGCGTGGCGAGGTAAAAGAGATTATTGGCACCAGTGCCATGGGCCTGGCCAAGGTCATCAAGACGTGCTTTGAGTTTTCCGTATTGTGAACTGTCAGAAGGATCAATGGACAGGTAGTAGAGGTGCTCGATAAAACGGGATAAGGTTACTGAGTCAACATTCTCACTGTCTTCAAGCGCTTTATGAAGCTTGTCCCTGAAGGATTCGTCGCTGTAGCCTGAACGAGAAACACCTAAGACGGTAAATTTCTCTGGTAACAAATTGCTGGCAAACAATTGATACAGCGCAGGAATGAGCTTACGTTGTGTTAAATCCCCCGAAGCTCCGAAAATAACAATATTGGTGTTTTCTGTGGTCGCCATTTGTGTTCCCTGGGATCGAATGACCAAACGATGCATCGACCGAGTAGCGAAGTAAACGTGATGTCACTCTAACACGTTTAAATTTTTAGGCTACAAGGTCATGCCTATTGCAGCGGTAGGAACAATAGATGAGACAGCATCGAGGAACAAGACTCAAATCTCACTATTTTTTGTAAATAAGGAAGCTGTCGCACAAAATTAGCACCAAAATAACTAAATCAATGCAAGATAGATGTAATAAAACAACAATATGGTGATTTTGTTTGCTGGTCTTACTTGTTGATTTAATTACTTGATAACAAACCACAAAATTGAAAACTATAAATTTTCAGGCTTACATGTAAAATCAGCCTTTAAAATCTATTTATATGGTTACAAATCACAAACAATGATAACTAAATAGGATCAATTTATTAACTTGGATATTTTTTATTCCATCATTTCTTATTTTGATTTAACCCCTCCTTCTCACATTAGTACCTGCTAATTTATTTTTTAAACACTGGGAAGCGATCATCATATTCTCGCAACTTATTACTTCACATTTGATTCAGAACTTAAAAAACACCATCATCTACACAGTCAAAAAATAAAAAGTGGTTATCGTCGGACGTTTGCGATTAGTAGTGGAAATCTCATGAGCATCAGTACAGCCTACTTACTAACGACCTGATGACTAATGACTAATGACCAATGACTAATGACTAATGACTAATGACGGTAAATTAACCCAACATTTCAAAGAAGCGAATCTGATAACTGATATCTTTATTGCTTTATTTATGACGTCTTATGAAAGGAGATCAGGACATGTTTAGGAAAATCCTCGCATCCGTCGGTATAGGGGCAGCGAAAGTTGATACCGTCCTTCACACAGAACACCTTTATCCAGGGCAAAATTTTAGTGGTGAGATCCTGATTGAGGGAGGAGATGTGGAGCAAGACATTTCCGGTCTCGATTTGGCATTAATGACAAAAGTAAAAGTAGAAACGGAAGATGACGGCGTTCAATACCAAAATTTTTGTATTGATAATTGGCATTTAAGCGACTCATTTACTCTACAACCCGGCGAGAAGCGCGCTTTACCCTTTGAAGCCACCCTACCCTCAGAGACGCCAGTGACTGAACTGCCAACGTCAAAAAATAAGTGTGTGGTTTGGATTCAAACTGGCCTCAATATAGACATGGCAATTGATGCGAGCGACAAAGACTATCTCTATGTTTATCCCAATGACGTTATTCAGGCATTTATGGCTGCGATGGAGGAATTCGGTTATTCAATGGCAAAAGCTGACGTGGAAAAAGGATACCTCAATGCTGGTAGCTTTAATTCATCTTCAGGTTGCTATCAAGAACTTGAGTATCGTCCCGGCGGTTTCACTTTGTTTGGCATTAAGGAAGTTGAATTCTCATTTGTACCTGAGGTTCACCAAACACATGTGCTGATTGAGCTAGATAGAGCATTTACAGGAGATGGTTATAAAGCGATGACAATCCCTCATCATCCCGATGAGCTAGCCTCTATTGAAGCAAGGCTTAAGGATTTACTCAGCTAACAACGTAAATACTGCGGGCACACAGCGGATCGAGTTCTTCTCTATGCCGAGTGGTTATTTCGCTCACATTGGGAAAAGCATTAAAAAAGCCCCGAATGTCGGGGCTTTTTGTTATGAGAAATCATGTCGGAAGATCTGGTTTACAGATGCTCACCACGGCGAAGCGCATCAATACGCTTGTCCAAAGGAGGGTGCGTCATAAACAGCTCGCTGAGTGATTTCTTGCCGTTGATGCCGAACGCCATCATTGAACCTTCAAGCTGCGCTTCTTGGCTTACTTTCAGACGCTGAAGGGCGGCAATCATTTTCTCTTTACCAACCAGTTTCGCTGATGCAGCATCGGCTTTGAATTCACGGTGTCGACTGAACCACATGGTCAGAATACTCGCGAGGAAACCAAATACCAGCTCAAGCACCGTTGAGACAAGGAAATAGGTCATAAAGCTACCGCCACCCTCGCCTTCTTCTTCGTCACTGTTCATACCGCTGATAGCACTGGCGATCATCCGGGAGATAAAAATGACAAAGGTATTTACCACACCTTGCATCAACGCCATAGTGATCATATCACCGTTCGCTATGTGGCCGACTTCGTGTGCAAGCACTGCCTCAGCTTCGTCACGGCTCATGTTTTCAAGTAGCCCTGATGAAACAGCTACCAGTGCATCGTCACGTTTGGCGCCTGTTGCAAAAGCATTCATGTCATCGGCGTAGTAAATAGCGACATCAGGCATACCAATACCCGCCTGTTGCGCCTGACGGCTGACCGTACTCATTAGCCAGTGTTCCATTTCATTGCGTGGTTGTTGAATCACTTCTGCGCCAACAGATCGCAGCGCCATCGATTTGGACATCAGCAAAGAGATAATAGAACCACCAAAACCGATCAAGGCAGCCATAACAAATATGCCTGAACTGCTCCCGGGTCTTATCCCTGTAACAGCATAAACAATATTCAGTACGATACTTAAAACAATGATGACAGCCAGGTTAGTGGCGAGAAACAAAGCTATGCGTTTCATGTTGAAAATTTTCTCCGTGTTGATGAAGCGCTCATTCATCAAAAATAGTATGGGCATAATCCACAAAAACAAGTCCCGGCAGCATATTGTTACATTAAATTAAGAGACGATATGCCATATATCCGTTGTCATTTTCATACGGAATAACAACGGCATTGGACTTTAGTATGATTGCATAAGTTCATTCAGTTGATTATGTTTATGCCTTAATTTCTGAAACATACATCGACGATATTAGAAAGTCCGCAGAGACGGAATCCCAAATCAATGGAGTGTTTAAAAAAATGGGTGAGAATGAAAACTACAGAATGGCTATAGATATTCTTTGCTGTCATCTTGGAATGAGTTTTGATGAAGCTTGCGAAGAACTCGGTCTGACTGAAAAAAGTGTCAGTCATAGCGGCCTGGCGTCAGTCTGTAAGACTCAACAATCTTTGGTAGGATTGCTGCCGGACGAAAAGTAATCTGTTTGGCGTTTTTGCTTGCTGCCATCCAGTTTTAGAAGAACGCCAGCACTTATGCTGGCGTTTTTTTGCTTTATAAATTACGTTTCAGTCTGAAAACTTTCGAATTTAAACAGCATATCAGACTGTTACCTTGCACAAATGGATAGCCAGTAACTCGTCCACTATAAGGTGATTACTCATTCCTTGCTGAGACTCAGCAGCATCAGTTTGATAGGGTAACGCACCAAGAAATGGCGTATTCAGCCTTTCCCTCAGTGTGTCTATATTCTCTTCAACAAACTGCGCCTGCGGATCGACACAGTTCGCGATCCAGCCAACCAGTTTCAGGCCGTCATCTCTTATTGCCCGGGCAGTCAACAAAGCATGATTGAGGCAACCCAGTTTTATACCTACCACCATGATCACGGGTAATTGCTCCTGCTTAACCCATTGCGAAAATAAATAGTTGTCTGAAAGGGGGACATGCCATCCGCCTGCGCCTTCAACAATCACGATATCGCTTTTCGCTTTTAATCTTTCGAGGCCATCAGAAAGTAACGATGGCAATACCGGGCTGGTCTCAATCCGGGCGGCAATATGTGGCGAGCATGGCGTTGCCAGTAGACAAGGGTTGCACTCCTCATAGGTCATATCTACATTTGATGTCGCCCTGAGCGCGACTGCATCGGGATTACAGATCCCATCAGAGCTCGACTCACTGCCTGCTGCAACGGGCTTGTAGCCCGCGACGTTTACGTTTTTTTGTTTTAACGCCTCTATCAGGGCAACAGAGGAAAACGTTTTTCCAACTTCGGTGTCTGTGCCCGTGACAAAAAAAGCATTACTCATTAGTTACTACTCCAAACCCAACTTGATATGTTGCAGGCAGCAGTCCGTCTTGCTGTCTAAAGAGCGCATACGCATCCTCTAGCTGACGAAATTTGGCTCTGCCAATAAGGCCGTTAGCTCTGCCCTCGGTTAAATGCGTTGCGCCTATCCCCTTCAAATCTTTCATTAGTGCCATGCCAGACGCGTAACCCAGAGTGACTGCCTGTTGGGTAACACGTGCTTCGTTAAAGCCAGCGCTCAAGCAGCACTTGTTCACTTCTTCGTGGGTAAGAAAATTATTTACGTGGCGGTGTTTGTCTACCGTTTTCCACGCTTGCTTCAGCTCTGACAGGGACCCATCAAGTAACGTAGAGAAAACTGCACTGCCTCCCGGTTTCAGAACCCGTTTGATCTCCTTGAGTGGTAAAGAAAGGTCGTGACACCATTGAAGCGCTAGCGAACTGAATACAAAATCCACTGAGTTTGTCGCCAGTGGAAGTTGCTCTGCATCACCTACTATATATGTTACAGCGTCACCACAACGCTGATAAGCATGCTCTAGCATCCTTTCCGACAAGTCGAGAGCCATCAGACAGTGGGATTGCAGAGCGAGCTGCTGGCTGAAAAATCCAGTACCACACCCGAGATCCAACACTGTAGAGTGCGCTAATTGCTGCTGAGGCAACAACTCCATCAATCGTGCTCCCACATCACGCTGAAAGGCTGCGCTGGCGTCGTAGTGGCTTGCTGCACGGCTAAAAGCCTTTTTTAGTAGACGCTTATCTGACGGGTATCCTTACCCATCACATTCTGTAGCTGCTCATCATGCAGTGTAAACGCGTTCATAACTCCTCCTGCATGTTGCGCTTTATCTGTTCTGTTAATGCATTCACCTGCTTCACTGAGTGAGACGCCGATAACGTCACCCGCAACCGTGCCGTTTTGGGCGGCACTGTGGGTGGTCGAATTGCACCAACCCAGAAGCCAGACTGCTTCAGGTTTTCAGCCACCTTCAGTGTTCGTTCAGTATCACCAAAAATAACGGGCTTTATTGGCGTGATCGTTTCCGGAATCCGATCAGAAAAATCCGACAAGTTGCGGTGGAAGGTATCTGAAAGTTCGGCGAGCTTCTCACGCCGCCAGACCTGTTGACGTATGAGGGTAAGAGCATGACTGATAGCATGGGCTTGTCCTGGGGGTATAGCGGTTGAGTAGACAAAATGCCGGGCAAATTGTGTCAGATAGTTAGCGATACTCTCTGAGCAAAGAACGGCGGCACCCATCAAACCAAATGCCTTGCCAAACGTAAGAACCAGAATATCAGGTTTTATATTTTTCAATGCCGAACTACCCGCCCCATCATCCCCCAGTACGCCACAACCGTGGGCATCATCGACCATCAGCATCGCGCCGTTTGCGCGACACAGATTATCGATCTCAGACAAAGGAGCTAAATCGCCATCCATACTGAACACACCATCTGTGGCGACCAGTACACCGCTTTGATTGTCGCGTTTTTTACAGAGCTTCTCTAACGAACACATATTGTTATGATGGTACCGACGAAGCTCTGCCTCACTTAATATTCCGGCTTCCATCAGCGAGGCATGATTTAGCTTGTCTTGCAGCAACAGATCGCCTTTCTGCATAAGACTGAAAATGACAGCCTGATTCGCTGCGAAACCGCTGCTGAAAAGAAGAGCACGTGGATAGCCCTGCCAATCGCACAGCGTCTCTTCCAATGCCTCATGAGCAGGGCTTCTGCCTACCACCAGAGGTGACGCTGTGCTGCCAGCGCCATAGTGTTCAATACCTTGCTGCCACGCACGTTTCAGTTCAGACGTTTGGGCTAACCCCAGATAATCATTCCCTGAAAAATTAATGTATGGCTGCCTGTCATCACCTTGATAAAGTTCACTCTCAGACAGCGAACAATTGGTCAACGAGCGATAAAGTCCAGACTCTTTTCGCTGATTTAATTGCTGCTCAACACGCTGTAACAAAAAAGCTGTCATCGTTTACACAGAGGCATCGTAAAAGAGATCATCTTTACTGGGGCGTGACGCAACCTGTCTCGCCACTTGATTCATCAACGCTTCTTCCTCTATCTCGTCTGGCTTTTGGACTTTTTGCTCACTGTTAATACCCAGCTTACGGAATAACAACATGTCGTTATCCTCATCAGGATTAGGCGTAGTAAGCAATTTGCAGCCATAAAAGATAGAATTTGCGCCCGCCATAAAACACAAGGCTTGCATTTGTTCATTCATTTTTTCGCGGCCTGCGGAGAGGCGAACAGCTGATTTTGGCATCATGATCCGGGCGATAGCGATGGTGCGGATAAATTCGAATCCATCCAAGTCATCCACATTTTCAAGTGGTGTACCTTTTACCTTCACCAACATATTGATGGGTACACTGTCAGGATGTTGTGGAAGATTTGCAAGTTCCACCAGCAGGCCAGCGCGGTCACGGGCACTTTCGCCCAGACCGACTATTCCACCAGAGCAGACTTTCATGCCTGCACTGCGGACATTTGTCAGTGTATCCAGCCGATCCTGATAGGTACGCGTAGTGATAATATTGCCGTAGTACTCGGGAGAGGTATCGAGATTGTGGTTGTAATAATCAAGTCCCGCTTCTGCCAGTTCATCTGCTTGTTCAGAGGACAACATACCAAGCGTCATGCAGGTTTCTAACCCCATGTCTTTGACGCCAGTTATCATTTCCTTCAGGTAAGGCATATCGCGCTGTTTGGGGTTTTTCCATGCCGCCCCCATACAAAAACGGGTTGCGCCAGATGCTCTAGCTTTTTGCGCTGCATCCAGCACGCGTTCTACTTCCATCAGGCGCTCTTTTTCAAGGCCTGTACGATAACGAGCACTCTGTGGACAGTACTTACAATCTTCGGGACAAGCGCCAGTTTTTATTGATAGCAGGGTACTTACCTGCACGTGATTATGTTCCTGATGAGCCCTGTGCACGACCTGTGCCTCAAAAACCAAATCCATGAATGGCTTTTCAAACAGAGCTTGTACTTCACCAACAGTCCAGTTGTGGCGTACTTCCACCTTAAATCCCTCTTTACAGTATTGAATTGTTGTTTAGTCTAAATTGCCGCATTACAATGTCAACAACGGAATCAAATTATAGTTTACAACTGGACTAATTATGCAAATTGACACGGAATTTGACCGCCAACACATCTGGCATCCTTACACATCAACGATTGATCCCATCCCCTGTTACCCAGTTAAGGGAGCTGAAGGTCTGGAGTTGATTCTGGAGGACGGCACACGTTTGCTGGATGGCATGTCTTCATGGTGGGCGGCAATTCATGGCTATAACCACCCGGTATTAAACGAAGCTGTGGAAAGCCAGCTCAAACAAATGTCACATGTCATGTTTGGCGGTATTACCCACCAACCAGCCATAGCTCTGTGTAAAAAACTGGTGGCAATGACAGCGGAACCCCTGGAAAAGGTATTTTTATGCGATTCGGGTTCTATATCTGTAGAAGTCGCGTTAAAGATGGCGCTGCAGTACTGGCATGCACTGGGACGACCCAAGGATAAGTTTCTCACTCTCCGTCATGGTTATCATGGTGACAGCTTTGCTGCTATGTCAGTGACTGATCCGGATAACTCAATGCACAGCCTTTACAAAGGTTTTTTACCGGAACATATTTTTGCTCAGTCGCCTGAGAGCGGTTTCTTTGACGCGTGGAACGAGGACGATATTTCAGACTTTGCGCAAAAACTTGAGCAAAACAGAGACCGAATTGCAGCGGTTATCTTGGAGCCTATCGTTCAGGGCGCAGGTGGTATGCGAATCTATCACCCTACTTATCTTCGCCGGGTCCGTGAGCTTTGTGATGAACACAATGTCCTTTTAATCTGCGATGAAATTGCTACTGGTTTTGGCCGGACAGGAAAATTATTTGCCTATGAGCATGCCGAAATCACACCAGATATTCTCTGTTTAGGCAAAGCACTGACTGGTGGCTACATGACACTGGCCGCGACCATAACGACGTCCCATGTGGCAGACACCGTTTGCAGTGGTAAAGCTGGGTGCTTCATGCATGGACCAACATTTATGGCTAACCCATTAGCATGCGCAGTGGCAAATGCCAGTCTTGAGTTATTGACGAATCAAAACTGGCAACAAAAAGTTCATTCTATTGAGAATCATCTCTCTACCCTACTGCCACCACTTAAGAATCATCACGCGGTAAAAGATGTCCGTTGGCTCGGTGCCATTGGCGTTGTAGAGACTCATAACAACGTTGATGTAGCTGAAATTCAAAAAGTATTCGTAAAAGAGAAAGTATGGATTAGGCCATTTGGACGGCTCATATACATCATGCCTCCTTTTGATATGGAGGAGCATCACCTCTCGGCACTTGTAAGAGCCATTCAAAAAGGGGTTGAACATTGCTTTGGTGAGTAGTGACGTGTTGGCTGCACTTTACAGCATCGAAAATAGGCTTCGTTAATCTACTTTATTCCTTCTCAAGCCAGACGTTTCAGGCGGTCAAACTATAACCATACAAATACTGTATGATCTGTCTGAAGCTCTGAGGCGTATAGATAAACTGTTATATATGAGGAGAATGAAATGAGATTAGGCCTGTTCCCATTACCCCTTTTTCTACTACCCGGTGGTGTTACCAAGCTCAGGATCTTTGAGCCTCGTTATGTGCGCCTGGTGAAAGAGGCTATGCACTCGGGAAACGGTTTCGTTCTGTCGATGAAGGATGGTGACGCAATATGTCGCTTTGGTACTTTGGTCGACATTATTGATTTTGAACAATTGCCTGACGGTCTCTTAGGTATAACAATCCGCGGCAAAAGCAGAGCTAAAATTTTTAACGTTGCACAGGAAGATGACAAGTTGTGGGTAGGTGACGTTGAAGCGCTGGGTGATTGGCCCGCTGACTTCGAATCGTTGCCAGACAGAGTAACGAACGCTTTGAAGTCAATTTTTGATCAACACCCACAACACGCCGCACAATACGATGATGAACCTGCAGACTTTTCTGACTCGGTGTGGGTTTGCCAGAGATGGCTTGAAGTTTTGCCGTTGGAAAACAGCCAAAAGCAATGGTTCATCTCTCAGGACAACGCTGAAGAGGCGAAGTCTTTTATTATTCATCTATTATCAGATTAAATATTCCTCTATATTGATCCAATGTCTCGTATATAACGTTGTATTATCATCTGTTCTGACAAGTTGGCCATATAATGAAAATGGAAGCGATCGATTCGGCATGTCACTTGCCCAAAACGAATCAAAGGAATAGCCGTAAAGTGTCTGCAAACGCGCTAACACCCGATGAGCTCAAAACACTGCTCTTGGACGTTGCATCAGAGAAGAGTTCTGAAGCATTTACAACTCTGTTTAACTATTTCGCACCGAAAATCAGGTCATACGGCCTTCGCCACCTTCGAGCAGAAGGTCATGCGATGGAGCTCGTACAAGAAACGATGATCCTGGTTTGGCGTAAGGCGCATCTTTTTGACCACAATAAAGGCGCAGCGTCTACGTGGATATTTACGGTGATGCGAAACGTCAGTTTTGACATGCTTCGGAAAGTCAAAAGTAACAGAGAAGACACCCTGAGCAATGACATATGGCCGCTGTTAGACGGCGATGAAGGTGTTCAGGAAGAAGAGGCCGTGCAAGGCCAATTACACAGCCAACTCCTCTCTTACATCGACAGACTCCCCGATTTACAACAACAGGTTGTCAGAGGTGTATACCTCAAGCAGCTTACTCATCAGGAGCTGGCGGACCAGCTCGATGTTCCCTTGGGCACTATTAAGTCTCGACTTAGACTCGGCCTGCAGAAATTACGATCTCATCTGGAGGTAGATAATGATTAAGTTTCATCCGTCCAAGGCGTTGCTGCAAGCACACGCCTCCGGCTCACTATCGCCATCGATGCGATTGCTGTTTCCGCACATTGCGAAATGTGTCCACAGTGTAAAAAGGCGCTCGACGAATGTGCCGCCGCAGAAGGCAAAGCGTTAATTGGGGCGGAAGAAGCGGAAGTCACTGAAGCCGTCAATGCTGAATTTGGTGACATGCTCAGCAATATTCTCAGCGATTCCATTGACCCGATAACAGTCACCCGAGCGACACCTGACACACACATTGATGTGGCTGGTGAGAGGTACAAGTTACCGACGGCGCTTCGTCGATACAAAGAAATCGATTGGAGCACAATGGGTGCTATCAGCCGTGCGAGATTACCCCTCGACGAAGGCAAAACAAGAGCGAGTTTACTCCATATAGGATTGAATGGCAGTGTCCCGAGTCATACTCACAAAGGGTACGAGCTGACATTGTTACTGAGTGGCAGTTTTACAGACGAAAACGGTACGTATGCACCGGGAGACTTCATTATGTTGTCGGGTGAAGACCATCACACACCTGTCTCCAAGGACGGATGCCTTTGTTACACGGTATCGAACGCACCGTTGCACTTCACATCAGGCGTTAGCAAACTCCTCAATACAATTGGTCGGGTGATTTACTAGCCTGCCATTGATTATACTAAAGGCTCCTTTTAGGAGCTTTTTTTGTTTCTAACCACGACAGTCTATTCGCCCTTAACGGCTGCACACGCCGAGCTTAAGCATCTAACATAGCACTCAATGATTTTGAGGGTCGAAAACACCAAGTCAGACCTGCAGCTGGGCAAAAGATGGTATTTATTATTAATAATCATCAATATAACGGATTAAAATTGCAAGCTATTCTCATTGGGCAGCAATTTCGTTCTTTACACATCTATAAAGTATTGTTTTAATCTCCCACCGCTTAATCCGCCACACCCGCCTAATGGCGAATCAATCGTGACGTGAGAAAATTTAATGACTCAATTACACTCATCTTTGGTACGAATTGCCAATACCAATCTTGTTGTTCAAATTCTAATTGGCATCATTGCTGGCCTCGTTCTCGCTACCCTATCTCCCGAGAGCGCTCATGCGGTCGGAATTCTTGGTGGCCTGTTTGTTAACGCGCTCAAAGCAGTTGCGCCAATATTAGTCTTTATTTTGGTTGCAGCCTCGATAGCTAACCAGAAGAAGGGACAGAGTACCCATCTTAAACCAATTATCTTTCTGTATCTGATGGGCACACTTGCAGCGTCGATCACTGCAGTGGCGATGAGTTTCCTTTTTCCAACTCACCTTGAGCTTGTCACCAGTAGTACCTCTGTGATACCGCCAGAGGGTATTGCAGCCGTTATTCGCACCTTGTTGTTCAATATTGTCGATAACCCTATTCACGCACTGATGACAGGAAACTTCATTGGCGTGCTGGCATGGGCTATCGCCTTGGGTATCGCACTTCACCACGCATCCGACGCAACAAAGACGGTATTTTCAGATATCTCAGATGGCATTTCGAATATCGTCCGCTTCATCATTAAATTGGCACCGATTGGCATATTTGGTCTGGTCGCCAACACCTTTGCAGACACTGGCACAGAAGCACTGTTAGGCTACTCGCACTTATTAGCGGTGTTACTCGGTTGTATGCTCACAATGGCATTGCTCGTTAACCCGCTCATTGTGTTTGCCATGACACGCAAGAACCCTTACCCATTAGTCTTTCAATGTCTACGAGAAAGTGGAGTAACAGCGTTCTTTACCCGCAGCTCAGCGGCCAATATTCCTGTCAATATGGCCCTGTGTGAAAAGCTGGAACTGAATAAAGATATTTACTCAGTGTCTATCCCACTTGGTGCGACTATAAACATGGGTGGTGCTGCAATCACCATTACAGTGCTCACCCTCGCTGCGGCGAGCACTTTAGACATAGACATCGATATCGCTACTGCTATTTTGCTCAGTGTTGTCGCGGCTGCTTCTGCCTGTGGTGCATCAGGCGTTGCAGGCGGCTCGTTGTTGCTTATACCGTTGGCCTGTAACCTCTTCGGCATCCCAAACGATATCGCAATGCAGGTTGTTGCGGTCGGTTTTATCATTGGCGTCATTCAGGACTCAGCAGAGACTGCGCTGAACAGTTCAACAGATGTGATTTTTACCGCCGCGGCCAGTCGATCTGTGCTCGCTGATAAAAACTGAGATCAGATGCAGGCAGCAATAATGGTTTGGCTGCCTGCATTTCGTTTTAGGATTCTGAATTTTTGATAACTCTGATGACCAAGTCAGGGTCAAAATGGAACTCTGAGATGTTTTTTAGCGCCTGCTCGTAAGACGGTTCGCAGAGCATCCAGCGTCCATTCTCTTTTCTGATCAGCCCCTGCTCTTCAAGATTTCGCACGGCTCCGGCGATTGGCGTGCTGGTAAGGCCAACCAGCATGGCAAATTCTGAGCTTCGTATTTTCGCAACCCGGGTGTGGGCAATGGCCTGTAAGGTTGCCACTTCCGCGCGTTTATTATTGTTCAGTTTCTCCTTTAACAATGACTGCACTTCATCGACAACGACGTCTTTGACAAAGTATTCCCATGCTTCTCTCACCACGCGATTAGATATGTATTTGGGCCTATCCGTGTTAAAAACAGCCAGTTCAAAGACTTGCAGTGAGAGATGAGAAAAGTCACGAGGATGACCTTTTGAGATATCACAAATGAGAGCCAGTGCTCCCTCCTCGTGAGAAAATTCACACTGTTTACTGACATGCAGTAGCTGCTTGTGGCAGTCATCGAGGGGTAAATTAGCCACTTTAACCCGACGGCACTGACCGTAAAGCGCCCGGTTTTTATTGACGAACGCATCACTCATCATACGTTTCTTTGAACCAGCAAATACCATAGCAACACGACTGGCGTCCTGAAGGGCTGAGCGTATTTCCCACTCCAGCCTCTCACCCTCATCAGCCTTTATCTCTGACAGTGTCTGGAATTCGTCGATAATAATGATGGATTGAGAGGCTTTCTCCATTGAAAGCCCCTCCAGTGCAATGAGCGCATCGCGGACGGGGTTATCCATACTGGCTGAAGTACGCAACTTTAGGGTGAGCTTGGCGAGATCTTTTCCGCCAAGCGTAAACTCAGGATCAAACCGAGAGAAAAAATGTTTTATGCCTTCCGACGCTTTGTGGTCCAGCTCTGCGATTTCTGCTGCAATATCGGCAACCGCCTGGAGAATTTTTCTTCTCGCTGCATCCATGGTTGCACAGGAGCTTATATCGCACTTACTCCATGCAACCCGGCGAAATCCATAGTTGGAAGCGTCTCTGCTCAGCGCACGACATACTTCGACAGCAACGGAGGTTTTACCGACACGTCGCTCACCTGATAACCACACGGAGCCTGAAGCCGAGAGTTCAAGCGTCAATGCTCTCCGTTGTTCCTGCCGATTGAAAAATGATGGTCCCTGCGCAATTTTTCTGGAAAAGAAGTCGGTGTAACGCATCGCTATCTCAAATTATGGACAGAATAGTATCTGGTAGGCTAACAAGTATTATGACTAACATCTAGCCACTAAGAGTTAGACGCTGAGATTTAGTCGACCTATCAAAAAAGGTAAAGAATCGCGTCAACAATGAGTCTAGGCCGTCCAGAAAACCATTCGATGGAAAGACGAATATCGTCAACATTAGGCTTTCTTTCAGCTACCCCTCCAACACTTTGATCAGCAAAAAACCATCATACATTGCGCGTTTTACCAACGCGGCACCTGCCATTGTCGTTCGTGCAGGAAGCTGAGCCGATTCAACTGTCAGGTGCTGGCTATACGCGGGTAAAGCCTGAGCCTTTAGGCTTTCATCAATAGCGGGGAAAAGTACCTGTCTTGCCTGATTGAACTCGCCATCAATATAGATCGTGTCTGGATTAAACAGGTTGACCAAGATAGCCATTGCTTTGCCCAAGTTATGGCCGTACTCAGACACCACTTTTATCGCCAGCCCGTCGCCATTTATGGCCGCTTCACTGATGCTATCGATAGTCAGATTATTCTGGTCTAACAAAGTGTCATGGCCCTGTCTGACAAGATTGTCTGCTTCAGCGAGCACCTCACTTAAACCTGCAACTGTGTCGAGACAACCGCTGTTACCGCATTTACATCGCTTGCCGAAAGGTTTGACTTGAATATGGCCAAGTTCGCCAATATTACCCAGACTGCCTTCCAATACATTACCGTCGACCAAGATACCGGCACCAATATTGTGATGAGCGGACACAAGTACGGCGTTGTCTGAGTTTTTTGCCTTGCCAAAGAATTTTTCAGCCAATGCCCATGAGCGGATATCATTACCAACGAAAACAGATAAGCCCGTCTCCTTATGAAGAAGAGCGCCTAGCTGAAGATTCGCCACCCCGTAATATGGCATGCTAACGACCACTCCCTGACGGTGGTCAACCAAGCCGGGAACAGTAACAGCAATTGAGGTTACCCTTTCAATACGTTGGGTGTGGCGGGCAAAAAACTGTTGTACATGATTGAGCAGTAAAGCCACGACCTCACTCTGAGACACCTTGGGTACATCAAACTTATCCTGAAGCAGAATCGCACCACTCAATTCATGCAGGGCCAATACCAAATAACCGGGACCAAGTCTGATTGATAGAAACTGCCACCCTTCATTATTCAGCATCAAACCAACCGCTGGTCTTCCCCGGCTACCCGATTCCTGAATCTCTGTTTCCTGAATTAAATGCGCTTCCACCAGCTCTCGGGTGATTTTGGTAATACTCGCTGGCGCGAGTTGGGTACGCTTGGATAGCTCAATGCGTGATATTGGACCAAGTTGATCAATTAAACGATACACAAGTCCGGCATTTTTACGTTTGATATGATCTATATGGCCGGGTTGAGCGAGAAGCATCCTATCTTCCTTACATTTTCTTTGCGCCGATTTTTTTTACCTTATAAAAAAAATAGCAGAACGACACCTATTCTTAGCTGATAACGCGACAATCGCTTCCTTTTCCAGAAAATAATTAGCTTTGCAGAGAAAAAGGAAGTGAGCTAGTTGACTAAAAACGAGTATGGCATGGCAGTTTTATAATAATAAGCATCAAATAATCGGAATATCTGTTTACGATTTAATAGGTTAAATTTCGACCAAGCATTGAAAGGTCAAATTTAGACCCGTTGTCACTCCATCAGTCGCAGTGAAGTGATATCTCCAAAATAGCGAACAATATTCTGGTTAACGAGAATGACTTACCTTCGCTTTCTCTTTGTAATAACACATTACTCACGGTAATTTTTTTACTTTGTAAAGTAATAATAAAGTCATCAGCAAGTCCTATGCGATAGAGCTCACAAAGCGTCAGTTGATTTAGTGATAACTCCAACACAGCGTCAAAATTCCTTTTCTGTTACTTGCCAAATGAGTAACGCTTTAAGATGACAAACTTAGGTCTGATTAATTGATTTATGTCACAAATAGAGGACATTGAAGTCATAACCTGACATAATCAGCGCCCCGATTTGATTGTTCAGTTAAAGGTAGCATGTACAAAGTTAACGAGATCTTCGAAACCATCCAAGGTGAAGGCATATTTACTGGCTTACCCTCAATCTTTGTTCGTCTGCAAGGTTGCCCGGTCGGCTGCGCTTGGTGCGATACGAAGCAAACCTGGGATGTGTTGGAGCAGGACCATCGCGACTTTGGCGAAATTTTGGCGAAGACGTCTGATTCTCCCCTCTGGACCTCGATAACGACGCAATCAATCGTTCAACATTTGCAAGACAGCTATCATGCCAAACATGTTGTGATCACTGGCGGAGAACCCTGTGTTTACGATCTGCAACCTTTAACGACCGCACTGGAAGCGGCTGGCTATCAATGCCAGATCGAAACCAGCGGTACTTACCCTATCCAAGCGACAGATTCGACCTGGGTGACGGTATCGCCCAAGATAGGTATGCGAGGAAAGTTACCTGTGCTAACTGAGTGTCTTGAGAGAGCCAATGAGATCAAGCACCCAGTGGGAACCCAATCTGATATTGAAAAGCTTGATGAACTCCTTGAGGGGGTTGTGTTAAAAGATAAAACAGTCGCGTTGCAACCCATCAGTCAGAAACCAAGAGCAACAGCATTGTGCATTGATACCTGCATAAAACGAAACTGGCGTCTATCTATCCAGACTCATAAGTACTTGGATATCGCATAAAAAAACGGCAGATGCCGGTTTTTTTTATGCTTGTTTTAGCAGACAATCACCCGATGCTGCCTCACTCTCCGGTGTAGACGCAGCCTGCTGTACACGTCTCT
Organism: Veronia pacifica; assembly: GCF_001707825.1. Classification (GTDB taxonomy): domain Bacteria; phylum Pseudomonadota; class Gammaproteobacteria; order Enterobacterales; family Vibrionaceae; genus Veronia; species Veronia pacifica. Next base: position 127,642 of record NZ_LYBM01000005.1, on the reverse strand, counting down.
TTGATCATCACTTTGCTCAGACAAGGCAAGGCTGGTTTTAACTCATTCCAAATCCATTGTGCCAATACTTCACTGGTTGGGTTCTCTAACCCTTCAATATCGTTCAGATAGTAATGGTCAAGACGGTCATAAATAGGTTTGAATGCTGCCTTTATTTCTGCAAAGTCAATCAGCCAACCCGTATGGGGATCAACTTCGCCGGCAACATAAATCCGCACCATGAACGAGTGTCCGTGAAGACGACCACACTTGTGTCCTTCCGGTACATTAGGCAGGTGGTGGGCGGCTTCAAACATGAATTCTTTAAATAGTTCGGTGTGCATGGTGCGTTCCTGTAATCTCAATCTAGGTGCGGCGGCGATGCTACTGAATTATGAACAAAAGCTCAACGAAAAATGCGACAGCGATCGTTGATCGTGTCCCAAAAGTAACTAACTTCGCGAGAGAAGCAGCATTACCAAGCGCAACGATATTCATATAAGGTGTTATGCCGCCCCTCACTAGAGATAAGCTTTCACACTCATGCGGCACTCCCCAGCGTGTTTTGATGACAAGTTGAGCAAAGTTAATGGCTCTGCGAGTAGTGTGGCAATATCCACACCAGAAATTCACCTGCCAAAGGCTTTCAGTGCTTGCAGCTTAAGAGGATAAAGGTAAACTTGCTGTTTCGAATAGCTAAATTTTCCTTGTCCGGCAAGCATAACCGGATAGACTTCAACGGAGTTAGATGCAAACTATGACTTATGTGCCAGTAGCAGACGTACTGCACGGCAAAGCGGCAGTTGACAGCGAAGTGACTGTACGCGGTTGGATCCGTACCCGACGTGATTCAAAAGCCGGTATCTCTTTCCTCGCCATTTATGACGGCTCTTGTTTCGATCCTATTCAGGCTGTTGTGCCGAATGAGCTTAATAATTATCAGGAAGAAGTACTGCGTCTCACCACAGGTTGCTCTGTTGAAGTAACGGGTAAGGTTGTTGAAAGCCCGGGTAAAGGTCAGGCTTACGAGCTTCAGGCAACTCACGTAAAAGTAGTTGGCTGGGTTGACGATCCTGATACTTACCCAATGGCAAAAACCCGCCACTCTATTGAATACCTCCGCGAGGTGGCTCACCTTCGCCCACGTACCAATGTTATTGGTGCCGTTGCTCGCGTTCGTAACTGCTTGTCTCAGGCAATCCACCGCTTCTACCATGAGAATGGTTTTTTCTGGATGTCATCTCCGCTGATCACTTCGTCTGACGCCGAAGGTGCGGGTGAAATGTTCCGTGTTTCTACGTTGGATCTGGCTAACCTGCCAATGACTGACAAAGGCGATGTGGACTTTGATCAGGATTTCTTCGGCAAAGAAACGTTCCTGACTGTATCAGGCCAGTTGAACGGCGAGGCATACGCTTGCGCACTGAGTAAGGTATATACCTTCGGCCCAACGTTCCGTGCCGAAAACTCTAACACCAGTCGCCACCTTGCTGAGTTCTGGATGGTTGAGCCGGAAGTTGCTTTTGCTGACCTTGATGACGTTGCGAAATTGTCTGAAGATATGCTCAAGTATGTCTTTAAAGCAGTGCTTGAAGAACGTCGAGATGACCTTGAGTTCTTTGCTCAGCGCATCAACAAAGATGCCATCACCCGTTTAGAGCAATTCGTTGACTCAGATTTCGCTCAGGTTGATTACACTGACGCGATTCAAATCCTTCTGGATTCAGGTAAGACATTTGAATTCCCTGTCGAATGGGGTATCGATATGTCATCCGAGCATGAACGCTTCCTTGCTGAAGAGCACTTCAAAGCTCCCGTTATCGTTAAGAACTATCCAAAAGACATCAAAGCGTTCTACATGCGCATGAATGATGACGGCAAAACAGTTGCAGCAATGGACGTACTGGCACCGGGGATCGGTGAAATCATTGGTGGCTCCCAGCGTGAAGAGCGTCTGGATGTTCTTGATGAGCGTATGCGTGCGATGAATATTGACCCTGAACATATGAACTGGTACCGCGATTTGCGTCGCTACGGCAGTGTTCCGCATGCTGGATTTGGTCTGGGCTTTGAACGCTTGGTCTCTTACGTTACTGGTATGGCAAACGTGCGGGACGTGATCCCATTCCCACGTACGCCGCGCAGTGCTAATTTCTAAATGCTGATTTAGCTGTAGAACAGTATGTGATTGAAAAAGCCACCCTAAAGGTGGCTTTTTTTATGGCTTAAACAGAAAAGTTTCCATGTTTACATACAGCTGCTTAGTCACAATAAATTAATTTTTGTGAATTTATTTTTTTATCTGTGAACAAAGTGGTATAACGAAAAGGTTGATACTTAAAAATACGCCCATGGAAGACCAAGATGTTTGAAAAAATTATCCCTGCTCCCGCCGACCCAATTCTGGGTCTCACTGACCAATTTAAAGCCGACACACGTGATAGCAAAATTAACCTTGGTGTTGGTGTGTATAAAGATGAATCGGGTAATACACCCGTTTTGGCAACAGTAAAAAAAGCTGAGACGTTGCTTTTAGAGAAAGAAACAACCAAATCTTATTTGAGTATTTCCGGCACTGTCGAATATGGTCTGGCTGTTCAAAAGCTCCTCTTTGGACAAAATGCTGAACTAATCGCTCAAAAGCGTGCCCAAACTGCACAGGCTCCCGGTGGTACAGGAGCACTTCGCCTGGGTGCAGAATTCATCAAACGCCAGCTCGGCGACGTTAACGTTTGGATCAGCAATCCAACCTGGGCAAATCACCTTGGTATTTTTGCTGCCGTTGGTCTCGAAACGAAGCAATATGGCTACTATAACGCTGAAACAAAGAGCATCGACTTTGATGCAATGCTGACTGATCTTCACCAGGCTGAAGCGGGTGATGTGGTTCTGCTACATGGATGTTGCCACAACCCAACTGGTGTCGATCCGGATGCCGCACAATGGCAGCAGTTGGCTGATTTATGTCTCGAAAAATCACTACTTCCAATGTTCGACTTTGCCTATCAAGGCTTTGCAAGTGGTGTGGAAGAAGATGCCGCGGGTCTGCGTGCATTTGCCAGCCAATGTCCTGAACTTCTGGTAGCGAGCTCATTTTCTAAGAACTTTGGCCTATACAATGAACGTGTTGGTGCTTTCACGCTGGTAGCGAACAATGCTGAGCAAGCCAATGCTGCATTTAGCCAGATAAAATCAATCGCTCGGGTTATTTACTCCAACCCACCAGCACACGGTTCAGCTGTGGTGACAGAAATCCTCAATGATCCAACCCTGCGCGCAGAGTGGGAACAAGAAGTGGCAGATATGCGCTCTCGCATCAAAGATATGCGTGAACTGTTCGTATCGACGCTGAAAGACAATGGCGTAGATACCGACTTCAGCTTTATCGAACGTCAAAATGGTATGTTCTCTTTTTCTGGCCTTACTAAAGAGCAAGTTAACCGACTGAAGGACGAATTTGGAGTCTACATCGTTGGCTCTGGTCGTTTTAACGTGGCAGGAATGACGAGAAGTAACATCGCTCCGCTTTGCAAGGCTATCGCGAGCGTTTTATAAGGCTAACAAAGCTATTATAAAAAAGCGCCGTTCGGCGCTTTTTTTATTTAAGTCTCTGACTGTTAGACACCATGCAAGAACTCAGCACGAGTGGAAGGATTACTCTTGAAAATTCCCCCCAGTGCTGTTGTTGTCGTGTCACTGGTAGAGTCCATCACACCACGTGATTTCACGCAATAATGCACGGCAGTCATGTGCACCGCAACGTTGTCAGTCTCGAGCAACGCTTGGAGGGCGACCAGTATTTGCTTCGTTAACCTCTCTTGAACCTGAGGTCGCTGGGCAAAGAATCGTACAATGCGGTTGATCTTAGATAGACCAATAATCTTGTCATCTGGCACGTAGGCCACTGCACATCTGCCATCAATGGTGACTAGGTGATGCTCACAGGTACTGGTTACAGAGATGTCTTTTACTTTGACCATCTCATCGCAGCCCATTTTGTTGTCAATAACAGTAATTTTTGGAAACTTGTGGTAGTCAAGCCCACAAAAAACTTCATCAACGTACATTTTCGCAATGCGCGATGGTGTGTCTGTCAGACTGTCGTCTTCAAGGTCCAAATCAAGCACATTGAGAATTTCTCTCATGTGGAAACTAATCTTTTCCTTCTTCTCCAAAGATGACATGTTATTGTCATTTCGCATTGGTGTTTCAATGCCTTGGGCAATAAGCGCTTCGCGGACTTTTTGTGCCGAATCGCTCAGTGAAGTCATATGAGGCTCCTAGGATAGTTACATGCCGTTGTCACTATAGATATGTTGTAATAATTACTGATATGTTTAAGACATGGATCTACGTAATTTCATAATTTTGAAGCATAGCGTTATTATCTGAAAAATAACACCTTGAATTGCGTATGGTCATTCATAAGTGACTACAAATTTTGCCATAATAAGAGCTTTGTTCTACCGCGATCTGAACATCGCACTTATGTGTTAACAGAGAGAAAAATAATGGGATGCTTTGACACCCCGGGACTCATGCCAGTCTCTACCGCTATTTCGACCATCTTGGATGCTGCCACACCGCTTACAGCTACTGAAACTGTCAATATCTCTGACGCCATTGATCGTGTTGTCGCCAACGATATCCACTCCCCACTGAATATTCCACCATTCGCTAATTCAGCCATGGATGGGTATGCCGTGAGGACTAAGGATTTTGAGGGCAACACCTCATTAAAAGTCATCGGCAAGTCCTTTGCAGGTGCCCCATTCACGGGTAAATGCACTGAGGGTACATGTGTTCGAATCATGACTGGTGCTGAAGTTCCACGCGGAGCGGATGCTGTGATCATGCAGGAACAGGCAGAGGTGTCTGGTGAATCTGTTCAGATCCTGACGACACCCGATACGCAGCAGAACATTCGCCCTGTTGGTGACGATGTTAGTAAGGGTGCCGTTGTTATACCTGCAGGTACCCGTCTCACACCGAGAGAAATCCCGATGCTGGCCACGCTCGGCATCGCTCGTGTAAATGTGGTAAAGCGCCCTGTCGTGGCTTTCTTCTCCACGGGAGATGAACTCAAACAGATGGGTGAACCTCTTGGCCCGGGCGAAATTTATGACAGCAACCGCTACACCATCGCTGCTATGCTGGACAAAATGGGATGTGAGACACTTGATCTGGGCGTGATCCCAGATGATAAGGAGCAGCTACAACACGCTTTCCTGAGCGCAGCAGATAGCGCTGATGTCATTGTCACCTCAGGCGGCGTCAGTGTAGGTGAGGCAGATTACACCAAGGATATCCTTGCTCAGGAAGGCGAAGTCAACTTCTGGAAAATAGCCATCAAACCCGGTAAACCTTTCGCGTATGGCACCGTCGGTAACGCCCTGTTTTGCGGTCTGCCAGGTAATCCGGTCTCTGCACTTGTGACCCTGTATGTTCTTGTTCAACCTATGTTGGCTAAACTCAGTGGTCATTCGCAATGGCAGGCTCCAGCGCAGTTAACTGCAAAAGCAACCAGCACATTCAGAAAAAGTCCTGGCAGGACAGATTATCAACGCGCAATATATTCTATCGAAAGTGGAGAACTCACCGTATCAACGACCGGCAATCAAGGTTCAGGTGCTTTCAGTTCACTGTCACTGGCAAACTGTTTTGCTGTCCTTGAAAGTGAACGAGGCAGAATTGAACCCGGTGAAAGTGTGACAATTGAGCCATTTAATTCGGTGCTGCTCTAGGAGACCTTTGATGGATATTCTCTCTCCAGAAGAAGAGCTGCGCTATAACCGCCAGATTATTCTTCGTCAGTTTGATTATGACGGTCAGGAAGCGTTAAAGCAGGCGAAGGTGTTGATGCTGGGTGCTGGCGGTCTGGGTTGTGCTTCCTCACAATATCTTGTCGCTGCTGGTATCGGTCATCTTACGCTGATTGATGATGACAACGTTGAATTATCAAACCTGCAACGACAAGTGCTGCACAATGATAAAACGATTGGCCAGCCAAAGGTTTTATCGGCAAAACAACAACTTACAAGGCTCAATCCTCACGTGGTGATCGACACAATCAGCCAGCGTTTGGATGACAAGGCGCTGGCATCACTCATTGAGTCTCATGATGTTGTGCTGGATTGTTCAGACAATTTACCCACGCGAAACCAGCTGAACCGTTTGTGTTTTGCCAGCAAAACGCCTCTTGTCAGTGGTGCTGCAATTCGACTTGAGGGACAGCTTGCTGTTTTTACTTATCAGGACAACGAACCATGCTACCAGTGTTTAAGCCAGCTATTTGGTGAACAATCGCTGAGCTGTGTTGAAGCAGGTATTCTAGCGCCTGTCGTTGGAATAATAGGCAGTATGCAGGCATTAGAGGCTATCAAGTGTCTCACCTCGATGGATAACAGCCTAAAAGGTAAGCTGATGATGTTTGATGCAATGACCTGCCAGTGGCAGACCCTCTCACTCCCTAAACACTCTGGCTGTGATATCTGTAAATAGATATCAGTTGCACAAATATTGAGACTAAATCTCTTTTGTGAGCCAAAGGTAAACTACGCTTTTTAGTATTGACTCGCTAAATGCAATGGCAGTTTCCACTCGCTGTCATTGCTTTATTTCTGGCGGTGAAAGTATGCTAAAAATCGTTGCTATTACACTGGTCTTAACAGGCATGTGTCTGATTATACAGGCGCTCAGATCAGCAATCAGGCTTTACAACAAAGACAGACGGTTGAGTACATTCAGCTTCCTCCCCGTTATGCTGGGCTTCACCCTGGGCTATGCCATTTTTTCTATCTACCTCATCAACAAAAATGAAATTGCATTTATAGAGTTGATCGTCTCAATGATCTTCTTTGGCGGTGGGATTTTTACCGTTATGACATTCGGTGTGATCTCACAGAGCATTGAACGAATCGCTAAAGCAGAGCTGCAACAGTGGCAACAAATTTCTTACGATGAACTTACCAGCCTGCCAAACCGCCGTTATCTCGTTAGAGAACTGAAGGATCGTATTCTTGAGTTTAAAACCCGCGGTGGAGAGTTCACACTCATCTCTCTTAATATCAATAATTTTAACAATATCAATGAAGTATTCAGTCATCAGGAGTGTGATGAGTTACTACTGCTTTTCAGTGAGAAGTTAAAAGAAAACCTGTCACCGGAAAATCTACTCTTCCGATCAAGCACCCATCGCTTTGCTTTCATCCTAAAAGATTCGGAGAAATTGAATATACATAGTTACCTTGAAGAGCTCCATTGTGCCCTGGAAGCACCCTTTCCAATAAAGAACTACGACGTCAATCTCACCAACTGCTGTGGCGTTGCCATTTATCCTTCTCATGGCGTTGATGCTGATGAAATGATTAAACGTGCGGAGTCAGCCATGTACTCAGCAAAGCGAGGCCAAGAACCCTTCACTATCTATGAATCCGTCTCAACTGCTGCTTTATTTTCACGAGACGAGCTGTCATCGATGTTAAACCAAGCCATTCAGAATATGGATTTCGAGCTTTTTTTTCAGCCCGTATTTAATATCAAAGAACCGAAAAAAGTATCGATGGAAGCATTACTTCGTTGGCCACTAGGTAAAGGGAGATACGTAAATAACGATGAGTTCATTCCAATTGCAGAACAAACTTATGCCATAAGAAAAATTACTCGCTGGGTGCTTGATACTGTATTCAGGCAATTAGAAAGCTGGAGAGAGGACGGGTTTTACCCTCAGGTTCAGGTTAATCTTTCGATAAAAGATTTAGAGGAGAAAGAACTAGGCGGTTATTTGCAGGAGTTACTGCATAGATATAATGTTTCTCCCGACTCTGTAATTCTTGAGATCACTGAAACCAGCTTAATGCAGGATCCAGAAAGGTGCCGCCGGACACTTGAGGAAATAAATAAATTAGGTGTTTTACTCAGTGTTGACGATTTTGGCGCAGGTTTCTCTTCATTATCCATTCTCAGTAATATGCCTATCAGCGAGCTGAAAATTGATCGTAGTTTCGTCACTGATTTATTAACCAGTAGCAATCACGAGGCTATTGTCCGATCAACGGTCTATCTTGCGCATAGTCTCGGCTGTAAAGTCGTTGCAGAGGGCGTTGAGACTGAAGCACTTGGTCAGTATCTCATTTCAATTGGTTGCGATAAATTGCAGGGCTACTGGTATGGTAGGCCAATGAGTTTTGCCAAGACAGATCAATGGCTGAGAGATATTAATACATTTCCTGAAACGTTCTCACACTCCAATAAAGCGTATAATATACGTTAATTATTTTGATTTTAGATTAAGCCTAAACTCAGCATTATTATTTGGGATACTGTTCGGATAAAACTTTATATAAAAAATAAAATATTTTAACTATAAATACTAAATGACTAGAAAAATAGACACATCCTGATATATAAACTAGCCATAGGTTATCACTTACTTTATTTTTGTTATTAATAAACAGCATTGCGTTTAGTTTATTTTTGATTCCGGTCATATATTTTAAAAGATAATAAAGATAATCTCTGTGTACTAAAAAAAATACAGCTATTTTTATTTTTATACCGTTCTGTTCTTTACTTGGATACATTTTACATGGAAAAAGTACTTGAGAGCTTTGATAAGCAGGATGCCGCCGAATGGGGAAAGCTTATTAGTGATGTCGGGAATAAAAGACAACCTATTAAGTTACTAATTGGGGATAAAACCAAACACGAGTTTGTGACTTACAGCTGTCACACGCACAAGCTTCAAACCGACTTCTTATCACCTTCTTTAAATTTGGCGAAATCACAAATACAGCCAACTCAAAATGTTGTCATATGTGATTCAAAACGCTACGACAGCTTATTTCGCCTACTTACCCTTTTACACCATCAGGCAATCGTCGTGCTGGTGGACGAAATGTGGACCCCAGACTGGTGTTGGCATTTCCGCAAGCATTTATTTTTGACCAGACAAGACCTCAATTTCAGCTAGCTAAAAAGTGTAATGTTTGTTTCAGAGTGAAATTTAAGACGCGTCAGGACTGACGTTAGTGGTAATATTTTTGCGACTAACGGGTGGAACCTCAACTACCACATTTGTACCTTCATCCGCAGCATAAATGGTCTCAATACCGCACTGCGTGATCGTCTTCGAAACACTCTGGAGTAAGAAATGAAAAAAACTGTATTTGCCTCAGCTCTTGCACTTCTCCTCACTGCCTGCACAAATACAAAACCTATGAATCATTCGGAGAAAACGGCGTCTACTGCAACAAAAGAAGACATGATGGATGTCTCAAAAACCAACCTACAACATCATCATTGGGTTCTGACCAAAATAAACGGTGAGCCTGTAAACAGCTCTGAAGGTTTTAGTGCACCTACGTTGGAAATCGGAGAGGCTTTTACCGCCAACGGAAATGGAGGCTGCAACCGCTATTTTGGACAGGCTGAACTCCAAGATGGCATGTTCCGTGTCCAAAGTATGGCGTCAACCATGATGGCTTGTCCTGAGCAAGAAATGGAAATTGAGAATATAGTGACTGACACCTTGTCTGAGTGGAGTCGCGTGACGCTGACAAAAAATCATATCTACTTAAACGGTAAGGCGTCATTGGAATTCCGCCTTCAAGATTGGGTGTATTGAAGGGTAGAACAATACCCATGGTAGATATCAACAGAATAGGAACGTAGAACGTTAGCCTTTTTGGTATTCATTCGCCGAAAAGGCTAGTTTCTCTCAGGTTCGTTAATCCAGTGGACACGATCTCGCCCACCAGCAATCGCTTTGTTGAGTGCAATTTCGGCGTAGGCCGACAATTTGGAAGCTGACAGCTCTTTTGGATCTATTACGGTCACTCCGCCAATGCTGATACTCAGGCCGAGATTTCCTTTCTCATTATCAAAATAAAAGCCAAGCGCTTTTACCGTTTTTGCAATCCGCCCTGCAACAGGCTCACCGTCATTAGTATTCGGCAACAAGACAGCGAACTGCTGACCGCCGTATCGGGCAAACAGGTCACTGGGACGGCACAGAACTTCTTTCATTTCATGAGAGATTAGGCGGATAGCTTTGTCTCCTGCAATGCGACCACACGTCTCGTTATAATCAGATAAATGGTCAATCTCAATCACCATCATACTGATTGGGATACTGTCGCGTTGAGAGCGCCCTACCTCACTAGTAAGACATTCATCAAAGTATCTGCGGTTGTAGTGACCTGTAAGACTGTCTGAACGGGATATCTGCTCTAACTTCAGGTTCGCTTCACGCAATGCACGTGTTTTCTGATCGACATGCCTTTGAATACTCATTGCCCGGAACTGAAGAATATAAAGAATGTATGAAAGCATGATAAAAATGACCATGCCAACGATAAAGATGATTTGTGGATACAAGCTTCTTCTGTCGCTAATGTAGCCTTTCGTCGGGGTGCCTTTTATTTTCCACTCGAGCCCCGCAAACTTTATGGGTGATGAGCTAAAGCTCATATCTTGTACACCCTGCTCGTAAAGCGCCGCCAGATTTTGATGAATGACAGTCCATGACTTATCAGGCCCCAGCTCAAGAAGCTCAAGGTTAATTGCCTGACCGACAGTATTACTGATAGCAATCTTAAACACGTCATCAATCAGCATGTTTGCTGATATGATTCCCTCAAGTAACTGCCAACGTTCATTGTCTGTTTCTGCCACTCCACGATAAACCGGCATAGTGACAAATAAGCCTCTGGTGTCGCGGAACTCCTGCTGGATTGGCATAGACGATAACGCCATAGGAACAGCTTTGAGTGCGCTCAGCTTGAGGATGCCAAATAAGTTGTCCTGTTGGTCGACAGATTCTCCTCTGAAGGCTTCCGCCTTCAGTTTCGGTAGAGCATAACGAACGCTCAGCTCTCTTTTGACGGATTCACTATCTTCATTAGCTGCGCGGTTCGGTTTGGGGTAAACCCAGTCGATGAATAGATATTCTGGATGGCGGGATAAGGTGTCTTTTGCGATTTGTTCAAAAAGGGGCTGAGACACGGTTTGCGAACGCTCAAACTGTCGCCTCATAATTTGCAGTAATTCGATATTAGCACTCAGCTCTCGTTCTAGTGACAGAGCTGCATTTTCGACATCTTTTGCCACTTCATTTTTTATGGAGAGACTTTCAGAATGGTGTAATGACATAGCAGCAAGGAACGAGAAAAAGAGCCCGACCAAGACTGTTACTATTGTTGTCAGCATTACACGTTTAGCCATTCAGTCCTGATCCCTAAATAAATGTTTACTAAGTGTTGAACATAAATACGGATCTTGCCACCAAACTCACAGTAGCGATGAAATACAATAAATGATTATTTCACGGTTCAATATATACCTAAATAATCACCAGATATAGCACCAGATAATACCTACACACTTCTCTGATCTTTGCGGACAAATATCAGCCCCCACACACCTCACATCAGGTTATTCAACTTGAGCTTCTTTCTATAAAATGTTTAATTTAGCCATCCAGATGTTTACATGGCCATATTGATGTTTTACAGTACAGAAATTATCGTCAAGTTACTCATGGAAAATGTGAAGAATATTCATAATGATAGAGTTAAAGCATTTGAAAACACTTTCTGTGTTGAGGGATACGGGATCATTAACAGCCACTGCGACGCAGCTTTGCCTGACACAATCTGCACTTTCTCACCAACTCAAGGACATTGAAAAGCGGCTTGGCTGCAAACTCTTCTTGCGAAAAACGCGGCCTGTTAAATTTACCGCGGAGGGTGACATCCTTTTAAGACTGGCAGATGACGTTTTGCCCCGCTTTGCGAAAACAGAAGCTGAATTAGCAAACCTCAAGGAAGACACTCAGGGCCGATTGCACATGGCTATAGAGTGCCATTCATGTTTTCAATGGCTGATGCCAGCACTCAAAGATTATCAGGTAACCTGGCCCCATGTTGCCCTCGATTTCTCATCAGGCATGGGCTTTGAGCCTTTACCCTCTCTAGCGAGCGGTGACCTTGATTTGGTCATAACATCAGACATCTCGCCGAGAAGCGACGTGCATTATGAGGCATTATTCGATTTTGAGGTTCGCCTTGTTACCGGACCCGGTCACCCTTTGGCCGAAAAAGCTCATATCTCACCGGGAGATTTCGCTGATCAAACTTTGTTGACTTACCCTGTGCAAAAACAGCGGCTGGATGTTTTCAACCACTTTCTTTCACCAGCAAATGTCGAACCGGAAAAATACAAAAAAGCGGATAATACGCTGATGCTGATTCAAATGGTGTCGGCAGGGCTTGGTATTGCAGCACTGCCAAACTGGGCAGTCAGTGAATTTTCACGTCAAGGGCTGGTCGTAGACAAGCCGTTAGAGAACGGACTTTGGCGACGTCTTTATGCTGCGGTTCGGGCAAGTGACAAAAACCGTCCTTACTTACAAGCCTTTTTCGCCACTGCCCGCCAGCAATGTCAGCGCTATCTCGAAGGGATAAGGAAAGTGTAACCAAGTGACGCTTCGACCCTGCATTTCTATTTTTGCCTGAGCTGATTGACAACAGGGTCGTAATAGCAGCCCATTTCATCGAGCCGGACCTGAAGCTGGCTCTGATCTAAATCCATCGTCGACATGAGATCTTCCAAACTGTCACACTCAAGCCGCAGCTTCTCATTAATAATCCCATACAGGATTGCGCTATCTAGATTGATGGCATTGTGAATTTCCATCTCGTCACTCCTTTCCACTGTCACTCACTATTGAGTATAAATCGACGTGTTATCGGAACCGGACTTTAACTTTGTCCGTCATATTGAGTGTCAGATAGCTGTGATGAAATGTCTAGTTGATAAGGCACTCTCTACTGTGCCTTATCAGAAATGACGCAGGGGACTAGATAAGAGAATTAAGCAGGAAAGAAGAACCCGTCACAGCACTGAGTGCCGGCACAAGCATAACCAGCTTCGGTGCATCCTGACGGAAAAGGTGGACAATCCAAAAAGTGACCCCTGTGAGTAGCAGTGCAAGACTAGCCAGGATGGGTAACATCTCGGCTTCTCCAGCACCCGACACATATCCAACTAGCGCTCCAGCTACCGCCATGAGCATCGCCACACAAATCCCAACGACAGGCAAGATACGGTGAAATGCTTGCAGTCGCGAGCGCGCTTTTACCAAAAGACAATGAGAGAAAGCGGCGCCAAGTATCGGCAACTGAAGAAGAATCAATATATTTTGTAGCCATTGGCCTTGAATTAAAAACATGAAGAGAGTGAGAAGACCAAGGCCATTGGCTAAATGAAGCAGCGGAATAGGACCGACCTGACGCGTTTTACCTGTTTTTGCCCGAAAAGCAAAGATCCCTAACACCAAGAAGGGCAAAACAGCCCAAGGTAAAGCGGGTATCACGAGTAGCCAACCACCTACAAGGTACCAAAACACACCGTGGATTCGGCCACGCTGACCGGGACAGATATCACCACGCAAAAGCACCAAAGTTAACACCCATTGGGCACCAATCACACCGGCTGCAATGGCCAGACCAAGACTAAAAAACATGCCACTCGCTCAAAATAAAAAATATTGCACAATTATACGGTGTCGGAGACTTCACGCAAAATATGTGAGTAAATTAAAAGGCATGCATAAGTTCACAGTAATGAATGAGTATGAGGTAAACAGTGTAATAAATGTATATTGCTCATAATTCATGCAGTAGCATAAGCCAATAAAAATAATAAGTTAACTCACCTTACTGCAGGCAATCTAAATGACAATAGCCCGAGGCTCCAAGCCGAGATTAGTACACTGGAAGTTGTCTCTGTATGAATTGTGGTCGCACAAAAACCATGCTCAGTCGTTTAATACGACTCGTCAAGCCTATCTAAAAGGGCGATTTCAAGCGTTATGTGTACTGTGGGCAGCGGCTAACTTGTTATGGATAGCCATTGATTTTTATCAGCTTTCCTCAAATATGGGTGTCTCTGAGGAGGCCATCTTTCAATTGTCAGTCCTTCGTGGATGTTTTGCGGTGAGCCTTCTTGCTATTGCTAAGCAGGTGAACAAAACCAATAGTCTGACAAAAATTAAATATGCTTTGGCGTTGATGGTCATTGCTGCAAACCTATTCTATCTCAGTACCAGTTTTGTACTGGATTTTCCGTTCGACCACACACACTACTCGTTCAGTTATGCCATGTTGCCACTGATACATATTGTTGTGCTGGCAATTTTCCCTCTCACTGCCTCCGAGTCATTGGCTTTGCTTGGGATAACCTTGCTGACTCAATATAACGTCGCATATCTCGGCGGGCATGAGTTAGATAACGTTAAAAAAGTACTCTATCTTATCGAAGCAATCACAGCACTCATGGTTGCATGGTCTCAACTGTCGCAACTTCATATGATCATGAAACTTTATCGTCATGCCACTTTAGACCCTCTTACAGGTGTTTATAACAGACGAATGCTGATGACTCAGGCCGAACAGAAATACCGTAAAAACAAACGTGCGAATAAGCCCTTCTCTGCAATGCTGATAGATTTGGACAGGTTCAAGCGTGTAAATGATGTACATGGCCACTTCGCGGGAGACAGGGTACTGGAGGCTTTTGCCAACACTGTACAAAACCGAATCCGAAAAAAAGACATTTTCGGCCGCTTTGGCGGAGAAGAATTCATTCTCTTCTTACCAGATTGCAGTGCAGAAACAACAGAGCAAATTGCCCAGCGCATTGTTGATGCAGTGCGGGACATGGAGGTCGATATTGGTGAGGGTGTCGATAGACTAAAAGTGACTGTCTCCATTGGATTACACACTGCAATGAGTCATGATGATTTCTCCTGTCTGCTTGAAAAAGCAGATACTTCATTGTTAGAGGCAAAATCATCTGGCCGTGACCAAGTCCGGATTTATTCGGAATCACTTCCAGTATCTACCGATGAAGCCAAAAGGCCCTGGTTGGAATACTCATCATAATGTCATTTACTCTCTCCTAAATCCTGTGTGCTAAACGTTGTTAGCTCTTTACATTCAAATAATTTGCGCACAAAAACAGAGGCAAAAAGCCGTTCACCATTATCGAAGATAGCTAAACACAATGTTTTGCCGTGTCTCACTGAACCTTCTTTCATCTCTTTGCGATAAATTCCATACTTCTCAATTTTGAACATTGTTTTATTGCTCCGTAATGAGTAAGTTTTTATCGAACGGTGTTTTTATGTGGAATCTTGAGAGAGGAATATAAAATGCAACTTACACAATGGATAAAGATAACTGCAATATTGGCATGTGCTTCGATATGTCAGGTTCAAGCTTCAACAAACCACAGTAAACAAGCAATACGTGAAAGCGGTAATGCTGCGTCGGCGAGCACAGCAAGCGCCGGTCACAGTCTTGTTGCTTCTGGTCAAGCAGTAGTAGCGACTGCCGCGATTCCATTCCTCATCGTCGGGAGTGCAGGTCTTGCAAGTAGTATGGTTGCAGGATCGATGTTAAATGCAGCCGATTTATCAATGTCTGAGCCTCTCCCCGTTTGTGAGGAAACGTTTACTGCCCTTCCCTCCCCAGCCGAGGCACTCAGCAACAATTAATACCGAACTGACATGGAGGCAATAAGATGAATTTGTTGTACAAGTTAGTCGTTTCACTGCTTTTATTACATGTTATACCCTTTGCTTTTGCAGGTAGTCAGCCAAATGGACCACCGAGACACAAACCAGAGGATATTGTATCTTTCGCCAAAAAGGTCGAAAAATCATTAGCAACAAAAAGAGCTCATGTTGCCATCATTGCTCGTATCGGTGAGGAACGCAGCGGATTACCCAAAGGCATCAGCTTTACGCATACAGCATTAGCCGTGTACTCGAAAATCACAGGTAAGGATGGAAAGGTGTATCCAGGGTATACACTGTATAACCTTTATCAGGTAGCCGGTAAAGAACACAAAAGCGAGCTGGTCAGGGACTTTCCTGTCGATTTTTTCTCCGGTGCTTACGAGCTTAAAGCAGGTGTCATTATTCCAAGTAAAGCGTTGCAGCAGCGATTACTTGCGGTGATCAGCTCGGCAACGTATCGGGACCTGCACAATTCAGATTACTCAATCATCGCTAACCCTTTTACACTGACATACCAAAATTGTACTGAGCATACGCTCGACGTAGTTACCGCAGCCATCTATCAAACTGATAATTTGAGCAGAATAAAAACGTATCAGAAAGCTTACTTCACCCCACAAAGGATACATATAAGTCGAATGAAGCTCGCGCTAGGGTCAGTCTTTGCTCGCTCAGTGTCAATCTCTGATCATCCGTCCCACCCCGAGACTGCGACGTTTTCTACTATTGGTAAATTTCTCAACGACAACGGCGCGGCATCAGAAATTTATTATTTAACCCATTAATAATGTTCGTAGGTAAATACTGACAATTTCTATATCCGAGCATGGTAGATTACCCAATCACCATGCTCATTTTAGGAATACCTGTTGAATCACTTCACAGCAATTGGCGATCCATCAGCAACTCTCAATGTTTACGTAGAGAAAGCGCCTCCCTTTGAAGCGGCAATGGCAACATCATTGCCGATAAATGCTGTTTATCCACTTTCCAGTGGAGATATAGAGATAATTAACCAAACAGGGGGAAATGGTTGGCGAAAAGTCTTCAATGTGTATGCCAAGGTGTTATTTGCATTGCCTGAAAGCCACCCTCTCCGCCCTTCAGCATTTACCCGATGGCAAGATTTCAGAGATGATAGGCTGCTTCAGAAAAGCAGTGATACGGCGCTATTTTTTGGCGAAGTAGATATACCTCAGCGAGCTGAGCAAGGGGGGCTGCATATTATTGCGGGAAGAATACACTGCAAAAATTTAGGACTCGCCGGTCAGTTTGTCTGGCTTAATGAGGCATTTGCTGTTCATAAAAACTTACCCGTCTATGTCTGTCCCTATTTCGACTATCGTCAACTATCAAACGCCAGAATAAATACACTCGTTACTCTCATTAGCTAGTGTTTTTTCTATCGAATGACCGACATTCCTGACCGTGATTCCGGCTTTTTCCCGACTGCGAATGGTGTTGCGGAGCCGCTCATTAACGAAATGTAAACCTGCATAGTCGTCTATGCCGTAGCAAGGTATTTGCGGATTTGAATCAGCAAAATTTATGAAGAGTTTTCGTTTATTAGTCTCGTCATCAAAATGCGCAGCAGCCATGCCGGGAAGAATGTCCAAACCTTTGATGACAGAAAAATGCTCGGGATCACTGTCGGTGATCAAATGACTAAACCAACAAATCGCTCCTGCACTCATTCCGGCTAAGATAATCCCCCGTTCATAACAGTCGCGAAGTATTGAGTCGACACCCCACTCTCGCCAGACAGCTAACATTGAGCGGGTATTACCTCCACCGACGTAAATAATATCTTGTTGAAGCAGGCGATCACGCCATCCAGATCGCATTTTGAACAAAGAAAAATGACTCAACTGGCCTCGCAAGCCCGACTGATAAAAACGTTGTATCGCTTCTTCAGCATCACCCGTTGCAGTGGGTATGTAACAAACTCTGGGTTCTGGTTTTTCGGAAAGATTCAGGATGTAATTATCAAGCTCACTCCGTTTCTCTCCCGTCATTCAGCCACCGCCACCCAGCGCGATGCATTGCCGTGATTGTCTCTCTTTAACCATCATAAGTGCACTTCCTGCGTCACAATCACTTGTTCTCAGTAAGGTATATGGTTAGCCGGTCTTTCAATGCCTGAATAGCCTCTGGATGCGAAAGGTATTCTTGTACTGTCATCATTGTCCAGTGTTGCCCCTCATCACCAAACTGAATATCTGCTAACTCCTCATGGCCCACATGTATTGCCATAAAATATGCACCTCCAACACCTGTGTGACTCTTTACCCACCGCTTGAAGTGGATTCTCTCATCTGGAAAAGTTAGGGCAAATTCTTCATGCAGCTCACGCAATGCGCATTGTTCCGGCGTTTCTTGGCCCTCCCTACCACCTCCCGGAAAATCCCAACAGTTTGGGTATGGAATACCCTGTTTTGCATCTCGCCGATAAACCAGTAGTTTGTCATCGCAAATAACGGCCAGTTTACAACCGGAAAAGGGAAGGTTGCCTTTATTCAATGAGCTCTCTCTCTACGTTGCTTGAATCTATGTCAGCGTTGGTGTTGTAACAAGCGAACACCTGACTTTCGTTTATTTATCTGACCTCATTTATGTCTTCTTGATAAACTCGATAACGTTCAAAAGTCAGAAAATATAGGGGACCAATATCTCATCAATAATCGATGAATATTATTTTCAATAAGATCTATGCGATATAGAACTTAAAAATAGGATGGAGGGTGAAAAATGAAGAATGAATACCTTAAGAGGGCTAAAAGTACCAACCCTCGAAATCATTGCCAGTCGTCCGTAAATCTACATTCAATGTATTAAGAAAAACATCACAATACATTGTAATTACGACTGGCTTCAGTGTTTTTGCCTGCCAAGAGGCACAGTCTAGATAGTTTGACTTTTTAAACAAAAACTCAGTAGGCATACATTCATGCCACTACTTTTTCGCATCGCATTTGTTTTTCTACTCTCCCCTTTATCGACATTAATGCTGCCAGTTTATCCAGTGAAAGCCGATCCGTGATTTGACTAATAAGAGGTAAGTAGTGCACAAAATCTGAATAAGGAGCAGGGTATAACTGAACAAAAAAAGCATGTCGACTGTCGTCTGTCCATGGAATGTATCCATGGTGACAATGAGAGCAGACGGGAGAACAACTTCGGGTATTTGAGTCGTCATGACGATCACACTTGATACATGTCTGACCATTTTGATTGGATGCTTCGGAGATAGCAGTAATAATAACTGCCGTTAATGCCTCATCATCGCAAGCGGAAAAAATATCATCAGACTCCATTAGCCCACTTTTTACAACGGCAACTAATTGGTGAAATGCATCAGTATCCTGTAACTGCTCAGTAAGTAATAACAGCCAACCAGCAGATGAGCCTTCCCAGCAAATATCGAGTGATGCCAGCTCTTGCTCAATACTAAACAAGCCATTATCTGCCGGAGAACTTCCGCCGCTCACACTTTTAAATCCAAATTTCTGCAGTAACAATTTCAGTCTCATACTCATACGACCTCACCATTCAGTTACCAGACTCAATATCGAGTTGAAATCGAGGTATAACCAATATTAACTAACCTCTCAGTCGTAAAAAGTCTGGCAAAGCGTGCCGGATTTGCCCGATAAACTCTTCATTCCTTCGCTCCATCTCTCACTTTTTTTTCATCGTAACAAAAGTGAGATTATCATTTGCGAGAAAGAAAAAATGCCATCTTATGAATATGAATTTCGTTTTATATTGAATTTTAAAGGTTTATTGCCTTTTCTACCGTTTTAAGTCTACGCCTGCTATTTTTCGCCAATAACCATAAGAGTCTCATAATTTATCGTTTTTGCGACAAAAAGGAGATAGCTAATAGTTCATTATTGTTCAACAGCAGTTCAAAAAAATAATAATTCCGAAATTGACCAAAAAGGTGAAAACCCTCATCTCACTGAACCAAATTGGTGAAGAGCTATTTATCTTTGTTTTCTTGTCGCTCGTATTGAGCCACTCCTCAGAGACAACATTCGTCCAAAAACAACATAGCCAGATGTTTGAAAAAACAGTTAATTTTAGAACTGATGGATTTTTCTAATTTCCGTAAACTATGAATAAAGGGAGCATGTGTGGAAAAGAACAAACTACCGACGATCAACGATCCCGCGTGGGAGTTTATTCAAATGGAGGATCAATCAATAGGCTACCTGGAAAATTACACGACAAGTCAAAGTGTTGACTGGCATATGCATGAGCAATACGAACTCCGGCTTATTGTTAATACCAATGGCAAAGTAATGATAGGCAACCACCTCGGGCCTTTCTCTCCTGGGCATTTGACCCTTATTGGCCCATGGCTACCCCACAACTGGGTGAGTCAGCAAGAATCGGCATCGGCAAAGCCACTACGTGATATGGTAATTAGGTTTAAGCCTGAGCTATTTAAAAAGGCATACACTGTATTTCCTGAGCTATCGCAATTTTCAGCCATGCTTGAGCAAGCTCGGATGGGAATCGAGTTTTTTGATATTCCGCTAGTAGAAGCTGAACATAAGTTTCGTCAGATAAGAGATTCTGAGGGTGTAAGTAGGCTTTTACACTTTCTTAACCTTATCAACTATCTGAGTGAATCTAGAACCCAGATTCTGTCGACCATACCAACCTCTATCGTCAAAGATGCAACTACATTGCAATGCCGAATCAGCAATGTCGTCGATTATGTGATGCAAAATTACAAGCGACAGATCCGACTCAAGGATGTTGCTGCCAGACTGGATATGACAGAGTCGTATTTTTCACGCTTTTTCCACCGCACCACAGGGCATCGTTTCATCGATTTCGTCAATCGGGTCAGGGTGCAACGAGCTTGTGTAATGTTGACCGAAACAACGGATCAAGTTGCAAGTATCTGTAAGCAGGTGGGGTTCCACAATCTGGCGAATTTCAGCAGACAGTTCAGGCGGATCAAAGGGGTCAGTCCGATGGCTTACAGAAAAAAACATACTGGCCAGTAAAACTGGTGCAGGATAGGACTTCCCTTACTTTCTCCCATCGAAAAGTGAAATAGAGCTCGTATAGAAAATGAGCTCTCAGTTGACTCAAATTAATACAAAGTAACAGGCCTCTGACTTTTCCCAGCCACTAAGTAAAAAATTACTCACTTGGTCATTTCAAGAAGATAAAAACTCAGTCACGAACCGTGTATCCACAGTAAATATTGATACAAAAAAAGTGACTGAGTTTTTGATTTTATTCTTAGGCCGCTTATTGACCACGTAAAATAGGTAGCCAGTGAAGTACACCAAAGATCATCGTCTGGATAAAACTGGTTTCCTTGTCGGAGTTATACTTTACCGCCACATATTCCATAAAATGGATGACAAGAAGAATAATACCAAGAAAGGTTACGACCACATTCCAATCCTGTGGTAATAACGAAAAGAGGCTCAAAACAAACGCCGCCCAAAATATTATTGTACCCGCTTTCATTCCTTGAATAGCCATTTGAAACATAGTTATTCCTTTAATTGTAATAATATAGGTGAATGCATCGCCAAAGATGAATGACAATGCATATCCGGATGTCAATATCCAGAGTAAGCTAGCATTAGCGATTCAAACTGTCTCGATTTTGAAACTTAGTATTGGATTTTGATGCTTTTGAGGCCTTATTTTGAAAGTAAATAGTCGGCAACCGCTTGATATGCAGGTAAAGACGTAGGGTCGATATGACTATTGCTGGCAACCGGAAAAGAGGCGAAACGGACAATGACCATCTCTGCAACAGGGTCTATGTATATAGTCTGACCATGAACACCACGTGCTGCATAAGCACCGTGATTATTGTGGAATATCCACCACATACTCTTATAGCTGCCACCTTTTAGGTCTTTGTAGCCAGACTTGGCAAAAGCGGTTTTATCCCCCCCAGCTTGAATACTTGTCACAACAGATTCTGGAAATATTTGCTGCCCATTATGTTGTCCCTCATCAAGCATAAGCTGTCCAATCCGGCCAAGATCTCTCAGGCCTGCTGTAAGGCCGCCACCTGCAAAAGGAATTCCAACCGCATCAACAGTCATGTAAGCGTTTTGCTCTGCACCAATTCTGCGCCAGATACGATCTGATAGATAGTCAGATACTTTTTTGCCAGTCACACGTGAAATTACCCATCCAAGGGCGTCAGTATTCACGGTTTTGTAGCCAAAGGCTTCTCCGTGTTTGCCCTCTTGTTTAACTGTTTTCAAATATTCGAAATAGCCGACTGGCCCGTTATAGTCCTTCGCCTTTGGCAGCGGGTCTGCCGCCGAGGTATAAGCCCAAATATCAGCATTCGGGTCAGCATAGTTTTCGCTGTAAGCCAACGAGGTAGTCATATCCATGACTTGCCGCACCGTTGCACTGCCGAACGCACTGTCTTTCAGCTCTGGTACCAATGTCGCTATTTTGGCCTTGGGATCCAATTTTCCCTCAGCGATTAGGATTTCAGCTAACAGACCCGTCAATGACTTGGTCATTGACATCGCTGTATGTTTTCCAAACTGCGTCAGACAACCGAAATATTCTTCATAAACGACTTTTCCTTTGTGCATGACCAAGATGCCATCGGTATAGTTTTCAGATAGGGAGTCCGCCCATGTCATCAAAGTACTGCTTCCAGTAGGCGAGAATGTGATCCGATTGATTGCAGGATCGAGATCATAATCTATCGGCAGTGGCGCGCTAATTCCCCGGCTCACCAACTGAGTCGGCATCAATTCTCGGATATGGCAGAGTGTCCAACGCAATTTAGGGAAACTGAAATAGTTTGATTGTGGCTGCATGATGCGTTTATCCGCAGGCGGCGGTGTTCCCTGCATCCAACCCAGAGTGCGGGGATCCGACTGTTCAGCATCTGGATATTTGCCATATCCGGCATGTGTTGTGAAGGACATCATTATCAAGATTAAGAACAACAGAAAAGAGATAAACGGAGAGAGACGATACAGAGACATTCGAACATCCTTTAAGCGTTGGAGTTATCTAATCGATCACTAATGAAATGAAGAACAAATTAACTCGTTGATGACCATAAAAGATTGCTCTCAACACTTGTCCTAAATGAATCGTCATTATCGCCGAAGATTGAAAAGTGGTAAGACGTGTGGATATGTCGATATTGAGAAAAACTATATTTTTCTTTTGCTGATGTGCTTGAAAAGTAGGTGTAGTTTGAGTTGATTCAGAACAGAGAGAAACGGCTAGGCCGCAAAAATTGTTGGCGGATCATGCTTTAGAACATAGAACAAGACGCACCCAATATTGTGCGCCTTCTATATCCCTGACACTAAGAAATACGGGTATTTAGACGACATGTCATCGAGACAAAATGTTCCTCTTCCTCAATGATCGTGTAACCCAGCTTTTGATAGAAGGTCAGTGCATCTTGATTTCGCCTGAAGCTTGAAAGCGTAACTCGATGACGTTTTTCCTCCCTTGCCAGTTTGTGAATTTTTTCCATCGAAAGTAGACCAAGTTTCTGACGCTGAAATGACGGGAAGATGAGTAAAAGGTGAACGTGAAAAGCGTCTTCAACGGCTTTGAAACATACCATCCCCACCCTCACTCCATCACGATAAATCCAGTACAACCAATCCGCCTCGTAACTGGTTGCGAACAGATCACGTTGAAAAGCCTCATCCCAGCCGAAAACCGCATCGATATGATGATGTAAGCATGACTTATAAACTGAAAAGAACTGCTCAGTATCAGTCGCTTTTTTGAATTGAAGTGCTGGCATCACTGAGGCTTTTTTCCTATCACTAGGCCATGATTACTGGCACCTAATAACGTTGGTTCGTCACAGGTCGCCAAATGATAATTGAGCCAGCTCTGATACTGTTCGGGGCTAAAATGATTAACGCCTTCAGAGATAAGTCTCCCAATGCCATCCGTCGCCGAATGACGCAAGAGGGAAAATTCGCCATGAGCCAAAAGAGCCTCCATTTCTTCCGGCATTGAGAAATACCCGACACGGAAGAATCTGTTTGCGTTGACGGATGAAACAGTACCAGCTTCTGTCAATTCCGTCATAACCTCTGGGGTTACCAGTTCAGGAAACACTTTGGCAAATAGCCCTGCCACGAAAAAACGAGGGATGTACGCAAGCGCAACGACACCGCCGGGTTTCAATATTCTTTGTGCCTCTTCAATCACCTGTTGTCTTTCACGCTCTGTTTTCAAGTGATAGAGAGGACCAAGCACGACACAAAGATCCTGAGAACTGTCTTCGATAAAGGGAACACTGCAGGCAGAACCCTGATGGATGGTAAGCGGTTTACCTTGCGCTTTCGCCTTTTGGGTCAGGATGTTGACCTGGTCGGGGACCAGTTCGACCGAGGTAACGTTACAGCCCATGTCAGCAAAAGACAGAGAGTATCGGCCCGTTGCCGCACCAAGCTCACACACTTTCTGACCCGGCTGTAGGTAATCCCTCAGTAGATACATGGTAGTGTCGTATTCCATCTTGGCAATGTATTGACGGGTGAGACGTGAATCCTCATCTGCATCGGTATATCGGGCGATTAAATCATCCATACTTGCGTTCCTTATTATTGACAGCTTAACAAGCAACCTTGAATAAATGGAGAAGTAAGACAACGTGGCTGCTTGTTAACAAAAAAGAAAACTGCTAATCGATTAATTAGCAGACATCTTCACTATGCAAGTAATACAGATTTAGTTAAGCGCCATTTGGGCCTTTTTCGAACTGCTTCAAATTATCAGTGATTTCTGACCATGAAGCTCGGGAGGCGGTATGTATATGAAAACTTGGCTTGTGACTCGGTACCGAATCCAGAATACCTAGTCGAATATTATGCTTACCGCCAGTGCGCTTGCGGGAGTAAAGGCTTGAGCCACATTCACCACAAAAAACCAGTTCCGTTTCTTCACTTTTGCGGTATGTTCGGGCGATACTCTCTCCGGTGATATATCTGAATTTTTCTGAACTGATACCACCAACAGAAGAATAATCAGACCCTGTGAACTTTCGACACTCCGAACAATGGCAATTTCCCATATATTCGAATTCGTCAGGCACCTCTATTGTTATTTTCCCACACAAACATGAACCCTTAAGCATCATTTCTCCTAGCAAACGTTTAATTTTTTTATTTTAAAATGATTATTTTCACTTATTTTAACGTTTGCAATGATGAATATAAATAACACTAAATCCACTTGCCTAAATATTAGACGAAAATTTTTTATATTTGACTGCTCGTCAAATCATCAATAATGTCTTTCAACGCACAAAGGTTGTCTATCGTGAGTTCTGGTTTTATATCCCACGGGTCCAGTAGTGAATTTTGTTCCCTTTTTAACCAAATAGACTTTATCCCTGCATGGCTTGCACCAATCACATCAAACGGATTGCTTGAAATTAACCAAGATTGATCTTCTTTCGACCCTGATTGACGAAGAAAATAATGGTAAACAGCAGGATCAGGCTTAAAAGACTGTACCTCGTCAACACTAATAATATCGATAAGAAGTGGGAGAATCTCTGCATGATCCAGTAATTTCTTCACTGCAGCAAACTGACCATTTGAAAACGCAAAAAGCCTTACAGGTCTTGTTGCCAACTGTTTTAGGCATGGAATAACGTCATCGAACGGTGGTAATTCATCATATGCTTCAATCAGTTTTTTTCTCTCTGTCGACGTCAAATCTTCATTGAAAAGATTACAGGTGTAGTCAAGCGCATCTATGGTGCATTGAGAGAAAGGCGCATACTGTTTCATTAAACCTCTGCGAAAGCTGTACTCTAACTGCTTGTTGCGCCACGAGCGTGAAAAGTCATCGGCCTTGTCACCCACCATTTTTTCTAAGAGTGTCACCACGCCTTGTGTATTGATTAGTGTGCCGTATACATCAAAAGCTAATGTGATCATTTGACTTTCCCTATTCATCATTTATTGAAAAGTGGCTGGCTACTTGGCCGATTACCAAAACTCAGTGCTTTAGTATAATTCTCTATCATCAGTGGGCAGGACTATTTACCGAGACTCAATGAGGAACCAAAGAGGTATCAAGATTGAAAAATGAGGCAAAAAAAGCACATATGGTGGGTGACCGCTTGGATCAGAGGTAAGAATAAACTCCATATTATATTTCACACGATAGAGCATCATCCAAGAATGAATTTTTTTATGCGTGCGAAAGTAGTGAAGGACATCTCATCGACCGCCGTTCTGTTCACATTGCAGCTGTTAGTATGTTGGAACGGTTGGCATATTGGAAAAAGGAACATTATAAAATTTATAGAAAGCCGTGTTTATTCATAACAATCACTTTCAACATAATAATAAAAATTACATATAACACCCCTTAAAAACTCGATATAAAAAGAGATTAAGTGCTTTATAAATTTAAAACCTTAAATATTTACTTCTATAAAATATTTATACTTTCTTAATATGATAAAAGGAACAAATAGTTGTCAATATTTGCTATTAAATAATGTGTAGCGGAGAAAAAATATCGACATATCTTACTTTATTAAGAAAAACCGTAGAGGAAATCATAAAGTATAAAAGTTAATGAAAGCACTCCCTAAAAACTCATGTTTTGCTGTAGATCCAATCTTAAAATAGTATCAATTGATATCTTTGGCGGAGCTCGCAAGGCAAGATTCTTTTCATATCGTCTCTTTTTATCCTTATCTATGATTGCCCTCCCTATTACGCCAATTGAGCAAAGATATGCAAAACATATGGTCAACCGCAACCACATTGTGTTACGCACTTCGTATAATTTTTTCCTCTTCGCCCAAGATAACTCTACTCTTCATTACCTCTCTGATCATTCAGGGTGTGATGCCAGTAATTAACGTTATGTTAAGTGTTGAATTGGTCAATGAAGTCACTGCAGGGAACGCTCTGCCTTTGTCACTGATTCTACTCTGGGCACTAAGTTTCTCCCTGTCTCCCATTCTTGCTCCTATCAATAGTGGATTTCAGGCACTCATCAACGACAGGGTCACTAGGAATGTTCAATTGCGTATCATGGGTATGGCGGCTGGCATAAAAGATCTGGCCACCCTTCACGATAGTGAGATGCACGATTGCATTGAGTTATTATCAAGAGAATCTCACCACCGCCCACTGAATACCTTGGTCAATGTTGTCGAAGTGATTAGAAGCTCAGTAACCATGGGATCACTCTGCATTTTGCTTGCCTCATTCATCTGGTGGCTACCGTTATTTTTGTTACTCCCACTCCTCCCGGTAGCCTGGACACTAATGAAAACACAGATGGATGTCTTCAAAGAAATGTTGAGTGCCAGTAAGGAATCGAGATTTTTCAAATACTATTTCAAGGTGGTCCTCAACCACAAATATGCTGAAGACATTCGTATTTTCAATCTATTTTCTTTTTTCCAGAGAAAATATGTCCACCACTACGATCGTTACCTTGGCTCAATGAAAAACAAACGCATACAAATGATGCTTAAACCTCAGCCATGGAACCTTATTTATTTTCTCTCCATATCAATGGCAATATTCTGGCTGACGGGAGGTATGTCTTCTACAACCACCAGTGGACAACTTGTCGGCCTCATTCAGGCTATGGCTATTTTCAGCGCTATCAGTCAGGGCATGACCTACAATCTTTCAGTATTGCCCGTTTGCATTGAATATTTTCGTCAAATGCGGCGACTGGAAAATACTCAACCCTTAGTCGATACCAGTCAAAGTAACCAAGCACTACCAGAAAATAAAACCGTCGTTTTCGAGGAGGTTAGCTTCCATTACCCCGATGGAAGAAAGGCTCTCTCTGACATTAACCTCACCTTGGAGTCGGGTGAAAAAGTGGCGTTAGTGGGTGAAAACGGCGCAGGCAAAACTACATTGGTCAAATTACTCTGTCGTTTCTATGACCCCAGCGAAGGGCGCATTACTGTGGGTGGTGTGGATTTGAGGCATCTTAATCTTGACGAATGGCGCGAGTACATAGGTGCCGTTTTTCAAGATTTTGGTCGCTATCATCTGACTGTTGGTGAAAATATTGCACTTGGCTACAAACAACAAAGTGATAATAGCCTTCAACTTGCGGATGCAGCCCGCAAAGCGAGATTTGAACTCAGTGATAACCTAAATCTTGACTCACAGTTAGGAGCGGAGTTCGATGGTACCGAACTCTCAGGCGGTCAATGGCAGCGACTGGCGTTGGCACGGACAGTCAATCGTGATTGTGGTCTGGTGATCTTAGACGAACCCACCAGCGCGATGGACCCCAGAGTAGAAGCCGAGCTTTTCGAGCAGTTCACCAGCCTGATGGCAAATCGAACAGCACTCATGGTAACACACAGATTAGGCTCAGTGGCTCTCTTGGAGCGTGTGCTGGTGCTTAAATCCGGTCACTTAATAGAAGATGGGCAGCCAGCTGTACTGGAGGCAAAAGGTGGCGAGTATGCAGAGCTATGGAAATTGCAGTCTGTCCAATACCAAAAGCAGGCAGAGGCAACAGTCTAAATAGCGAAAAGCCCACTATTATGTGGGCTTTTTTGATATTAAAATCGTCTTCGTTAAATATCGATACCGTTCAGTTTGGCAGTTACGGCTTGGTAGCTAACTTCCTGTTCACCATCTAGGCTTTTAGTTTTTTTCAGCTCCAGTCCATTACCAACGCCATACCAAATAGAGTTGCGATAATCATGTGTGTATCCATTAATAACCACAGGTCCATAAGTATCTATTCGGCATGTTAGTGTTCTGTGACCATTGACTGTCATGTATTCTTTGCCCACATACTTGTAGTTTAAATACCGCGTTTGTATTGTGTTTCCCGTGTCTTCTTGCACAACTGAAACAGCACCAAGATCGCCCTCCTGCCCCCTTGCATGAGAAAATAAATAGATCAAACCTGTTGGTTCTAGATTTATTTTATTGAAGACGTCACCTGATGGAAGAACGGTGGCATAACTTTTTAAAATCATGACGTCGGAAGAGTCATAATTCTTGTATGTCATTGCTGCTTGTCCTGCATCGTTCACTGTCAATATTTTTGAATCACCCCAGTCATCTCGGTTTAAAACCTTTGAAGTTTCTGTACTGATCCCATAGTGAATACCATCTTTCACCCTGTCATAGGCAATCGAGTATGTTGTACCCTTTTCGCCCAATATAGGATTAAAGCAAGACTCAGCAGTGTCATTTAGATCGACTTCAACGCCATCAATGGTCGTTTTCGATGTTGTGTCGCCCACGTTACAGGCGGAAAGAGCTAGCGCAGAGAGAAGTGTTAAAAAAGATGCCTTAGCGCGCATGATTAAACCTATAAAATATCATCACAATAAACGCCTGATCTTAAAGCACTGATAATTTTTTATTCACACGGTTATATGTTGTTTTTTACATCTCTTTTTCATATCTGCAAGTGAAAACGCACTCATCAATAATATGAGTACTTTTTGCCTTATTTATATGCCTTTTATTGCCAGACGATATTCAGAGCGAAGGTAAGGATTTATGAGGCAATGATGGCAAAACAATGTCCATTTCATCGCCTATATTGATGATTCCACTGCGTTCCACGACTGCCATCACACCGCAAAGAAATTGCACTTTTCCATCATGTTTCCGGCTAACAGCTCGTTTTAGACCAGCACGATAGGTGTTTAATTGATTACATGGGGTTCTTATTCCAGTCAATCGGATAACTGCACCATGAGAAAAGTGTATTTTTGTATCGAGCGGCAAAGATAATAAATCGACGCCCAGAGTCGTCATGTTTTCACCCATTTCTCCGGGAGAGACATTAAAACCTTGTTCATTCAAATTGTCGATGGTTTCCTGCTGAATAAGGTGAACTTGCCTGAGGTTGGGAGCTGCAGCATTTCTGCGCTTTAGATAACGACTTTGTACTGTCGAACCGCAATGAGCATCACCCAGTACACCCTGCTCCTCGAGTAATTCAATAAACAATGACGGATACTTGGTGAAGCTATGCTTATCACTCACTTGTACCGAAATAACATGTGCCAAAACGCAATCGTCCGTTGAGAAAAAAGGGAAGATACGAAACGTATCCGGCTTAGACCACTGATAAGAGCCTTTTTACTTTTTTGTCCCGACGAGATGTGGCTAAAGACTCGTCATAGAGAACATTCGAAACATATTTCCGAACACCTTCAATTTAGTTTACGAGCCATCAGATATTCATCAACAAATACGCCATTAACCTTGAGAGAATGCGTTTTGGTCCCCTCAATCTCAAAACCGCAGGACTGATATAACTTTATCGCCCTCTGGTTATGACACATCACCGTCAGCTCCATCCGGATAAAATCTTTCCCCGATGCCCACGTAATGATTTTTTGCATTAAAGCCTTACCAAGCCCACGCCCTGTCGCGACTTGTCGGATGCCAATTACGCAGTAAACTGAGTGGCTCCCCCAGTCCGCCGCACCACCTCTACCGACAACAAAACCAAGCAGTTCCCCTTTCTCTTCCACGACAAACTGACAGCTGTCAGGATCGTCAATCAGTGATTGAATCATACGTGTTTGTTGTTGTTCCGTAACCTTCCTCTCACCGGGCTCAAAAAGCATAAACGTCGTCTCTTCGGTCAGACGTTCTGTTAATACAATCATTGCGCCAGCATCCTCGGCCTTGATTGCTCTAATCTCCATATTTCGCTCCCAGACTCGTTAGATCAACGACGCTAGCAGTTAACGGGGAGAAAGATAATTACTCACCACTGATTAATCAGCAAAAGTCACATATTTACCCATACCCTGAATAACAAATATTCTGTTCATCATTGCCACTCTAAAAATGGATATAACAATATGGATTGTCGCAAGCTGTTGCTGAAGCGTGAACTGATTAACATTTTGATTCGATAAAGCGATAAAAGAAGGTTCACTTTTTACAACAAGTTGCTGATAATCCTGAGCCATCTATTGGTAAAAATTTCAGGTTTAGTTATGTCTAAGTACCTTGTTCCGCTTGTCCTCGCCGTTGTCGCGCTTATTTGGTATTTTCAGTTCAGTTCTGGCAATTCAGAGGCGATCGCCCAAAACAAAGCGGAAGGCGAGGCATTCCTTGCGACGAATGCTACCAAAGAAGGCGTAAAAACTACCGCATCCGGTTTGCAATATAAGGTGTTAGTAGAAGGCTCAGGTACTGAACATCCACGTTCAGATTCTAGAGTGACCGTCCATTATCACGGCACTTTGATTGATGGTACCGTGTTTGATAGTTCTGTTGAGCGAGGTAAGCCTGCCTCATTCGCGCTTAATCAGGTAATAAAAGGGTGGACTGAGGGACTGCAGCTTATGGTGGTGGGTGAAAAAACACGTTTCTTCATTCCCGCGGATCTTGCCTACGGTAACCGTGGCGTCAGCAGTATAAAACCCGGTTCGACACTCATTTTCGATGTCGAATTACTCGAAATCAATCAGTAATAAACCGATAACATGAATGGAGTGGCGTTTGTGATTTAACGCCATTAACCAACACCCATTACACATCAAATCATAGGTACATTATGTTAGATTTTATCCTGCCTATTTTGTTCGCTCTGGTCTTAATGTTTTTGATCAGAAACCGCCTGAAAGCCAATGCTGAAGCGGGAATAAACAAGCGCGCCGGCAGTGCCTTTTTAGACGAAAATGCTAAAGAAGACGACGTAAAGACCACAGCATCAGGGCTGCAATTCAAGGTATTAGAGAAAGGCACAGGTACTGAACACCCCAAGGCGTCGTCAAAGGTAAAAGTCCACTATCACGGCACCCTGATCACAGGCACAGTATTTGATAGTTCTGTAGAACGTGGTGAGCCGATTGAATTTGGTCTTAATCAAGTCATTAAAGGTTGGACTGAGGGTGTGCAGCTTATGGTTGTCGGCGAAAAGACACGCTTTTTCATTCCATCAGAACTGGCGTACGGTAATCGTGCTGCAGGTATTATCAGACCCGGTTCAACGCTAATTTTCGATGTCGAGTTAATTGATTTCAGCTAGCAGCCTATCTAAATACTTATGTCAGTCTGTCACATCAAAAAAGAGCGATGGCAGACTGGCTCATAGATACCCCACTCTATCCTTAGAACATTGCCACCATCATATACAGGCCGCTCACATTACCAAAAGCCAAACAAATAACCACGCTGATGCGCATTGTCGGTAAGGGCTTCCACTGTGTCATCCGACATGGTAACTCTTGTTTTACGTTGCCTAAACCATAAAAAGAGTGCTTTTTCCATACGCTTACACACTTCCTGACCGGGTTCCGTCATCGCGATATCGTCAAACTCGCAGGGGTCTGTCTCCAGATCAAAAAGCTGAGGGCTGAAATGCTCGTAGTGTATGTACTTCCAGCGACCATCAGTGATCATCACTGCCTTACTCTGATCAGGTGAAAGACCTAGAGTTTTTCTGGCACCACGCCAGGCATAATCGGTCTCACTGACCGCATATTGCCGCCATTGTTCTGAAGAAGAAATGTCCCCTGTGATCAGATCAATTAATGATCGTCCCTCTACTTGGTGATTAGCAGGTGCTGCGCCCGCAAGTTCAGTGAATGTTGGCACTAAATCAATAGCTTCTACCAAGTGATCACTGATTGTGCCGCGTGTTCTGTCGGCACCACATCGGGGATCGTATATGATCAATGGGATTCTGGCGCTGGCCTCGTGAAACAATTCTTTTTCTCCCAGCCAGTGATCTCCGAGATAGTCACCATGATCTGAGGTAAATACGATCACAGTGTTTTTGTCTTGCCCTGTCTCTTTTAAATGATCAAACAAACGTTTGAGATGATGATCAATTTGACTGATCAATCCCATGTAAACGGGAATAACGCGTTCTCTGACTTCCTGCGATGAAAACGCCTGTGACTCTCGGTGCGCCATAAAGGCCTTTACCACAGGGTGGGGATCTTTTCTCTCGTTAGGGTGAGCATTATGAGGCAGAAGATCATCAATCCCATACATATTGTGGAAGGGCTCAGGTGCAATGTAAGGCCAATGTGGTTTGATGTAACTGACGTGCAGGCACCATGGCTTATCACGGCACTCGGATATAAAATGCATCGCCCGGTCAGTGGTATATGCTGTTTCGGAAAGCTCTTCTCTGACCCTTGCAGGTAAATGGCTGTTTCTCAAATACCAGCCGCTTTTAATCTCTCCACTGGCGGGATCTTCACCAGAGTTAGACCAGCCATGCCATGGGTTATCACCGTCATATCCCTGCTCTTGTAGGTATTGGTTATACTCTAAGTCGGCTGAAGCACTCTGGTCAGGATGCAAGCCATCATCACGCCAATAGGGTTCGAAGCCACATTGACTAACCAACACTCCTTTTGATGAGGCAGGATCAACACCCAACCGCTCCATCGCTTCTGTGTCAGCCTTCATGTGAGTTTTTCCCACCAATGCCACTCTGTATCCCTGCGGACGAAGGTAATCGCCAAGTGTCAGCTCTGAAATTTTCAACGGCACACTGTTATAGCTTGCGCCATGTGAAGACGCATAGCGACCAGTATAAAAAGACATCCTAGACGGACCGCAGACAGGAGCCTGACAATAAGCCTTACTGAAGTTAATGCCCCTCTCTGCCAGCCAATCAATCGTAAGCGTTTTTATTGTTGGGTGTCCATTACACCCAAGATAATCAGCTCTGAGCTGATCAGCCATAACAAAAAGAATATTCGGCTTGTTATCTTCTGCTTTCACTGTAGGCACTTCCCTGTTTACCGTTTTATTGAATCTCCTACCGAACAGCGTAGATATCAAAGAGGCAAATTACGAACAAAATTTTGATCGATTGATAGAATAATGACTCTTGTACGAAATGAGAGAATAATATTCATATAGATAGTATGGTTTTTAAAACCGATAAAAAGTCATATCGCTCATATAACATTTGATCGACACCAATACTGAAGTACCTATATTAAAATATTTTATAACTGTATTATTAATTTAAGTATGATACGATTTCTGATAAATTATTACATCTCTGTATTATAAAAGTTATCAATATTAAAATGACTAACTAATAAATATAGCTAATCTTTTTACAAAGAAAAGACAACATCATTTAAAATGATAAAGTAATTAATAAATGATCATTGTGAACACTCTGAATTTTTTCATAGCAACAGGATCATTTTTTTATGAAGCATCTCGAAACAATTGATTATTCCTTTGAAACAGATTTCTAGTTATATGACACTAATTTTTATTTCTCTGGTCTATTCTAATGCTTAAAAAATCTATTCTTTTAATACCTGCAACCTTACTCTTAGCCAGCTGCGGTGATGAAACAGGACAAGTTAACAATCTTTCACTTGTCGAAGGCGGCTGGTTTGCTGTCAGTCAAGAGGAAAGTACATACAACCACAGGGCTTTCTACAAAAATAAAATCTACTCACATATTTTATCTGGTGAATATAGAGATAATGGAAAAGAATTATATGGATATCAAGATACATTTCTAGATAATAAATTACCAAAAGGTAATGATTATGAAGTGGCATTGATAAGAGAGTCTAATAATAGATTGAGTGGAAAGATAAATGGTAGAAAATTTACTTTATTTGGTGGTTTCGGTGATAACGTAGGTCAATATAGTGTAACGGGAGATTGGTATAGTGGTGAAGCAGAAAATAATCGCCAACGCTTGAATATCGACCCATTTGGTAATTTCAGTTCCGATTTTATAATAGACTGTGAGATTGATGGAAATATAAAATACAAACATAAAAATATATTTGATGTCACGATGAAATTAAGCAATTGTTCTATTGATAATAACAATGGCACTGTTAAAGGTATAGCAACCTATTTCAACGCCGATAAACTTGTACCAGTTTACTCAGAAGTTGGATTTGGAACACCAACAGATCATCAATTAGGATTTCATATTATAAGTCATACAAATCCCGATATGAATAATGTTCAAATTTTTGGTGAGCTCGTGAACACACTAGAGGACATCATGTTTCTTCATTCATATTAAAGAACTTTATCTCTCATCATCAAGTTCTGAATATTAGGTCATTAAGCTACTTTTCCAGTTAAGCGGATAACGCCAGTTGTTCTACTGGATGTCTTGATGACCATGATCAGAGTGGACAGGAGACACATTATTTTTGTGCACCTCTTTTTATCTAACTAATACGTACCATCAACAAAAAACTAATCAAAGCACTGATTTTAAACAATTAAATTCCTCCAACGATATATTGTAGATACCTAGAGAATCAAAGTCAGACGCTCACACAAACTAGTGCGTCTTGGCATGTTCGTGGTATAGTGTTGCGCTTTTGTTTATTCCATGTTTACTGTAAGGTTACTTTAACACTGACAAAAAACGTTACCCTTCTTGTTGCACGCATTCACAAAAGTGAACATGTGTTCATGAACGGGCAAGCATGCAGTACAGACGACAATCCCAAATACAGTATTCGTGTGGTTGATGGTTGTTATCTGCAAACCAAACCCAATTTTATTGCGAAGCAAATGGGGCATTTTTAAAAAGTCTACGAGACTGGCAATGGCTGGATGAGTGAGCACATCCAGAAATAACGCGTTTTGCCTTATATGGGGGCTATCAATCTGCCCTCCATGCCCCAAATAATGACAAGTTAAATTTATGCGACCACAAACCAAAAATATTTTTGAGTACCCGAAATACTGGGCAGAGTGTTACGGGACTGCGCCTTTTCTTCCGACAACCCGAGAAGAAATGGACCAACTAGGCTGGGACAGCTGCGATATTATCATTGTCACCGGCGACGCGTATGTCGATCACCCGAGCTTCGGCATGGCAGTGATCGGTCGGGTACTGGAGGCACAAGGATTCCGTGTAGGCATTATCTCCCAGCCTGAATGGCACAATAAAGATGCCTTTATGTCTCTGGGAAAACCGAATCTGTATTTCGGTATCACGGCTGGCAACATGGACTCCATGATCAACCGCTACACAGCCGATCGTAAACTTCGTCATGACGATGCCTACACACCTGATAATGAGGGTGGCAAACGTCCAGACCGAGCTGTTCTTGTCTATTCTCAGCGTTGTCGTGAAGCGTACAAAGATGTTCCTATCGTGTTGGGCGGTATAGAGGCCAGTTTAAGACGTCTTGCCCACTATGACTATTGGTCTGATAAAGTTCGTCGTTCAGTGCTAATGGACGCCAAGGCAGATATCCTGTTGTTCGGAAATGCCGAGCGGGCATTGGTTGAAGTTTCTCACAGGATCGCAAATGGTGAGAGTGTCGACACCCTGACAAGGATCCCTGGCACAGCTGTGATGATGAAAACAGCCCCGGACAGTATGCGTGAAATCGACAGTTCGCGTATTGATAAGCCGGGTAAGTCTATGGTGATGCCAAATCCCTATGCGACCGAAACAGCCTGTAAAACCAATGAAGACAAAGAGAAGAGCGCGGCAAAACCTATAACGGTTCGACCCGCTCGTCATGATGCTGAAAATAGTTATGTCCGCCTGCCTTCTTTTGAAAAACTGGTGAATGACAGGATCCTCTATGCTCATGCCAGCCGCGTGATGCACTTGGAAACGAATCCCTATTCGGCACGTGCTTTGGTTCAGAAACATGGCGACCGTGAACTGTGGATTAATACGCCACCCGTTCCCTTGTCGACCGAAGAGATGGATTTTGTTTTTGATTTACCTTATGCCCGTGTGCCACACCCTATGTACGGCAAAGCAAAAATTCCGGCTTACGACATGATCAAAACCTCGGTCAACATCATGCGCGGCTGCTTCGGTGGCTGCTCATTCTGTTCAATCACCGAGCACGAAGGCCGAATTATTCAAAACCGTTCAAAAGAATCGATTCTGAATGAGATTGAAGCCATCCGAGACAAAGTGCCCGGCTTTACCGGTACCATCTCAGATCTGGGTGGTCCCACAGCAAACATGTATCGTCTTGGTTGTTCTGATCCGCGGGCTGAGCGCAACTGTCGTCGCCCCTCCTGTGTGTTTCCTAAGATCTGCGAAAAACTGGATACAGACCATCAGCACACCATCGATTTGTATCGTGAGTCACGCAAAGTCAAAGGCGTGAAAAAGGTAATGATCGCATCGGGAGTACGTTACGATCTGGCCATTGAATCGCCTGAATACGTGAAAGAGCTGGTCACCCATCATGTCGGTGGCTATTTGAAGATCGCACCGGAACACACCGAAAAAGGAACATTGGATCTGATGATGAAGCCCGGTATGGGCACATACGACAGATTTAAAGAGCTTTTTGAGAAGTACAGTAAAGAAGCCGGGAAGAAACAATACCTGATCCCTTACTTTATTTCGGCTCACCCCGGTTGTACTGATGACGACATGCTTCACCTTGCGCTGTGGTTAAAAGAAAATGAATTTGAGTGCGATCAGGTACAGAATTTCTACCCATCACCTATGTGTAATGCAACGGCGATGTATCACTCTGAGACCAATCCGCTCAAGCGAGTGAAATACAAAAAGCGTGAGGATCTGACCGTCGCCAAGGGTGATCGCCAGCGCCGCCTGCACAAAGCGCTTCTTCGCTACCACGATCCTGCCAACTGGCCGTTGATTCGGGAAGCACTTGCGCGGATGGGTAAAAAGCATCTTATCGGTGACAGACCGGGTTGTCTGGTTCCTCATGAGGGCTCTGAAGCAGAGCTGACGCCAGCGCAACGACGTGGCTCAAGCCGTCATGGTGCAAAACGTTTCGCCACCAAGCATCCGAATCAGCCAGATATTCGCAAAGATGGCCAGAAAGCTCGCCGTCCGTCCAGAGGTCAAGGACAAGATCATCAAAGCCAGTCTCCGGATAGCAATAAGAATCGAAATCCGAAATCTGGCAAACCGGGACGCCAGCATGGCAACGGCGGGAAAACGCAAAATAAGGCAGAACACGGAAAACCTTCACCTGGACGCTCATCACCAGCTTTGGGTAAAAAAGGTAAAAAGCCAGCTGGCAATCGACAGCGTCAGGCTGCTCGGTAGTCAGTAGCGTATAAAACAGTTAAAGCCGACAGTATTGTCGGCTTTATTTTTTCATTATTTACCAAAGGGCTATCACATCAAATCATAAGAAGTGGCTAGCGACTAGGTACCCTGCGATCACGATCAGACTTCCGCCCATGATTTGATTTATCAATCGACGCCGACGCTCATTTGCGAAGAAGATTGAGATTTTCTCTCCCGCTGTTGCCCATGCCATTTGAGACAGAAAGCAAATCGTAAAATACAGCAACAAGAATACGCCTAACTTCCCATATTCGTTGTGCAACGAAAAGGCAGAGATACCAGACATACAAGCGATCCAAGCCTTTGGATTGATCCACTGCAACACTGCTCCTTGCCAAAAACCCGGACGTTTTTGCTCCGTTAATGTCAGCGTGCCCTCGGAACGCATGATTTGCCAGCCAAGGTAGGCAATAAATCCACTGCCTGCGACAGTAAGAAGGTGAACCAAAAAAGGAAGTGAGGACAGTAGTGCACCCAGCCCTAAACCGATAAAGCTGAGAAGCAGTGTAAAACCAAACGTCGAACCAATAATAAACATGATGGTCTTACGTGCCCCATAGTTTAGGCCGCTGTTTAAGATCACCATATTTACGGGTCCCGGAGACACTGACATTGTAAACGCATACATGCACATTGCTATTATGAGAGTCACCTTTCACTCCTGACTAAAGGTGGTTATTTTATTTGTTGATTTTAAAATGAATTTATATATTTGAATATATGGAATAATCTATTTTATCTATTCGAAAGAATGATGAGCCAATAGACGTATCATTAAGCAGTAAGATCACAGTAAACAATGTTGAGGTAATGACAGAATTGGCCTCACAGCGTGTGGGAATTGCAACGCCCCCCAGTTTTCTTGCAAAGCCATTACTGGCGTCAGGAAAGGTCATTGAATTACTGACGGAGTGGCAGGTAGAGCCGATTCCCTACCACTTGATTTGGCCGGGACAAAACCCGGAAAACACTAACACACGACGATTAATCAATTTTCTGCTGGAAAAAGTACAGGGTCCGTTCAACTAAAACATCACATTGAATTGTATGTAGGGCCCATGCCAGATATCCGCGCGAGAATAATTTAATTGCCAGCGACCAGAGTCAGATTCGGGGTACCAATCCTGAATACTGTAGTCAGCCCTCGCCCTGTAACCCACCTGCAACGCATACCCCAAGCCATATGCTGCGACAGAACGTCTTTGATAGGCGTAACCAAGGTCGAGTTGGCCGCTTAAGGCAATGGCATATTCACCAGAGAGACCGCCTTGAGAAGAGCCGACTGAACGCAGCAGTGCATTGTTACTCGTGGACATTTTGTTGATACCGACACCAACCTGAGGCGCAATGTAAAAACGACTATAAGACGCTTCATATCGCGAGCCAAAGCTGAATTCATCCTTGCCTGCCAATATCCTGATACTGTCTATTTCAAAGTCGTTGTCGAACGTCCAGCCAGATTTCCCTGCTTCGGCAGAGGTAAAGCCAACAACTCCTGGAATTCGATAGTTACGATAACCGAGACCAAAGTAATACCCCTGTTCACTCAATACCAGTAAATCTGTACTGCTAAAACGTGCCTCAAAATCTGTCTCAACCGATTGGCCCAGCATAGTAGTGTGTGAGGCGATACCGTATGTCTGAAAGCGCTCGAAACGGAGCCTCAGCGCATCGGGGCCATCAAAAATACTCTCGAAATCAATCGCACCTGACAGATATTCCGTCATTTTGTCAGTATCACGGGTTGAAGTTTCCGTTCCTGCACTGGTCAAGTAGTTGAAGGTTAACTGAGTGCTATCTATTCTTCCCTGAAAATAGGTACTTTGCAGCAGGCTACTGTCAACTTTATAGTTGCTGCTTCCCCGGTTACCCTCGCCAACACCAGTCTCTTGATCCACATACCATGACGTGTTCATCAAACCATACCCTGCCATAACATCGATCCTGGTCGGAGACGTGAATATCGACTGAAATTTTTCAGGCTCGTAAAGCTGATCAACCGTCACCTGATAACCATACCGGGCCCCCTGAGTCGAATCGAACGCAGAGACCATCAGTGAATTATCATCAAGGTACAAGTCAGGGTTGGTTCCGTAATTGCGCTTAAAACTGTTTGCTACGACCCGCCTTGTCGGTTCCTGCCCAGCACTGAAAAGGTAGGTTGCAAGTCCCTTATTGAATACATTGACGTATTCATAGCTGGCGACAGCGATGGTGTCTTCATCTTTTGGAAAAACAATAAGTGTGTCTTCAAAGTCACTTTTTAAATGCAATTCAGTCTGAACAGACTGCCAAGCCTCTTGCCCTTTCTCAACAAGCCCATTCAAAGACGTAACTTTCAATGCCATAGTGTCTATGTCCACCAAAGCTATTGCTAAATCACCATTCAAATTATTGTTTATGCTGGCGATAATAGGAACAACGGGTATCTCCATCGTCCGCTGCTTGTCACCATTTATGATGTTCAGCTGATTATCAGCGATACAGACCAGTCGGCCTGTTGGATCGAGCGCCTTGGCCGGAGCGTGTAAACATGCGCCGAGCGAACTCCAGCGCGTTTGCTCCTGACTGTTCACCAGCCAGAAGTTGACATTAAAGTCATCACCACTCTGGTAGGCCTCTCTGACTATTGCCCAGCTCTGATTTCGATATCTGGACTGAACCACTACGGATGAATCCGGGCTGTAGGTATATTTGGTATTTCCAATAATTAAGACGTTTCGGCAGTTACTCTCACAATTGGCAATCGCTTTTGTGAAATAGATCGCTGGAGCTCCCTCTTTTGATGCAAACTCATCAGAGGTTTTTTGCTGACTATCGGCAGAAGCAATCTCGTAGCTTAGCGAAGGAAACGATATGAACAGTAAAAGCGAAACCAGTCTTTTCATAGGCGAGAAACCATTTTTCACAGTCAGGAAGCATGAGTATTAAGCATGGCTTAAATAATCTATTTATCAATTAATTAGGGTAAAAAGCATGAAGGTTTTTACAGACTAATCGTTGTGATCGCAGACAAAATGGTCTTGCCAGAAGTAGTGTTTACTTCAGTATTCGTGTTTTACACAGCGCGGCTTCTAACAGCAAAAAAGTCGCTTTCCAGTTAAGGCTTCTCTCTGACTACAGTTTCGTACATCCTCGTTCATACTTTGTACAGATTGTTCCCCATGAAAATCAAACAAGCGTTTTACGTTTCCTTCATATTTATGTTACTTTCCGAAACTGGACTGACCAGCTGATTAAGGTGTACATCATGGAGTGGAAGTACTTACAACTCAATATCGAAAATAGCGTCGCTGATGTCAGGCTCAATAGACCTGAAAAATTCAATGCGATGAATTATGAGTTGTTCTGTGAGATTGATAGTGTTCAGAAGTACTTAAAGAAGCAACGTGATGTCAGAGTGGTGATACTGAGTGGCGCTGGTAACAATTTCAGCTCGGGTATCGACATACACAGTATGATGGATAAAACCATCAACTTTTTCAAAGTTGGCTTTAAATGGCTTCCATGGCAAGCCAACATGGCACAGCGTGTTTGTATTGGCTGGCAGAGAATGCCAATACCCGTGATTGCTGCGATAGAGGGTGTCTGTTTTGGCGCAGCGATGAATGTAGCACTGGGCTGTGACATGCGCTACGCCAGCCCTGATGCAAAACTGGGGATCATGGAAGTACGTTGGGGTATGGTGCCTGATATGGCAGGAATGGACTCTTTGCGCGGTCTGGTCTCTAAAGATGTCGCTCTGGAGTTAATCCACACTGGAATGGAAATACCTGCACAACAGGCGAAAGAGATTGGATTAGTTACACGCGTTACTGTAGACCCTCTGGCTGAAGCAAGAAAAATGGCAGACAAAATTGCAGAACGGTCACCTGATGCCACAGCAGCCATCAAGCTTAGTACTCACAAAAGCTGGAATGCTTCAACAAAGATGTTGTTAGCGCGGGAAACAATCTACCAAATGGCCATTATCATCAGCAAAAACTGGCGTATAGCCATTGCCAGAAATCGAAAGGAACCAGACAGACAATATGCGCCGCGACAGTGGTGGTGGTAAGCCAATAGTGAGAAAACTGGTATTCCAATTATAAGATTTTCGCTCAGTAACTATCAGCAATTACACATAGGGAGTTCGCGCTTTGGAATGGAATTATCTTAAATGGCATATCGAAGATGATGTTGCTTTTATTACTTTCAATCGTCCCGATAAGTACAATGCCCTGAACATGGATGCATTTCATGAAATCATTAAAGTTCAGAAAATATTGCGTAAGGAAAAAACACTGAGGGCGGTCATTCTCCGTGGAGCCGGGGGTAACTTTTGCTCTGGTCTAGATGTACTGGGTGTCGCAAAAAAACCGATAAATATCGTCAAATTGTTGTTTAAATGGCTACCCGGCAATGCCAACACTGCTCAACAAGTTTCAATAGGCTGGCAAAGACTCCCAGTCACAGTCATTTCCGTGATTGAAGGTATATGCTATGGCGGTGGAATGAATATCGCCTTGGGTAGCGACATGCGTTTTTGCAGCAAAGATGCCAAAATGGCGATCATGGAGTCGAGATGGGGATTAATACCCGACATGGCTGGTTTAGAGATGCTCCGTGGCGTCGTAAATCGCGATCGTGCCCATGAACTTGTATTGACATCTGAGGTGCTGGACGCAGAGAAGGCCGAGAAATATGGATTGGTAACACAAGCTTGCGATGATCCCATGAAAGAAGCGATGGCTTTGGTCGACAAAATTAAGAACGTCTCCCCAGATGCCGCTGCCGCAATTAAATTTACAACACATAAGAGCTGGTCAGCCAGTGTACGAAGCTTACTGGCCCGAGAAACATTTTATCAGCTGGCTATGTTCTTCAGTAAAAATCAGCGGGTAGCCCTCAGCCGACAAACAAAATCTCCCGACAGGCCATACATTAAACGCCAGTTTTGGTGGTAATGATCACCCAAGCCAGATAATTTGTACCACATTTGTCTGTTAACGGAATATGGTATGCAGAGTCTGGCATTGGTTACAGGGGCGAGCCGCGGTATTGGTGAAGCAACGGCAATTGCATTGGCTAAACAAGGGCACACAGTCTGCATCAACTACAGACATCAAAGGCAAGCAGCAGAATCAGTAGCAGAAAAAATAAGCCAAATCGGCGGAGATGCATTTATTTTTGGGGCTGATATTTCCGATGAGGAGGAAGTTCGCTCATTATTTTCGCTTCTGGACAAACACCCTTCACCATTGAGAGTGTTGGTCAACAACGCTGGTATTTTGTT
The DNA here is from genome assembly GCF_001707825.1 of Veronia pacifica. Taxonomy (GTDB): domain Bacteria; phylum Pseudomonadota; class Gammaproteobacteria; order Enterobacterales; family Vibrionaceae; genus Veronia; species Veronia pacifica. The sequence goes on along the minus strand of NZ_LYBM01000005.1, from coordinate 84,770 downwards.
TCATCAAAGCGCCTTGGCAGATATTGCAGCTGACCGCTTTCACACGACACTGATGACAAATGTCATCGGGCCTTTTCTATGCTGTCGAGAGGCAACCAAACGAATGTCGACTCAACATGGTGGAGGGGGCGGCGTCATCGTAAATGTATCTTCTGCGGCTTCACGAACAGGTTCACCAAATGAATACGTCGATTACGCGGCCAGCAAAGGCGCACTTGACACTATGACCGTTGGCCTCGCTAAAGAGGTAGCGATGCAGGGTATTAGAGTGAATGGTGTCAGGCCAGGTTTAATCAACACAGACATTCACGCAAGTGGCGGTGAACCAAATAGAGTCAGTCGTCTGTCGTCAAAAATTCCTCTCCAGCGGGGTGGAGAGTCTGAGGACGTTGCTTCAGCCATTGCCTATTTATGTTCACAAGAAGCCGCTTTCGTCACAGGAACATTCATCGACGTTACCGGGGGGCTATGAGCCACCATAAAAGCGCATTAAAAATGGTATGCCAGAGACAAAACAGTTGATGTCAGAGGAATATCGACAGTCTTCTTTGATTCTACCAAGTAAGGTATTGTCTCAACAGATTTCATCATTTTGGCATCAACAAGGTGCTGAGATATTCGAAGCGCCCAGTGATCCATTCGATACTCGAGTCCTAAAGCGGTATGTAATCCTGCCACTTCATCATTGCCAGCAATGCGTTCTGACTTACCGGCCGACACCTCGTTGAGAATAAAACTACCAAAACCAAACAAAATAAATGGTCGAAGGCCATTGTCCATTCGATACCCTATATTTGCAGAAATCGAGATGCTCCGTGGGTCAGCAGTGCGATCCAATACACGCATTTTCCCATATGATTGCAGCCCAGCCTCAACACCAATAAATCGGTTTAACTGATAGCCCCCTGTTATGTTAAACCCCTGTGGGTTATTAACGGCTTTGAACTTATCACTGCCGACCTTACCAGTCACAAAACCAGTACCAGCTGTAACATACCAACCTGAAAATTCATCTGCTTGAGTTGCTCCTGAAACAAGCATAACTGCAACTAGCCAAAGCCATTTGGGTGTTTTCATTGGTTTATCTCTAAAAGATAGTGAATAAAGAAACATCAAGTATGATGTTTCACAGGGAGAATAAAACAACGTTTTATTCTCCCTTAACAAGTTTAAAGGTCAAGAAAATAAACAAGATAAATTGGCAGAAAACGAGAGATAGCTAGAAGCAAGGTAAAAAAACGTACTATCTAGCCAATTCAACAATCACCGCATAGAGAAAACCACAGGCGATCAATATCCCAACACCAACGGCAAATCGCGATTGATTATGTTCTGACATCTCCCGCACAGCGAAAAAACCAATAAGAATAAGTAATACAATAACCGCAACTTTTATCACCGGGCACCCCAAAGAAGTATTATCATTTGCAGCAGCCTCAGTTTGAAAAGGCTGTCATTATTATTCACTAAAATGCATATCATTTTCTAATTAGACCGGATGCAGATATGCCAAATAAGCTACTAGAGTGTATCCAGCCCGACGTTGATTGTCTCATTTATTCAATAACCTGATAGTCGTACTCGTCTCATTTCAACTACTCATCGCATTGTTACAAAGAATGAGACGGACAACTTAGCATCCATCTAATTCCGTATTTATCGGTGACTATGCCATATCGCATTTGCCAAAAAGTATCATCCAAAGGCATGTAAATGTGCCCCTCTTTAGACAAACCAGAAAAAACATCACTCTGGCGCTTTTTATTACTGAACAAAACATGAATAGCCAGATCGCCCGAACCTTGCGGTAAAGAGTCTTTTACACCGTCTGAGGCCAGAAAGCTTATTTCCTGGCAATCAAATTCAGCGTACATCACCCTTCCTGAGAGATGACTGGGAAACTCAACAGGAGACTCATCATAAGTGGATAATTGGTTGATATCGCCACACCATATCTCTCGATAAAAAGTCAGCGCCTCGCGACATAGTCCGTGAAAAGTGATATGTGGTTTCATGGCTGCCATGATATTACCCCTTATCTGGTCACGTTTTGTTGCGACATTTTATCAATCGGATTCATGTCTTACGCCCAATAGTTGCGACAACCCGTAAGTCTTTTTAGTGGTAGAAATAATGCCCATTGTTGTTACATTTTTATTCATATTCACTCGGACTTGATGTTCCGGTAGAATCGAATTAGGGATTTTTAGTTTTTACTCAAGTACTTTGTACTTTGCACATATTAGGGATTTTCATGACTAACAGCGCAGAGCAGGCTTCTCTCATTGAGAAATTGAGCGCAATTGTCGGTGTAAAATACATTCTTACCGACGACGCTAAGAAACAGCCCTACTGTAAGGGGTTTAGATTCGGTTCGGGCGAGGCAATGGCTGTTGCTAGACCGGGAACACTGGTTGAGATTTGGCGAATTCTTGAAGTCTGTGTTGCTGCAGATATCATCGTGATCATGCAAGCTGCCAATACGGGGCTCACAGGTGGCTCCACGCCTGACGGAAAGGACTATGACAGGCCAATTGTCATCGTCAATACTATGCGAATTGACGACATTCAGCTCATCGATAATGCAAAGCAAATTATTGGTCTCTCAGGGTCGACGCTGTTCGGTCTGGAAGATGTACTGGAAAAATACGGCCGCGAACCCCATTCTGTTATTGGCTCATCGTGCATAGGCGCATCTATTGTTGGCGGTATTTGTAATAACTCCGGAGGTGCGCTGGTCCAGCGTGGTCCTGCTTACACTGAATTGTCTCTTTACGCCCAAATCGACAAGGAAGGTCGATTGTCACTGGTCAACAATATCGGCATTCATCTCGGGGACTCGCCAGAAGAGATCTTAAAAAACCTAGAAGAAAAGAACTATCGCGAAGAGGACATTATTTATGGCGAGAAGCGAGCGTCAGATAATGAATATCACTCCCGAGTCAGGGATATAGAAGCCGATACACCCTCACGCTTCAATAATGATGGACGACGCTTATATGAGGCATCTGGCTGCGCTGGAAAACTCGCTGTATTTGCTGTCAGACTTGATACCTATCCGATCCCGGAAAAATATCAGGTCTTCTATATCGGCACCAATGACCCGAATGTGTTAGGTCAGATTCGCCGGGATATTCTCTCCAAGTTTGAAAACCTGCCAATTTCTGGCGAGTACATGCATCGCGATTGCTACGATGCATCGAAAAAATACGGCAAAGACACTTTCCTAGTGATCAATAAGCTGGGCTCGAAATTCATCCCCAAAATGTTTGCGATGAAAAGAACCGTAGACCGTATTGCAGACAAAATGAAATTTCTTCCCAGCAAATTTTCTGACCGCGTTATGCAGTATTTGAGTTATTTGTGGCCGAATCACCTTCCCAAGCGGCTCGATGAGTACCGAGACAAATACGCGCACCATTGGATAGTCGAAATGAGCGGCGATGGTGTCGATGAAGCGAAGGCATATTTTAATGATTTCTTCAAAGACAACGAGGGTGACTTCTTAGAGTGCACCAAAGAAGAAGGTGAAAAAGCCATTCTTCACCGTTTTGTCGCCGGCGGTGCGATAGGCAGAATGCATGCGATGAGAAGCCACGAACTGGGTGCTGTTATGACCATAGACGTTGCCTTTCCCCGTAATGAGAAAGACTGGTTTGAGCGTCTTTCTCCTGAATTAGAAGAAAAGATTGCGGTCAAATTGTATTACGGCCATCTGTTCTGCCACGTGATGCATCAAAACTACATCATGAAAAAAGGCGTTGACGCAAAAGCTGTTAAGAATCAAATTCTTGAAACGTTTGACCAACGCGGCGCCGAGTATCCGGCTGAACACAATGTAGGCCATGAATACTTTGCCAAGGATGCGCTAAAGTCATTTTACAAAAAACTGGATCCGACCAACTCCTTTAATCCGGGTATAGGTAAAACCAGTAAGTGCAAACACTGGCACTGATTTATACTTTCTTACACAGGCTAATTGAGCGATTGGCCTGTGTGAGCGTATAAGTATCGGATGTACGAAACCAAACATTCACTTCTCGATGAATACTGTCTTAAGCAGACCCTACTATCAGACCAGATATGATAACGACCACTCCCCCACCCGTTCTTCCTGACTTCTACTACCTCAGTAACTTTGAAACTCTGATTGATTTTGTATCTCGTCAGTACCTCGATTTACTCAATACAGAAGAACAGCAGTGGTTAGAGAGCTATGCCTCGTTATCACGGGATGGGAAAGCACTGACAGTCCGATTTCTCTCTCGACGGAGTGATTGGTTTCGCAGAGATAAAATCAGTTATCAAGAGATTGACGACATTGACAAAACGCTCGAAGAGCTTCAATTGGCAGGAGTTGTAAATATAACGCACACTCCCCCGCCGGAAGCATGCTGCGAGCTACTGACAAAGCCGGAGCTGATTGTTCTTCTTCCAGATTCTGGCATACAGAAACAAGCCAAAAAGCAAGTTTTTGTTGACTACATGCTCAATCACAAGCCTGAGATTAACCTGCCATTTCTGTGTGTTAGCCTGAAAAATCATACGATCATGCCCATCCTCCTGTTGTTGTTTTTCGGTAATGCTCATCAGGATCTCAGTCAGTTTGTCCTCGGCGATCTTGGTATTCATATTTTTGAACAAACCGACTTATCTCGGGATGTCCGTTTATTCCAACACCGAGAGCATATCGAGAACTGGCTTGCTCTGTCGGCGTTATCTGAACAGTTCTGGCTGGCAGGGGTCGCAAAAGACAAAGATAAAATGCGTGATATCGCTGATAATGTTGCAAATAGTGAACTTTCCACCGCTTTCAACTGGCAACCACTCGAAAGAAAGCGGCAGCGACTGATGAATAGAATCGGTCGTGAATTAGAGCGTCAGACGCACTTAGGGCAAGCGCTGACATTCTATCGTCAGTCAGAATTACCGCCGTCAAGAGAAAGACAAGCTCGCATACTGATAAAACAGAAAGAATATTCACTGGCAGCCAACATTGTTGCGAACATGCTGAACGCGCCAAAAGACGAAGAAGAACATGAAACGGCAGGCCGTATTGCTCGCCAGTTAGTGAAGAAGATTGAACTAGAGGCACCAGAAAAAGTATCGCCAGCATTTTCCTCTGACACATTGACACTCGATATCGGCCGTTCTGTCGAGAGAAGTGTCGCCGAGCACTTTCAATCTCATGGCTGGCAAGTTTGGTATTGCGAAAACTTATTGATCAATGCCGTATTTGGCTTGGCATTCTGGGATATAATTTTCAGCCCGGTAGAGGGCGCGTTTCTCAATCCCTTCCAACGTTCACCACGAGATATGTATGACGGCTCCTTTTACGCGAATCGGGAATATTCCATCAACTGTCGATTACAAGACATTGAAAATGGTGGACTGACGTTCATTTTTGATGTGTATCAGAAAAAATACGGTCTGAGTAATGATTGGATAGTCTGGGAGTATGTGAAACCTGAGCTTCTTGACGCTGCGATCCCGGCCTTATCTCCCAAGCAATGGGTCGCCTGCTTTCAACGCCTGCTTTTTGATCCTCGAACAAACCGAAAAGGCCACGCAGACTTGTTTATGACTAAAGGTGACAACCACGCTTTTGTCGAAGTTAAAGGTCCGGGCGACAGTCTTCAGCATCATCAGATTCGATGGTTAAACTACCTCCATCTGCACGATATAACGTGTTCAGTACTTTACGTGCAACAACTCCCCACAGATGAAAGCTAACAGCCACTGACATCCCCTTATAGCAGCCGAACACCACAGAGAATAAATAGCACAAAAAACAGAATATAAATTCACCATATGCACATTTATTACCCGCTAATACCCTGAAAATTCTTTTATATCTGTAGAGGTATAATCCAGAACGTTAACACAAAAACAGATGATAATTTGCCTTCAACGCTGATTTCATCAGCAAAAATCCACCTCACCCCCATCCTATAGAATTAACAACCTAATATGTAATGATAATAATTACTATTTGCATAAGTATTGCTATCTAGCTATTCTGGATGGCCGATTAGTGAAAGTGACGACATTCAAGGTTATTTGATAACAAGGTGGTTATTCGGCTTACAAATATATGGACAATAAAAATTATGAAACGTTATTTATTCGATAGAAATAGTGAGCATTCGAGTTGTGGTGTCGGCTTCATTACCCACAAACACAGCAAGCAAACCCATACTTTACTGAAGCATGCCCATCAGGGTCTTTGTATGATCCCGCATCGCGGAGGAATCAGCGCAGACGGTACAGGCGATGGTGCAGGGGTTAATATTGACATTTCACTCAATTTCTTTCGAAAGCTGACCAAAAAACCAAGTTTAAAGCTTGGAGAGTTTGGTGTTGCTAACTTTTTTTATCCTGTCGATAAAAACCAACACAAAATTGCGCACCAAATCATTGTAGATACCCTCAAAAAGTACGAGCTCAATGTTCTTCTTTGGAGAGATGTCCCGGTCAATAATGATGTGTTAAACAAGTGCAGCGCAGCTGCGCAACTTCCTATCAAACAATGCGTATTCGCCAAGCCTAAAAGCGTCAGAAATCGCGCTTCTTTTGAACATATTATCAACTTGGCACTGCTCGACATTGAGCAGCCAGCTTTTACCCATCCAGAGTTAGAGGGTCTTTATCCACTCTCGATGAGCAGCCACACGCAGGTATTGAAAAACAGACTCAACAGTTGGGAAGTCGTCGCCTACTTTTGCGACCTCACGGATACGTCACACAAAATTCACACGCTGTTTTTTCATACCCGTTTTTCCACCAATACCGCCCCAAACCCGGTATTCGCACAACCATTCAGACGAATGGCTCACAATGGTGAATTGAACACTGACAGAAAAAATCGCCTCAGTGAAGCTGCAATAGCCAGACTGCACAACAAAAAAGTTATCTTTCCAAAAGGCCAATCAGACTCAGCCAGACTTGACCAGACCCTTGCCCGCCGGGTGACGGAAGACGAAATGGACATTGACGTGGCGGCACTGGCCATGATGCCACCAGCATGGGAAAACGACCATGAGATGCCAGACAATGTCCGGGATATGCTTGAGTATTTTTCTTTGTATGAAGAGAAAAACGATGGACCCGCAGCGTTCATATTTGGCGATGGTGTTAAAATAGGTGCCCGCCTCGACAGATTGGGCCTTCGCCCTCTGAGAACAGTGGAAACAAGTGATTACCTTGCTGTTATGAGTGAGGCAGGCCAGATAGATTTTCCTCATGATGAAGTAATAAGACGAGGACGTATTGAGGCTGGCGGTATGGTGGTCTTTAACCATGAGACCAAAGAAACCCTCTACACCAATCAAATATTGGAGAGACTTGCTGCTGAGAAAGATTACAGCGCAATTCTGAGTGAAGCACGGATCCTGTTATCTGATTTACCAGATGCAGACGTGTCGCAATTCGATAATTCTTCCAGCCTTGAACCTGCGGCCAGACATGTTGCCTACAGCATGAACCAAGAAAGTTTCAAGTTTATGCTCGATCCGATGTTGCAAACGGGTATGGAAAAAATCTCTGCCATGGGATACGGCTTAACGCCCAATGCACTGTCAGGCATTGAAGGCGGTGTATCCAAGTACTTCAGCCAACGTTTTGCACAGGTAACCAACCCGCCTCTCGACAGTATTCGCGAAGCAGATGGCATGACATTAAGAGTGGCATTGGGACCGAAACCAAACATCAGCCCGACGACCAATGTTCAGTTAGTCATCCCATCACCCATATTGCAACCCCAGCAAATGGTACAGATCCTTGAGCAGGACAAGCTGAAGATCGGGCATATCGATACGCTTTTTATTCCTGACCTCAAGGCAGCCAAAGGCGATGAAACCAACGTTAAGCGTTTGCAACGCGCACTGGATGACGTTGCAGACCAGGCTGAGAAACTGGCGTCTTCTCAACATGATATTATTGTATTGACTGACCAACATGTAAGCCATAAAAAAGCGGCACTGCCTGCAATGTTGGTAATAGCTGCCGTTAACCAACGTCTGATCGATAAAGGGCTACGTTTCTCAACCAGTATTATCTATCAAACAGGCCAGGCCTCCAGCACCCATGACATTGCCAGCCTACTAGGTTTTGGTGCATCTGCCGTCTGCCCGGTGACTGTTTTCAACCGGGCCTGGGAGCTGTACGGTAACATTGAGGGTGTGAAAACAGCACTCAAAACCTATCAAAAGGCCGTTGAAAAAGCACTGATGAAGACCATGGGTAAATTTGGCCTGTGTACAGCCGAGAGTTATATCGGCGGCGAGTTTTTCGAGGCAAATTTCTTAGATACTCAGGATCCACCTCTGGCAGCTCTTTTTCCAAACATCCATTCACCTGTTGGCGGTGCTCAGTTTGCTGACTTAGTGGAAAGTGCTATCGAATGGCATCAAAAAGTCTTTGAGATTCAAGCAGAAAATCAGATCCCAGTGCTGGGATTGTTCAAAGAGCGTGCTGAGGGCGGCGCACACGGTTACGGAAACCTAACCACCCGCGAGTTTGTCGCCTTAACGGAAGAACCCATCCAGTATGCTGCAGAAGATGCATCCGAGTGGGATGAAAGCGGTTTTTTATTGCCTGAAGACGAAGGCTATAAAGACCTTGGTTTTGAAGCCAGAACTCCCGAGCAAATTGATTCTTTTGCAATGACAGAGGTCTATCGAGAGTTTACGGAGCGAATTTATGAAGAGCGTAAACAGCGTCCCGCCACCTTGCGTGACGTGTTGGCGCTGCCCGTTGACCTGTCACAATGCAAGACCGAGGACGATTTTGTAGCCACACTCAGCGGCATTTCTTTCCGTGGCTCACCCCAAGTTTCACTGGCTGGACTCTCTGTCGAATCCGTCGGCGGCGATAAGTGGTTACTGCAACTTCACGAGCAGCCAAGAGCGCGCCATCCTATGCTGGCATTTGCGCTACAGCAGGTGTTCGGCAGTGATCTGGTCGGTGTTGATGTCGGCACCCGTGGCATTCAGCTGAACGCTCATGGTACAGCGAAAACGTTTTTTACCCACACCAGTCCACCACCCAACTCAATCTCTCTTGATGATGTGCAACCCGCCCATCAGATCACAGCTGCGTTTGCGTCAGGGGCGATGAGCCATGGCGCATTGGTCGCAAGAGCACACGAGGCCGTTGCTCACGGAACCAACATAGCCGGAGCCATGAGTAACTCAGGAGAGGGTGGAGAAAACTCCCGCCGCTACAACTCAGTGAAAGCCAGTAGGATTAAACAGTTTGCATCTGGCCGTTTTGGGGTGTGGACGGGTTACCTTGCCGATCCCTCTTTGGAAGAAATTGAGATAAAGATCGCCCAAGGTGCTAAGCCAGGTGAGGGTGGACAGCTCCCCTCCCCAAAGGTCAATGTGGAAATTGCCGCAGCTCGTGGCGGAACACCGGGCGTTGAATTAGTATCACCACCTCCACACCATGACACCTACTCCATCGAGGATCTTGGGCAACTGATACATGACGCCAAAGCCGCACGTGTGCGGGTGATTGTAAAACTGGTGTCGTCAGAAGGCATAGGTACGATTGCCGTCGGTGTGGCGAAAGCAGGTGCTGATGTTATCAACGTTGCAGGTAATACTGGCGGAACAGGTGCAGCTCAGGTTACCAGCCTGAAGAACACAGGTAGAGCAGCTGATATCGGTATTGCTGAGGTTCATCAGGCGCTCGCGGAAAATGGACTCCGTGACAAGGTGACACTGCGTTGCTCGAATGCTCACCAAACAGGGATAGATGTCGTCAAATCGGCGATCCTTGGCGGTGATTCCTTTGAGTTCGGGACAACCGCGTTAATGATGCTTAAATGTGTCATGGCGAAAAACTGTAACTTAAAATGTCCTGCGGGTCTGACAACCAACCCTGAGTTATATCGCGGCGATCCCCGCGCGCTGGCTCAGTATTTTATGAATGTGGCACATGAAGTCAGACACATTCTCGCGAGTCTTGGCTACACATCACTGGAAGCGATATGCGGTCAAACACACCTGTTGCACCTTATCAACCATCCAGAGATGATTGGTCAACTCGATATGACAGGCCTGCTGGCCAAGGCAAACACAAAACACATTGAGGATCCTATTTGTCTCGAAGCGTGTTTCAAACCTGACGATGGTTTTATCGAGACGGTCGAAGATCGCTTCTTCTCCACTAATAACGAAACGATACAATTTGAGGGGCCAAGTCTCTGTAACTGCAATAAAACAGTAGGCGGGCAGTTCTCTATCGATATTGAGCGTATTCTTAATTATCGTCTCACTGACAAGGATGCGTCTCAGCATCCTGCTGTTCACACCCTCGAAAACGGCCGTCGGATACTGACATCGGACAGTGTTGAAATCATTACCCGTGATTCCGCTGGTCAAAGTTTTGCTGCCTTCAATAATTCAGGAGTGACAATGCGTCATATCGGCACCTGTAATGATGGAGTCGGCAAAGGCGCAAGCGGTGGACGCATCATCGTTCAGTTCCCTGGCGGGCAGTCCATCAGTCAAGGCGACAATGTACTCATAGGAAACTTCGCCTTGTTCGGCGCTACCGGCGGCGAGCTGTTTGTAGAAGGAGAAGCCGGCGACAGATTTGGTGTCAGAAATTCAGGGGCTGTCGCTGTTGTTGAAGGCGTGGGTGACTTCTGCTGCGAATATATGACAAATGGTGCCGTGATCAATCTCGGTGGCTACGGAAAAGGCTTTGGTAACGGAATGAGCGGAGGAACCGCTTTCCAGTACGACCCGTCCGGCGCTATCGTCTCGTCCTGCAGTAACGACTCGGTCAAAGCAATCAGCCTGAAAGGGGGAGATAGTTTGGTTGAGGGCCAACGTCAGGCGCTTCATTACCACCTTACCCAGCATTTTAATGCGACAGGATCAGACAAAGCCAGAGCGATTCTTCACAACTGGGCGCTGGCAAGTGCTGACTTTTATGTCCTTATTCCTCTGTCGCTGTTCAAGTACCACACCAGCGATGCTATTTCGGCAGCGATGGACAGAAAAAGTATGGTTGAAGAGCTCTCCCAATATTTTTCCCGTCTCCATATCAGCCGGATAAAAGAGGCGTACGCCAACCATGAAGCTCAGGGGATCTCAATATTTGATGGAAAAGTTCCAAGATATGGAGATAGAGACACCGATTTGATCTGCCAGTATGTCAATGCATCTGGCGTGTTAAGGCGTGGTCTTGAAACCGCCAGACAAGCAGATGAATTTCTCAAGCGAGGGGCGACGGAAACTCAGGCCTGTCGTTACCTGTTTGATACTGAAGATAAAAGACTGATTGATGTTCTTGTGAAAGATGCCAAAGCTGCACTGGCTGACTATGACGATGCAGCATTGGCCTGTTTGATCGCACAGAAACGTGTTGATGATTACAAATCTGCGATGTCAAAACGTGAAGTCTGGGATTCCCGAGCATGGGGAACCAGCGTATGGATTATTGAGAGAGACAGGGAGATTCGACAACAGCTAGAACAATACCCTGCATTTGAACAACTGCTGGCCAGTCATTACTGCCACGTCCTCAGTCAGGTCATGCGTGACGCTGCCTAATTATCAGGAGAATGGATTAACGATGAAATTAGACAACACACAAAAAGTACCTTATCTACCCGAGGATATTCCGTTTAACAGCGAACAGACACAATGGCTCGGCGGCTTTCTCGCCGGGTTACATACCAAGCTGCTGGTTCAGGAAGAAAATCAGGCCCCAGCCCAATCGCAGCAGGTCGCGGTAAGACCAATCACAATTATTTACGGCTCACAAACCGGAAATGCAGAAAGCGTAGCTGAAACAGCGGCAGAGCAGGCTAAATCAGCGGGGCTGACGCCAACCGTGCTCGACATGGATGACGCTGACCTCAATCAACTGGCTCAGAACGAACGTCTGCTGGTTGTCACCAGTACCTATGGCGAAGGCGAAATGCCAGATAATGCGCAAAACCTTTGGGACGCTATCAGCGCAGACGATGCGCCGAGTTTCGCCAATACCCACTACTCAGTTTTGGCGCTGGGCGATACCAACTATGACGACTTCTGTCTGGCAGGGATTCAGTGGGATGAGCGGCTTGAAGAGCTTGGTGGCCAGAGAGTGACCACACGGGTTGATTGTGATATCGATTTCGACACCCCAGCCAGCGAGTGGATGGATGCGACCTTGCCTGAAATTGCTCAACGAGGCAATGCAGGTCCTGCGGATGCCGCCTCTCAACCTGCAACGACCAGCAGTAAAAAGAATAAGCCCAAGCATAACCGACAAAACCCACTGTCTGCTGAACTGCTTACCAAAAAGTGCCTGACCTCCGATGGGTCGAGTAAAGAAACTCTCCACTATGAATTCTCTTTGGCAGGTAGCGGAGAACACTACGAAGCTGGCGACGCGCTGAACATTATTCCGATCAACAGAGAAGATCTGGTGACTGACCTGATAGCTCGGTTAAACAGCAGTCCTGACGCAGAAATCAACTTCGATAACCAGCCGTTGACTTTACATACCATTCTCAAAGAACATCTTGAGATAAGGCTTCCCAGTAAAGAGTTTCTCGCCCACCTTGCAGGACACAGCAATGACAAGTCGCTTGCTTTAATGCTTAACGATACTGAAAAGTTAAACGACTATTTGTGGGGCAAAGATACGGTTGATTTACTCGGTCTCTTTCCAGACACAGCCATGACCGCAGAAGAGTTTGTCGGCTTATGTAAACCACTGGCACCGCGTGCTTACTCCATCTCGTCCAGCATCAACTATCACCCGGAGGAGGTGCATCTGACGATTGGTAACGTCAGGTACGAAAGTCATGGGCGAGACCATAACGGCGTTTGCTCGACATTCCTGTCAGACATTGCCGACGAGGGTCAGACCGTCAAATGCTACTTCGCTCCTAATAAACACTTCGCTGTACCAGAAAATCATGATGCGCCAATGATCATGGTTGGTCCTGGTACAGGTATTGCGCCTTTCCGTGCTTTCCTCGAAGAGAGAAAAGCCACAGGTGCCAATGGTGATAACTGGCTGTTCTTTGGTGACAGAAACCGGGATACCGATTTCATCTATCAGGACGAAATCGAGCAAATGCAACAGGATGGCCTACTCACCCGCCTAGACTTGGCTTTCTCCCGCGATCAGGCAGAAAAAGTATATGTGCAGGATCGAATGGAAGAAAACGGCAAAGAGCTGTTTGAATGGCTAGAGCGCGGAGGCTACTTCTTTATCTGCGGTGACGCATTCCGGATGGCGAAAGACGTAGATAAGGCACTACACAGAGTTATCGAGCAACACGGAAGTATGAGCGCAGAAGCTGCCGAGAGCTACGTCAATGATCTCAAGAAACAAAAACGCTATGTGCGTGATGTTTATTAAGATGACAGTAGTTATATAAAAAACGTCCGTGATAGCACCTTCGACACAATCAAACCAAGGCCCGTTTGTTCGGGCCTTACTGTTTCAGGCATATAACTACCTTTGTAAATTTCTGGTGCGAACAGAAAGCAACAGTACTGTATTTTAAGGCGAGTGTTACGGGACGACAGATTGAACGTTTTTAGTATTACTCTCCCCCTTTAAAAACGGTGGAAGCAAACCCTATAAATCGCTGGCTTAACTCACACAAAAGTACCAAGCTAGAGTTAGTGCCAAATGAGTGTAACTCTGCTTTTTTCTGTCTTTGGTCGGACCGTTTGTTAGATGTCTAGTTTGTACTCACGTCGAACGTCATCAACCAGACGATGGCGTGAGCTTTTTAGCCTCTCATGAGGCGCAAATAAGGAACTGGCAGAGTCCAAAAGATTAACGGCCCGTTCGAGACGACTCAGTTGCTTTTCATCTAAATCAGACCATTCAGTCAGTTCATTAATCTCTGTTGTCGCAAGTGCTTTAGCCGCTATATCCTCTGGCAAACCAGATTTAGTGCAGAGCCCATAGGTACCATTTAAAAAATGCGCCCATTGCTCTTCGATATGTAACTCTAAACCTTCATTGAATTTGTGGTCGCTTATTACAAACCCATCACTCTTTAAGTTGTTTAAAGCCGCTTTGTAACGGGATGCAAAAAGTAAATAAGCGTCGTTACTACTTTGGAGTCTTTTAATCGCTGTTACCCAAGAAATATAGCCTTTTGCATAATACTCCAGCTCTTGATGCTCGGAGTAAGCACCAAAAAAAGAGTCACTTTCCACGTTTATTTTCAGCTTGTAAGAACACTGCGGCATTAAACGCCGATGCTGAAGTTTCATCAGCTCTTCTTCAGTCACCTTAGAGAGTTCAAGCAATTCACTTTGAGTAATGAAGTGATCGTTCAGATATTTAATTAATTTCACAAATTTAAGCTTCCATTTAGAGACGCTGACAGGTTAATTCACCGCAAAAAATTCAATATAGTTCCTAAGATTTGTCCAATGTTATTAATACGTAAAAATTGAGACCGTCTCCATACCCCAAACGTCACTGCTCGAAGGAAATCACCAAATATCTGGCACGTGAAAAATCTCTAATTTAGACTGCCGCTGAAATGGGGAGGGTGACAATAGATACCTGACGAAGAACGGGATGGAAGAGTTTTTTGAGGAACACGTTATCCTGACTTAATTGCATCATATCAGTCAGTTATTCTACTGATTGGCGCACTTTTATGTATCAGCGAATACGTTTAAAGAATCGTTTCCAATACAGTCAGGAGGGTATCACAGTGTCACGGATAGGAAGTCACAAAGAGTACATAGAACAGAATTTCTTCCAGCTTTCCTGCAGCTTCAATCGCTTAAAAAATATTGAATTTGAATCCTGTACTTTTGTTGAGTGCGACCTGAGTGAGTGCGAACTGGACCACTGCCGTCTTGTTGACTGTAGGTTTGAGAGGTGCAATCTCAGCCTTGTCACCTTTTCACAAACCCGTCTGAGCAATGTAGAATTTTCTGACTGTAAACTGGTTGGTATTGACTGGGTTCAGGCAAGGTGGACGCCATTTGATTCTGGCTCTCAACTACGCTTTATCGCGTGCGTACTTAACAAGTCCTCATTTTTTGAATTGGATATGGGTGAAGCAATATTTAGCGACTGTCGAATGCATAATGTTGATTTCCGCGGCGCTAGCCTAGTCAGTGCAAAGCTAAACGGCTGCGATTTAAGTGATGCTAAGTTCGAACAAACAAACTTAGAGGGCTGCGATCTAGAGAGGTCTGTCAATTTCGATATCAATCTTAAAATCAATCATCTTAACAAGACCGTAATGCCGCGAGATGAGGCGGTTAACTTATTGACGAGTCTGGGTATCACACTCGTTGACTGACAATAATCAACCGAAAATTGGCAGATATAACCTTGACGAAGTCCCCACAATTAAGGCTTGAGCTCGTATTCCCTCTCAGGCTCCAACAACTCAATAAACGGAGCAATGTGACTTTCGTTAAGGATGGGTTCAAGATCTTTAATCTTATCGGCTATCTGTCTGGCTTCTACACGGCATATCATTTGCAGCCCAGGCCCAGCCTCATCCAGCCTATGATACAAAGCAATTTGATGATGTAACCAAATCAACAACTCGTAGTGCCTCAAGATGTCATCGTAGTGATGGCAGACACCGGCGAGTTCGAGGCTTGCAGTAATCAAATCTTTTAATTTACAAATTCCCGGCTTACCGCTTTTCATTGCTACCAACCGGAAAGTAAGAACAGTATTGGCACACTCGAAAGCTTTGCGGTATTCGTCCATTCGCTTGATGTAGTCTGAATCTGGCATGATATTTACCTAACGGACACCAAAGACGCTAATGATAATGATTATCATTAGCAAGGTCGATATAAAGAGCTGCGCAATGTCACAAAATGTGCAATATATCTTTATTTTCTGATCCTTTATTAAGCGACACTACAGAGTGTTATCACGGGATTTGAGCGGTTTTTCAGACTAAATTCTCCCTGTTAAATGACATGCTTTGAAAAGAATTCATGGTCGGCAACGTCTAAAAATAACCATGAAGGACTGCTAGGAGATATTAGGGTTTGTACTATTCTCATAAGTATAGAGGCCACCTTCAGCAGTGATTTAACACTCAGTTGTTTGATGTATCACCTTATAAGCCTTTATGTTCTAAATAAAAACTAGGTTTAATAATGTCCAGAGGGTGTTATGAAAAATGATCTTACGCAGATTATTTACATAAGCAGTGCGGAGCATCCTTTCTCTGACCGCGAGTTGGATGAATTATTAGAAGACATCCGACAACGAAATCAATCCACAGGGGTAACAGGCATGTTGCTCTACAGAGACGGAGATTTTATTCAGGCAATTGAAGGGCCAAACGACCACCTTGTGTGTTTGTACGAAAAGATTTGTCGCGATAACCGCCATTATGGCGTGCGTGAGATGAGCAAACTTGCCATCTCAGAAAGGGCATTTGATGCCACCCCGATGGCTTTTCATCACATTCAGGACAATGATCCCAGATTGTCACAGCATCAGTCTTTTTTCAGCGACGATCCATCCGTCACCTTCGATCCAGGAGAAGCTCTCAGCTTATTGCTGGCATTCAAAAAGTAAGCAGCATCAACCATCATTGGTACTTGCCAACTCTACGTCTTCACCCTGCAGAACAGTCTGAACCTTTCGCTTTGTCAGCCCAGCTAACTTCTTGAGCACTGGATAGCACTCGTCAATTAATTCACAAACAAAAGGGGAAGGCCTATCAGGTGAACAGCTCAACCATACGTGCTCCTTAGCCCTTGTCAGCGCAACATAAAATAGCCGCCGTTCCTCAGCATCCTCTATCACATCTTGCTGCGGCAAAAGCGCATCCAGCATAGCCTCATTTCTGACTCGTGGCGGGAAAACATCCTGATCAACATTTACGACAAAGACAAAGTCCGCTTCCCTGCCCTTGCTTGCGTGCGCGGTTAAATAATCAATATCAAGGTTGCTGAAGCGAGATTGCCAATCCGCCAGTTGGGTCGGTCTATGGCTGTTATTACGACCAATGATGAGAACACTGGCAGATTGATGACGCTGGGACAGATCTGCCATAATGTCTGCCTCATTTCCCTCTCCAATCACAGTCACGGCTTTTTTCTTCTGCGTTTTGATACTATTCAGCGGCTTCTCAAGCTGTAGTGGGTTCTGACAGACAAATCGATTCGCGACTTCTCCTATCATATTGTTAAAGCGATAAGTGGTATCTAAGTAGCTAATATTTCCATCTGGGAACCGCTCAGAAAAATCGGTTGTCAGGCATACATCAGCACCAGTGAAGCGGTATATTGCCTGCCAATCATCACCGACAGCAAACAGAGAAGGCGTTCGGCTTTTCTTTGCACAGCACAGGGCTTCCAGCATTGTCATTCTCAATGGGGAAATATCTTGATATTCGTCGACCATGATAAATCGAATCCCACTGACATCCGCACCATGTTTACGCTGTAGCAGTTTCGCTGCCTGACGGATTAATCCGTCAAAGTCGGTCGTCCCCTCTTTTTTCAGCACGTCCTGATAGGCCTTAACCAAAGGGGCGATAAGACCGAACTCCGCATTAGCCTGCTTATCTGTTGAGTCTATGTTCTGTTTAACTTTGGTCATACTCTCATTCTGCTGTAACAACAAACTGAGCCTTCGCCAAATCCACTGATGAAGCTTTTCTGAGTGCGCTTGCTTAACCAGTTCGCCATCTCTATCAACCCCGGGAAGAGGCCATTCAGAAAAGTACTTGTTCCATCGGTTAAGCTGGGTTTTATTCTGCCACTGTTCGGAAAGCGCCAAGGTAATGAAAGCTGAGCGGCTGCAGTCCTCACTGGCAAGGTGTGAAATGTCAGGTGCCTTGCCCGTCAGCTTCCTGATAGTCTCCAATGCAAAGCTGTGAAACGTCGCCACCTGAATCCCTTTCATCTCAGGTTGGCCCAACCTTTGTTTCAGTTCCTCTGCCGCTTTTTTGCCAAACGCTAGGAGCAAGATCTCTGAGGGTTGAGCCTGACCACTGGCAACAAGATATCTTGCGCGAGCAGTAAGCACACTGGTTTTACCCGACCCTGCACCTGCCAAAAGGAGATTATGGCTCTCATCCTGCAAGACAGCATGTCGTTGGGACTGATTAAGCGGTGATGATTCGGCCGTGTCAAAGAAAGGCTGCCAGATAGAGAGCGTTTCGGTCAGCCACGCCTGATTTCTCTCGGTACGGGCTTGGTCTGGCTTTTCGAGCCATGCCAGTGCTCTTTGATGAATGGCGGGTACGACAGCATTCAACACAGCAAAACTAACGCCATAATCTGTCAACACCTTGTGAAACCTACTCTGCCATTGTGCAACGTCATCGACCCTGAGGTAGTAAGGCGCATCATCAAGTTCGGCAAGCAAAGCATCGATCTGCGGCAAAATGGGTTTCAACAGTATTTTCTGCTCGTCCATCCACAGGCGATGATGTTCAGCCAGGCTCTGAGCGAAGGTTTCGAGTTTCCGCCAGTTCAGTCCATGAATTCTGATTATTCTTGCCTGCGTATCAAACGGTGAGACAAAAAGTGTCAGCTCGCCCCAGAATATGCCGCGACGAATTCGACACTGACCATCCCACAATGCAAAAGGGACGGTTTCGAACATTTTTTTTGACTCTAACTTTAAGCAGTTTTCACCAACGGCAATACTGAAGTGGTCACCCTGCACAAACCATTGTGCAAAGGGACTAGCGGTAAGTTTCATAGTGTTAATAAATCTGCATTGTTTTTAGCGAGAATAGCAGTATTTCCATCAGTTCTCATAACATGAGTGTGAATTCTCAGTTTTTTGTTGATATGTGACACATTACACCCCTAATTCTGGTAACTTATTGACCAATAAAAAGTGGCTCGGAACTCCAATGAACCGTCAGTTAACCCCTAATAAGTTTCGTCATTATTGGTCTAATAGCCGAATTAACTACAGTATCCGCGTTTTCATAGCACTTAGTAGTATTGTGCTCGCTTGCTGGTGGCAAAATAGCATTGAAGCAATCAATCCTCTTGTACTGGGTGTGATTGCTTCAGCGTTAGCGGAAACAGACGACAGTTTAGTGGGGCGTTTTAAATCTCTGACCGTTACCCTTATTTGCTTCAGCATTGCCACCCTTTCTGTTTCTTTTTTATTTCCCTATCCCGAATTATTTGCTGCCGGACTTTTCTGCTCAACGTTCTTTTTTGTCATGCTTGGCGCTATAGGCAGCCGCTATGCCACCATCGCTTTCGCGTCTCTTATGATTGCGGTATACACCATGTTAAGTGTGGAGGATGGTACGGCGCTTCTCCAACCAACCTTGTTAATGTCAGGCGCGAGCTGGTACGGGCTCATTTCTCTTATATGGTTAGCAATCTGGCCTTTGCAGCCCGTGCAGCACCACTTGTCATCAATATTTGCTGAACTCGGGGATTATTTCAGTCTTAAATCAGATTTGTTTCTTCCCACCAGCGAGCCAAGTCCTCAACAGACCCGGCTCAAACTGGCCAACCAGAACAGTCAGGTAGTCGGTGCTCTCAATCTGGCAAAATCAGCCTTACTGAGTCGCACCCGTCGTTCAGCATCAAATAACACCACATCGGCTTTGCTTCAGTCTTACTTTATTGCACAAGATATTCATGAGCGGATCAGCTCTTCTCACTATCTCTATGCCGACTTGTACGATGCCTTTTTCCATAGTGATTTGTTGTTCAGAGTTCGCTTGTTGATGCAGCAGCAAGCTCACTCCTGCCGTGCCATTGCTGAGGCGATTACTTTGGCACAGCCCTATCAGCATGCTGAGGCCAATCAACGGCTTTTACTCGAGCTGGCTGATGCCATTGAGTATGTAAAACAACACAATACGCAGGCAAGCAGTGAACTCATCGCTCAGGTTGATTACTTATTTCGCAACCTCGAAACGGTTGAAAACCAGCTTAACAACGTGACAAACGCGCATTTTGTCGCAAACGAACAAGCTGACAGTGAACTGGCTGACTTTGAAGCACACAGCGTGAAGGAGAAGTTTTATCGGATCAAAGCCCAACTGACGCCAAAAGCTCTGTTGTTTAGGCATGGGATCCGCCTTGCTACCGCTTTAACAGTGGGTTATGGCGTCATTCAGATGCTGGATTTGGAACAGGGATACTGGCTGATGCTCACCGCGCTCTTCGTCTGTCAGCCCAGCTATGCCGCAACCCGTTCAAAACTGACTGACAGAGTGTTTGGCACAGTTTCAGGTCTTGCCGCCGGGTTGCCCCTGATGACGCTGTTCCCAGACTCGGGCGGACAACTGGCGTTAATGGTCGTTTTTGGGATGTTGTTTTTTGCTTTCCGCGTCACTCACTACATGCTGGCGACAACCTGTATCACTCTGTTTGTCCTGATGTCGTTTAATCAACTTGGGCATGGCTTTGCGGTAATGGTTCCCAGGATGGCGGATACGATTGCGGGCTGCATCATCGCGGCACTGGCGGTGAGGTTTATTCTGCCTGACTGGCAGGCACACCGACTGCGAGGCATCATGTCAGATACCCTGACCGCCAATAGCCAGTACCTGCAAAAGGTATTAACGCAATACCATGAAGGTAAGCAAGATACGGTGGAGTATCGGGTTGTGAGGCGTCAGGCACATAACAAGGATTCACAGCTGACAACGGCCATGAGTAACATGTTGGCTGAGCCCGGCAGATATCGAACGGCCACCGACGAGGGTTTTCGCTTTCTTTGTTTAACCAACGCGATGCTGGGTTATATTTCGGCAATTGGTGCTCACCGACAACCGATTGAGAGTGGCGATCTTCTGGAAGCAATTGAGACCGCGCATCAGCATGTCTCAGACGGACTCGCTCAGCTGGTAAACGAAATTGATAACCCTGATCCTGATATTGCCGCATTACAGTGGGAAGAAAGGCCAAGTAGCTGGCGGGAGTTGAACCATTCATCAGACTCCGCGGAGTTTATTTTACGCCAATTGAGTCTTATCGAACGGATTATTCCTGAGCTTTACAGTCTAATTGGAAGCCTGAACAGCAAAGCATTGAATACGTCTAAAGCCTAACACCTCACAACAGATAGCGTTCTGACCACGCCATCCATCGCGATAGCGCATGGGTTAGCAAGGTCAGCGTTATATCAGCGGGCTAATATTGTCGGTAACGGGAAGGAAACTCATGACCAATGTCAGTGAAAATCCCGTCTACCCCCCAGTTGAACAATTGATTGGCTCTTGCAAAGTCATTGACCGTGTAAACATTTACCCGATAACCCGCCGCTTTAATACGAGCCACTGTCTCTTTGTCCACGCTCAAATCGTTTAGATGTATCGCCGAAGCAGAGCATGACTGAGCGGATGACAACCAGTCATGACCGAAGTCTTCAGCTTCGAACAGACAAGCAACATCGACGTGGGGCTGTTTTCGTTTGAATTCAGCAAGAGCCAAATGATTGAAGCAAGAAACCAGAAGCTCTGATGTCGGCGAGAGTTGCTCCAGTCCTTTAATGACTCCATCTATCAGCTTCAACGTCATGGGCCAACCTGCAGCACACGATTTTATTTCCACATTTATATTTAGCTGATGTTCGTTTACCAACTCGATCAACTGTTCAAACGTTGGCAAGGGCTCTCCGCTAAATTCATCACCAAACCAGCTGCCTGCATCAATAGTTGTCAGGTCACTCTGGTTCAATGCGTATAAACTACCTGTTTTATCAGTGCAGCGGTCGAGGGTATCGTCATGTGACACAACAACAGTGCCATCAGCCAGCACATCGACGTCACATTCTATCCAGCCAATACCGTGAGATTTGACTATCGAGAATGCTGACAGGGTATTTTCAGGGGCCAGCGACGACATGCCACGGTGAGCAAATAGTGTCTTCATGTTTTTCAGGTCTCGTTATTAACGCTGACGCGAAGATTGCCTGCCCACTTCAATTTGATCAAGCGTTAAGGTCAAGTCTGAGGCTCAAGCACCAAAGCCTGCCGTTCTAACATACAACGAAGGATATCCCCTCCCGTCGCAGTATCATCAAGACCCAGTGATGCCAGACTCAAGTGATCAAGTTCAATATTGGCAATGGCCTCTCCTCCGGGTGTTCCAGAAACGTGAAGCACAATACCAGATGCCGTAATTTCGGGGCGGATATAATCCCTGAGAACTTCTACAGATTGCTGACCATGAAGACTGGCAGGCAGTAATGTCGACAGATCGCAGACACCATCTCCTTCTTGCATCTCAACATGCTGTGTTTCAACTGCATTCATTACCACTTGCGTTGACTCAGGTGCGAAGCTTTCATCTTCGTTACCAAAGACAGCAAGCTGCCCAGACATCAGCATCGCCTCGATGATCTCATCCTGATTCATACTGTGGCAATCAACACCCAGCATGGCGCTTAGAGGCCGTCCTTTAACCAGTATGGTGCGCTGAAGAGTGGCACTGACATCAAAAATTTGTAATCGGGTATCGTCGCCGACTTGCTGAATATCCAATCGATTTGCCAATTGAGTGAAGGTAAAGCGCCCCTCAGAAGCAAAGTCTCGCTTGAGGTTAATCACATCGACACCGATATTGAAATTTTCAATCACATCGACGTTACCCCCGGCAGATTGCGCCTGTGTATCGTCGTCGTGAGCTGCATTCAGCATATCCTCTTCCAGTACCGCTGCACTGACTTCAGCATCAGTCACACGGAAGACAGCGTTGATAGAGCAAAGTGTCGCCTCTCCTGCCATCGCTTTTATCTCGACAACCCGACGGGGCTGATCGGTTAAAGCAATATACAGGCTATCGACGACAGAGTTTTCGAGGTTCACTGTCCAGGTGCCATCTCCATAATGCGAGCCGACAATATTTTCATTGGCATCGACAATCCGACTGGTATCTCCCAGTCCACAAATGGTCAGGCTGGTGACGATATCTAATTGGTCAACCATAGATTCCAATAGACCAACAACGGGTATCGGGATAGCGCGATTCGTCACAATAGTTGCTTTCAGATTACCGCCAGATGACAACTCAGCCAGCTCAACAGAGCGTCCCTTGGGCGTTGCCCGGGTAATAATCATCGCAATACCTGCCTGCGATCCGTGGTGACAACTGATCCCTTTTTCAAGCAGAGAGTTTACCGCCTCTACCGCACCCGTCAGTACCAGTACATTTTTGCCTTTACCATTAGCAATCACATCAGGGGCATCAGCCTCAATCGTCAACTGAGCGTCAATACCTGCTGCCAGCGTTACGTTCACCTGAGGATAATCCGACTGATCAAGGTGAAGTCCGGTGACAAGCTGATCCTCATCATTTTCTGTATATTGGGATTCCGAACCAGAATTGAGTTCAGAGTGAGACTCCGAAAGATGATTATCCGTTTCAACATATGTCTCTGTCGCGTTTTGCTCATCAGCAATTGGACTGGCGGAAGCTGCGGGTTCCATAATATCCGCATTCATCGAAGCAGTATCTGCCATTGACGCAGTATCTTCCATTGAAACGGCATTATCCATCGAGACAGCATTATCAGGCTGACCAACGTCGTCTGTGCTACATTCTGCTTCAATCGGCTCGGCAGCCATCATGTCTTGCTGATCCTCTGTGGCTCCTTCAGCAACTTGCGGCTCTACGTGCTCAGTAGGCTGCTCAAAAGGTGCGGGTTCAGTCTGAGAGTTTCCATCAAAAGTCACCGATTCTGAGCCCATTGCATCAAGATCAAGGGAAATCATCTCTATCACAGTGCGGTATTCGATTGACGTGGGATCCTTCAGAGTGATCACCGCTTTAATCTCTAGCGTTCCCCGGGTGCCCTCCTCGGGCATAAAGAGAATTTCGTCAGCCAAGGAAGCCAGATACACGTTGCTGTAATTCCCAGAAGGGAGTGCGAAAGCCCCCTTTGAGTAATCAACAAACAACATTGCACTTTTCACATTACTGATGTCACCCAAGCCCTGACAGCTGACTAATAAAGAGGCCAGAGTCATCCCTCCACACTGGCTGACACTCTCAGAAGATGACAGTGGATGGGCCGAATCTTCAATCGCCTGACCAACCTCACTCACCTCGCCTTCTGACCGCGAAACAATGAGCCCCTGATAGATAGCCGTGCCATCCGTATTGCCGAGAAAAGCCTGAATCGCTGTTGTCTCAGCAGATGACTGCGATGACAATCTGAGATAAATGTGGCCCGCATCCAACATCGCGAGGTCGAAGCTAAAACGAGCGACTGACATGCCAGTATCATCCTCTGCCCAACCGATGAAACTGAGCTCAATGTCGGTCTGTGTTCCATGGTCAGAGACCAACACGAAGACATCTTCTTCGTGGAAATGACTGATGGTTAATGTCAGCTCTGTCATCCCGGACATCATGGCGTTAGCAAACTGACGACGGATTTCAGCAAAGTCGAGAGGAACAACACCATTAAAAACCAGACCTTGATGCACTTTTGCCATATCAACGTTCGACGCTGACATTGCCTCGTCCGGCGTGCTGTCTCCGGACATTACGCTCTCTTGTGACGGCATACCGTCAGGTGCTATGTCTGCAGTCTCTGCCGACAGCTCAGATAACGCATCTGTCATTGGCGCAGCTTCAGGTATATCTTCCACCTCATGTATATCGCTCTGTAGCTCTTGGGCAGGCTCTGCATTCAGGTTGGGGCTATGGTCTCCCTGATTGATAATAATATCGACGTGACTTTGTCGAATAGCACCCGTTACTTCGTTAATCAGACTGAAAGCGACGGACATATTCTCTTGCCCATCAGCGATATCAACTCGCTGGTGCTGAGTCATTTCGTAGTCGAAATCGGGCCTTCCGGAAATCGCAACGGGGGAAAGATCAATCACAGGAATGCGACCATCAGGATCGTCAAGATAGAGACTGAGCATGCCAGGTACTTGCGTATCGATTAGCAGAGGCATGGTGTAGCATGTCACTCCAGAAAATGTTGCGGCAACAACGTCGGGATCAAAGGCAATAGTTTCTTTAGCTGTTATCTGACTATCCGTTGCGGGCTCTATCTCTGGCTCCGCTATTTCGTTTGCTGTATCTGCAGCGTCAACAACGCTTTGCTTCAACCCATCATCAGCTTGTATTTCTGGCATCTCAGATGTTTCAGCAGTCTCGCAAGGCGGGGATATCTCATTACCCATCCCATCGTTTTCTGCTGCTGGCAATTCTTCTGACAGCGAAGGTTCGGCTAGGTCATGCGGAGAAAGTGTCTCTACTGTAGGAAAATCTGTCTCAGTAGCATCGATGACACCGGAAGGTTCAGTGCTGGTATTTTCATCCGGTAACTCTATCTCGGTGGTCACCATTTCGATGCCGTGCCCCTGCAACTGAGTATCTGTTGTTGAATCACTCAGATCAATCTGTAGAGACTGTGCCGGCAGTATTCGCTCTTTGACACCGTCAACCGTGGCTGTCTGAACAATACCCTCCACCATGATGCTAAAACCAGTCTCAATATCATGTGGGGCAAGAAGCTCAAGACCAATGATTTTATCTGCCGATATCCGGTCATCTCCGGAGAGCTGATGAATCTCGCCCTCGTCAATCGTGTTATCTCTCAATTGCAGGCTGGTATTTTCCGGGAGGCTGAATACTCTGACAAATAACTCTTCGTTTTCCGCGTCTGCAGACCCACTGATAGAGATCTTTTGTGCCAGAGAAATTACCCGCTTCTCCTCATCCGTTTCGGTCTGACCACTGACGTCTCCAACCCTGACATCTACATCCACCGAAGGACCAGTCTCCTCTCCATCAACCGACACAGACACTGTCAGGATAATTTCACCAAAGAAACCCTCTTCTGGCACATACATGACTTCACTTAATGCCATACCGTCGTTGAGAAGCCAGTTACCCTTGGCATTAAATATACCGCCACCAAATAAAATCCCTGTTTCGGGCTGAAGAGAAAAGTGAAGAGAATGCCCGGTGAGCGCATCTGGCTGTAAGACACAATCAATCAACAGACTGGCAAGTGGAACAGGTTTACCTGACTCGACATGAACAGGTTTTAACGGAACACTCAGCAAAACGGGTGGAACCAATGAGGATGATTCGGATGACATATTCTCGGTGGTGTCTTCTATCACACTCATGTTGCCGCTATCCAGAGACTCAGCACCTTCAGCGGGCATCACATTATTACTTTCATCTGGCGCTGGTTCACTGTGCATGGCGTCAAGATTCGGTACATGATCACCCTGATTGACCGCCACGGGTATCTGATAAGGACGGCTGTTTCCGGTCACGCTGTCCACCAACATAAATGGCAACATAAAGTATTCCTCGCCGCTGGCGACGTCTACTTTCTGATGCTGGGTTGACTCGTAATCATAGCTAACACCGTCTTTGCACCGTACCGGAGTAATATCCATCACCGCAATGCGACCATCGGCATCATCAAGATACAGACTGAGTAGTCCGGGAATGGAACTATCTATCAATACTGGCATGGCATAACAAGTCACGGCAGACAGGGCTGAAACCAACATATCCGGGTCAAAGATGACGTTCTCTTCACCACCTGATGGCTGTGCCATTTCTGGCTCTGGAGACATGCTGGGCTCTGCAAGATCCTCTTGCTGCATCATCTCAGCGGGCATACCTTCCGCTTCCTCAGCTGAGTTTTCCTGTAATGAAGTTTCTTTATCTAGGTTTTCCTGCATCGGGGTGCCATCACCCATCATATCTGGTGCAGTTTCTGCAGTATCCATGATGTCAGGCTCTGACGGCGTGATGTCCATCGCTGGCATTTGCTGAGCAGGGTCTGGGTTGGACAGGGACAAATCAGGTACATGGTCGCCCTGATTGACCGCCACTGATATCTGATATGGTCGGCTGTTTCCGGTCACGCTGTCCACCAGCATAAACGGCAGCATAAAGTGTTCCTCGCCGCTGGCGACGTCTACTTTCTGATGCTGGGTTGACTCGTAATCATAGCTGACACCGTCGTTGCACCGTACCGGGGTAATATCCATCACCGCAATACGACCATCGGCATCATCAAGATACAGACTGAGTAGCCCGGGAATGGAACTATCTATCAATACTGGCATGGCATAGCAAGTCACGCCGGACAGGGCTGAAACCAACATATCCGGGTCAAAGACGACGCTCTCTTCACCACCTGTTGGCTGTTCCGTTTCTGGCTCTGGAGACATGCTGGGTTCTGCAAAAGCATCTTGCTCCACCATCTCAGCGGGCATACCTTCAGCTTCCTCAACTGGGTTTTCCTGTAATGAAGTTTCTTGATCTAGGTTTTCCTGCATCGGGGCGCCATCACCCATCATATCTGGTGCAGTTTCTGCAGTATCCATGATGTCAGGCTCTGACGGCGTAGTGTCCATCGCTGGCATTTGCTGAGCTAGATCCGGGTTAGTCATGGACAAATCAGGTGCATGATCGCCCTGATTGACCGCCACTGGTATCTGATATGGTCCGCTGTTTCCGGTCACACTGTCCACCAACATAAATGGCAGCATGAAGTGTTCCTCGCCGCTGGCGACGTCTACTTTCTGATGCTGGGTGGATTCGTAATCGTAGCTGACACCGTCGTTGCACCGTACCGGGGTAATATCCATCACCGCAATACGGCCATCGGCATCATCAAGATACAGACTGAGTAGTCCGGGAATGGAACTGTCTATCAACACTGGCATGGCATAGCAAGTCACGCCGGAAAGGGCTGAAACCAACATATCAGGGTCAAAAACAACGCTCTCTTCACCACCTGTTGGCTGTGCCATTTCTGGCTCAGGAGACATGCTGGGCTCTGCAACAGCCTCTTGCTGCATCATCTCCGATGCTGTTTCTGGCATCGCAGTATCCATGACGTCAGGCTCTGACGGCGTGGTGTCCATCGCTGGCATTTGCTGAGCAGGGTCTGGGTTGGACAGGGACAAATCAGGTGCATGATCGCCCTGATTGACCGTCACTGGTATCTGATATGGTCGGCTGTTTCCGGTCACGCTGTCCACCAACATAAATGGCAACATAAAGTATTCCTCGCCGCTGGCGACGTCTACTTTCTGATGCTGGGTGGACTCGTAATCATAGCTGACACCGTCGTTGCACCTTACCGGGGTAATATCCATCACCGCAATGCGACCATCGGCATCATCAAGATACAGACTGAGTAGTCCGGGAATGGAACTGTCTATCAACACTGGCATGGCATAGCAAGTCGCGCCGGAAAGGGCTGAAACCAACATATCAGGGTCAAAAACAACGCTCTCTTCACTACATGTTGGCTGTGCCATTTCTGGCTCTGGAGACATGCTGGACTCTGCAACAGCCTCTTGCTGCATCATCTCCGATGCTGTTTCTGGCATCGCAGCATCCATGGCGTCAGGCTCTGACGGCGTGGTGTCCATCGCTGGTATTTGCTTAGCAGGGTCTTGGTTGGACAGGGACAAATCAGGTACATGATCGCCCTGATTGACCGCCACGGGTATCTGATAGGGACGGCTATTTCCGGTCACGCTGTCTACCAACATAAATGGCAGTATGAAGTATTCCTCGCCGCTGGCGACGTCTACTTTCTGATGCTGGGTGGACTCGTAATCATAACTGACACCGTCGTTACACCGGACCGGTGTAATATCCATCACTGCAATGCGACCGTCGGCATCGTCAAGATACAGACTGAGTAGTCCGGGAATGGAACTGTCCACTAACACTGGCATGGCATAACAAGTCACGGCAGACAGAGCTGAAACTAACATATCTGGTTCAAAGAGGACGCTCTCTTCACCACCAGTTGGCTCTGCCATTGCTGGCTCTAGAGACATGCTGGGTTCTGCAAACGCATCTTGCTGCATTTCAGCGGGCATGATATCCGCTTCTTCTGGAGAGTTTTCCTGCGCTACGTTTTCCTGAATAGGGACGTCATCACCCGCCATATCCGGGGAAGCTTCTACCACAGCGGAGTCCATCGCCATCACATCGCCCATTGAAGAATCTTGTTCGGTAGCTACCGGATCAGGTTCACTGCTGCCAGTCAACATCTCTTCCCGACTCGCCACCTCAATCTGTACTGTGTATATCTGACTGCCGCCGTCCAGCATTTGCAGTGGTAACTGTAACCAAATACCTTCATCATTTATCCGTATGTTGCCATCTGCGCTGTCATAATGATCAAGGTTGGCTGAGCATTGCA
Source organism: Veronia pacifica (assembly GCF_001707825.1). Taxonomy (GTDB): domain Bacteria; phylum Pseudomonadota; class Gammaproteobacteria; order Enterobacterales; family Vibrionaceae; genus Veronia; species Veronia pacifica. The sequence goes on along the minus strand of NZ_LYBM01000005.1, from coordinate 55,646 downwards.
GATCATAGTTAGCCATTAATGCGTTACCTTCAAACGCAGTGGTGACCTCCAATGTCATCACGGTCTGATCATTACAGCTGCCCTTCACAGAGATACAACCATTTCTCTGTTGATCAAATCCGCACATCAATGCGAATGAAAGTGGATCCCCCTGCGAACTCAATCCAGCCAGGGAAAACTGAAACGGTATTAGTGCGCTGGGTTGTATTTGCATTGAACCCGGCATCAAACCCAGTGTTCCGTCGTCAATCACTGAAGAATGACTGAATGCAACAGACAGGGAGTTGTTGTCATGGGTGTCTTCCGTCATTACCGATATCTCCGCTTCTGAAGCTAAAACATCCATACCGTTCATTTCAGGGCAAGGTGAACCGCCAGTGTTGTCTTCATCTGCAAGTATTTCTGAATTAACCATGGTCTCTTCCGATATCTTTTCAGGTGCCGCGCTGAATGTGCCCATTGTGTCCGGGGCAGCAACGACTGGCTGCGGCTCATCAATTGGTTGTTCTGGCTCCTCACCACCTTGGCCATACTGATTTTCTTCAATGCCTACTTCTTTCTCGTTATCTGTTTCCGCCACACACAAATTGAAGTCGATGTCTGGTGTAGCGCTTAACGACGAAGAATCGTCGGTCTCGTCATTGTCCGTAATCTCATATTCACTGGTCATAGAGTGAGTCATAAACCCAGCATTCGGTTGCCCGGGCTCTTTCTTGGTTGCGGCTACAAGACATGTACTCGGATCCAAACCACAGACAATCATTTTTTGGATTGCTGAAACATCGATGTCCAAAGAGCTATCAGAATTAAGTTGCTCGGGATAAAAGTCGACTGGCAATTCAACAATCGTTAATTCCGGCCCTGCCTGCTGATACTCCATAACATTGACGCAGGCAATTGAGTACTCAGACAATTCAAAGCAAATGCCATCGAAAACTATGGTCAGACTCCCTTGCTCGCCTGTCATTAAAATCTGACTACCGTCTAACCCCATCCCCTCAATCGTGGGTAAAACAAAGCCATCACAGGTAAGCACATAAGCTGTACCAGTGCTTTTAACGACGTTCAGGGCCGCTGAAAGGCCATGGTTAAACATGCAACCAGTTCACTCCATCGCTGATCATTTCAGGGGCAAGAATGAGCAAAATTTTTTGCGGCCAAAAATCGTTAAGTCCCGACAAAGACACATTAAATCTGAAACACTTGCGCATACTTAAGACTAGGTAACTTTTGAAAGATTTTTAGAGTAAATAGAGAAAAAACATATGTGAGGGGATATTTTCCTCGGTAAAAAGAATAAAAATTCTGTTAGGTACTTGAATAAGCAAGATATTGCCCCAATATTAGGGTTTCTATGCAAATTATTGACTTATGTCGCCTGCTCTTCAGAATCCCGGTCTAGCGTAACTATAGCTGGGCAATTGTGGTAAAAATGGACAGTGAGCAGCATTCGATGGAGTAGCTATGTCAGTTCATGTAGGAATTATTGATAACGACCCTGTACGGCTTATCACAGCCGTTCTGCATCAGAAGCTGGCAGTCGCAAAGCTCATTCTGATTGGTACCGCAGAACAAGAACAACAATTTACCCGCTTTTCAGATGTTTTGACTCCCAAAGGAATTGAAAGTGAGTTCTTCAAAATACCGTCAAATGTCAGCATCAGTGATATCAAAGCAAAACTCAGGGAACTTGCAGAACGCCTGAAACAGGATGGCAGCGAAGTGCTGTTTAATGCCAGCTGCGGTTTACGACACCGCCTTTTATCGGCTTACGAAGTATTCCGTTCATATCGCTGGCCAATTTACGTCATTGAACCTTTCAGTGATGAACTCTGCTGGCTGTACCCTGATGAGGTAGAGCACCAACAGGTTGAGGACCATATCGGCATAAATGATTACCTCACCCTCTTTGGTGCACGCAGCGAACTGCAAGATGAAAATATCGTTAAGTCGCTTGACCAGAAGGTGAAGTTTCTCGGCGAAAGATGGGCCAGCAATGCGCAAGAACTTGGTCCGGGCCTTGCCACACTTAACTATCTGGCTACCACATGTCGCAAAGAACAGAGGCTCGAGGTTGAGTTATCTGAAAAACAACAAGGCTACCGTGAGCTTGCCATGTTGATTGATGACCTGAAAGACGTTGATCTTGCGACGTATAAAGATGGTACGCTGTGTTTTAGCAGTGAAGAGGCGCGTCGATTCGCTAACGGTGAGTGGCTTGAGTGTTATGTCCACTATTTAGTCGATGAAATTCAGCATGAACTGCTTACGATTCAGGATAACTCTCTGGGTGTGCAGGTTTATCGCCAAATAGGCGATATTGAAGTTCGGAACGAGCTTGATGTCGCTGCAGTAGTGAATAACAAGCTCCACATCATTGAATGCAAAACAAAAAGTATGTCAAACGATGGTGATGACACCCTTTACAAGCTCGAATCACTCAGAGATCTCTTGGGTGGCCTTCAAGCACGTGCCATGTTGGTCAGTTTCCGTCCTCTCCGACATCATGATGTTACCCGTGCCAAGGATCTTGGTCTGGCGTTGGTAGGACCTGAACAACTCGGCGATCTGAAAAACTGTCTGTTCAATTGGTTTTTCAATGCCGGCGGCCTTGAAAATCCTGTGCAATAACACTGTATTATAAGAACAAAAAAAGCCGGATTATTCCGGCTTTTTTACGTTTACGTCAGAAAAACATCACAGCATTTTTCGGGCAGCTTCGACAACAACTTTGATAGAGCGCGCTTCAGTTTCAGCTAACGTATCGTGATTAGGTGTTTCTGCACTGTTGCGATTAATGATCACACCAGCAACGCAGCCTGCGCGTAACCCAGAGCTTGCACACATGGTTAGCAAAGTGGCAGATTCCATCTCATAGTTAAGGACACCCATCTGCTGCCATTCTTCCATTGACCCCTGAAAACGGCGCACAACACGACCTGTTACCGTATCGTAACGCTCTTGTCCCGGATAAAAAGTGTCACTAGATGCTGTCACGCCAGTATGTACCTTGGCACCACTTGCATCAGCCGCCTGTTTCATTGCCGTAGCCACATCAAAGTCAGCAACTGCAGGAAACTCCATAGGCGCAAAGTGAGAACTGGCACCATCAAGACGAACAGATGCCGTCGTGACTATCATGTCGCCCGGCTCAATATTTGGCTGAATCGCACCCGTTGTCCCTACTCGTAAGAAAGTATGAACGCCAAGTTGGGCAAGTTCTTCAACGGCAATAGATGTCGATGGGCCGCCTATACCTGTCGAACAGATAATGACTGGTTTGCCGTCAAGTTCTGCACGATAAAGTGTATATTCGCGATGTGCTGCCAAAAATACAGGTGAGTCCATAAGGTTAGCAATTTTCTCAACTCGGGCAGGGTCACCCGGGATAATGGCAACCTCGGCACCTTTTAGGTCGTCTTTGTTCACACCAAGATGGAATACTGCAGTTTCAGACATCGAGTTTCTCCTTTTGAGACGGCAACTGATAGGGTTTTATTTGTGCCGTTTGAGCGTGTCCCTGATTAAGGGCGCGTTTCACAAGCCCATAAACTAACTGCGCAGACAACAAATTAAAGTGACAAACATCACCAATAATTAAAGTCCTAACGTTTCATTTTCATTGAGGTGGAAATAAGATCACTCAAAGATGAAAAAACCGACAGCAATGTGTCGGCTTTTTATTCATTTCGCGTTATCCCTTCTTAAGTAGCCTCAGGGCATTGAGCGTCACCAGTGCAGTCGCCCCACTGTCAGCAAGAACAGCAACCCAAAGCCCAGTGATACCTGCCACGCTAGTGACAAGAAACACAGCTTTAAGGCCAATTGCCAGCGTAACGTTTTGTCTGATGTTAGACATGGTCGCGCGGGCAAGTCCAATGACTTCAGGCAAGTCCTCTATCCGATTATGACTGAGTGAAATATCCGCGGTCTCCAGAGCTACATCCGTTCCACTGCCCATTGCAATACCAACATCTGATGCCTTCATCGCAGGAGCATCATTAATGCCGTCTCCCACCATGGCAACAGACTGCGTCGATGTCAGTTTTTGTACTTCACTCACTTTGTGCTCAGGATATAAACCAGCTCGATAATCCATTCCTAACTCAGAGGCGATAGCGGCAGCTGCGGTAGGATTGTCTCCTGTCAACATTACGGACTTTATACCCATTGCAGATAATCGTGAGACAGCCGCAACAGACCCTTCCCTGAGTGAGTCTTGCCAACCGATAAGACCAATCGCTTTTTCATCCTCAAACACCACGGCCACGGTTTTTCCCTGCGCAGCAATACCATCAGCCTGAGCAGTCTGGTCGTGATCAAGCTTGAGGCCATTGGCTAACTTATCGAGAGCAACAATTTGGATACGTTTTCCATCAACGATGCCGGAAACACCCTCGCCAGCCTGAGCCATCCGGTTCTCTGCCTCTGGTATTTTCACGCCGCTCTTTTGCGCATAATCGACCAATGAGCGGGCAAGCGGGTGATGGGAGCCCATTTCTATCGCCGCCGCGGCAGCAATAAAATCTGCTTCTTCATGTTGCCAACACACCAGATCAGTCACACTAGGCTGACCTTTGGTGAGAGTACCTGTTTTATCAAAGGCGACAGCGTCGATTTTGCTTAGTGCTTCAAGTGCGGCACCACCCTTGATTAAAGCGCCCCGCCGTGTGCCAGCCGCCAAACCAGACGTTATTGCTGCCGGCGTTGAAATAACCAGTGCACAAGGACAGGCGATGAGTAACAGTGCCAACCCACGGTACAGCCACACATCCCATGATTGTCCTAGCAGAAGCGGCGGTAACACCACAACCATCAACGCAACAACCAGCATCATTGGCGTGTACCATTTGCTAAAACGGTCAATAAAGCGATCGACAGGTGCTTTTCTTGATTCTGCCTCTTCAATCAGGTTCAGAATCCTGTCTATGGCACTCTCTCCCTGCCGGGAGACAACCTTGAGGCGTACAACCCGGTCAACTGCCAGTGAGCCTGCCATGACCTTTTTGCCCTCAAGGATATCAACAGGCACAGATTCACCGGTCAGCGCACTCTGGTCAAAGCTTGCGGCGGTCGATAATAACTCGGCATCTGCTGGTAAACGTTCACCCGGTGCAATTTCAATAACGTCGCCAGGGCTGAGGGTTTCTACTTCTACCTTTTCCCTTTCTCCGCGCTCATTAATTTTGACCACATCATCTGGTACAAGAGACATTAAGGCCTGAATACCATCTCTGGCCCGGGAGGAGGCATATGCTTCTAATCGCTCGCCAATCAGAAATAAGACCAGGACCATTGCGGCTTCAACGGTTTCGCCCAGATACAATGCGCCAACGGCTGCAACGCTCATCAACATTTCGATAGAAAACGGGGAACCGGATTTAGCGAGATTAAATGCTTTTTTGACAATGGGGTATAAGCCAATCAGGGTAGCGCCAATAAATAGCGATTTGCCTAATTCCGGTAACCAAAGCGATAAAAGAGCGGCTGATGTCATCACCAGAACCAAGCTCAATAAAATAGCCTCATCGAAAATGCGCTGCTTGAGCGATTTTTTTGCATTTTTATCTTTTCGACGAGAAACCTCAGAAAGGGGGAAGCCCGCTTTTACAGCTTGACGCTGCACTTCTTCAGCCACCTCTGCGGCATTAGTATTGAGGCTAAAGTCCACTCGTAGCTTTTCAGTAGAGAAGATCACCTGCGCTCTGTCGACACCGTCTATGGTCTTAATTGCCGACTCCAGTTTACTCGCGCAACTAGGGCAATCCATGTTCGACACCTGCCAGTATTGAGTTGATTCAAGCTCTGCAGGCTGAGGCGAAGTATCTTGTTGTTTTTCTCTGTTACAGCATTTACTCGCAGCGGCAGGTTCATCTGGTTCAGGGTATTCTGGCGTTGAGGCAGTCATATTATCACCCTCTATTGAGCAGGCAGTGATCGCCGTTGCAGGCTGGGCGACGGTATCGCGTTTCACCTGAGTGTGTTTAGTATTTTTACATTGGGTAGATGCACAAGGCTTACACATCACAAACTCCATCTTGGTCTAATTTAGTAAGGAGTTTAAACCTTGGAGTTGAATCCAAGGTCAAGCCTTTGTCTGGTTTTTTTTATAAAACCTCTTTGACAACTTTTTACACAGAGGTTCTTATCATGTCAGCCCAAAGCCACAAAATCTGGTTCATTTGCAAGTGAATTAGGACAAAAGCATTTGGATAAGTGCGAAGAAAGAGACGTTGAAATACTAATAAGACAAAGACTATTGCCGATTAATGGTGGAAGGGCACAGAAGAGGAGTAGAAGTGAGTGATCACACAGAGAATGTCAGGTTCCGCGCTGTTCAAACGCGACGTAATTTGGCCTGCCTGCCAGTCTGGCAAGCAGGCCACAATAACTCAGTGACTGAATAAACTTTTTTCTTTGTTCATTTCGGCAGTTTTAACACCAAAAGAATCGATAAGAGTATGGAACAGGTTGTCATGAGAAAACTCACCCCGCGCCGCACGTTGCTCGAGTGCTTTTCGGTCAATGCCTCTGGAATTGGCGTATCCATCACCCATCCATATGATCCAAGGAACATGCTTCTGTTCTTCTGGGGCAATCATATAAGGCGTACCATGCAAGTAAATGCCATTTTCACCGAGTGACTCACCATGGTCCGAGAGATACATCATGACCACATTGTATTTGTCTTCGTATGTCTTCAGCTTATCAATGATTTTGCTCAGGAAGTAGTCGGTGTATGCAATGGTATTATCGTAAGTATTAACAATTTGCTCATCGGTACAGTTTTCGATATCACTTCTGTCACAGGTAGGCGTAAAGCGTGCCATGGATGCAGGATAACGCTTCCAGTAAGTCGGCCCATGACTGCCGATTGTGTGAAGCGCAATCAGCTTATTGCCTTTCATTTTAGCCACACGCTGGTCAAAGCCGTCCAGTAACACCTCATCATGGCAAGTCATACCATCACAAAACGTATCCGAAGAGGAACTTCCAACCATCTTCATACCGATTTTTTGGGCAACATCTTTATCGCCGCCATCATTATCAAGCCAGCTTATATCCACGCCCGCTTTATGCATGATATCGAGCGCGTTGCTCTGGCTGTTGGCTTGACGACGGTCATAATTAGTTCTCTCAAGTTTCGAGAACATACAAGGGAGTGAATGGGCTGTCGATGTCCCACAACTGGTAACATTTGCAAACGAAATTACGCCCTTGTCCGCAGTGTATGGATTTGTATTTCGCGGGTAACCATTGTAATGAAAATTCATCGAACGCGCCGTTTCTCCGACGACGAGCACCATCAATGTCGGTTTGCCGTTCGAAGCAGGAACAAGTGTCGCATCATCACCCAGCTCTCTGAAGGGTAATTCAGGTTCAAAATTGATTTTGTATGCGTATTTTACTGAATTAAAAATATGCGCAGGCACAATCATCTTTTTGATGTAAGAGTTATTCCTTCCTATCGAGGCAAAATCTTTGTAGAAAGCCCCAGCAATAGCGAGTATGCCCAGAACAGCCACAGTAACTAGAGCCAGACGTTTAAACATACGAGACTTTATCGATGCACTGGTATCTATTTTCACAAGGCCAATTAAAATAGAAGGCACCCCGCCCAAAATCAACACATACATTATTGCACTGAGCGAGACAAAAGAGAGGGCTTCACTGGTATGCGTCTCGAACACATTTTCTATCATCGACGAATCAAACATAATCTGATATCTCGATGTCGCGAAACAAGCGATAGCAGATGACAGAGTAATGACGATAAATAACGGGCGGAATAAGTAAGGGAGCGCAAGCACTGAGAATATGACGATAAACAAACAGGTCAGTAGTAACGGCGCGCTGTACGCAAATAAGCCAGCCTGGCTATTCTCACTGAGATGAATAATTTCAGAAACTACTGGCGTATTGAGTACAAAACCGAAATAAAGAGACATGGCAACAATAAATGTTGTCATGGATACTTTACATTTTTCTCTTATTGCCTGAAAGCTCAATGATCCCGGAAGACTATTAATATTTGAGAGCAAGGTATTTCCTCTAATTAGCTTTTATTGGCCGAAAAAGTTAAATAACACAACAAACCAAGTCATTGAGACGAGGATTAATGCGAAGAAAACAGCAGCTGAACCTATATCCTTAGCTCTACCACTTAATTCATGGTATTCGGAGCCAACTCTGTCAACGACAGTCTCAACAGCTGAATTTAAGAGCTCAACAATGAGTAGAAAAATCACTGAACCCATCAAAAGGCATTTGTCTGTAAGACTAAAATCAAATGCGAGGGCGAATATTGCTGAAAACGCCAGTAAGAAAAACTCCTGACGAATCGCTGCCTCGTGTTTGAATGCGGCTTTAATTCCCTGAATGGAAAATCCTGTCGCTTTGTATATACGAGCAATGCCAGTATGGCCCGGTTTCATTAACAATCTCCTGACATAAAAACGTACAAAACATCAACAGACTCGCTAATTCCGAGCTGTTTAATGTACTGTTTTTAGATACTTTTTCTTTTTAATGCCTGATAGAAATAATCTAAAATCACCCATCTCCATTATTTCTGGCATAGTTATGATTTACCCATAAAAGGCAGACACGAGTATACGAAAAAATACCCTAACAATGAAGAATAAACCGGAAAAAGCCATAAAATTTACAAATAGAGAATAGCAATATTACATTTTAATAACAACACCCGCATATAATTTTACTCCCGCCCTGATTTATTAAAATATACATTTTGGCCGATATTGACAAAAGTTATTACTTTAGTATTCCATTAAATAATAATTTTGATAATAAATTACCGAAGTTATTTAAGTTAAAAATTGCCTAACATTCTATATATTATTTAATAAGGGAATTGATAGACGAGAGAGGATTATAAATATAAAAATTTGAATATAAAGGTCATACAATTTAACTCAAACAATATGTATGACCTTAAAAAAAAGGTAGAAAAATACACTTTTTTGTTTCAAACAAAAAAATCTTTATTTATTACTGTTTCTGTTCTATGCCAGAAATAAACCTTAGCACTATGGTGTAGGCCAAAATTCCAAACACAAGTGAACCAACAGCATTACCAATCAGCACCCCTTGAGCACCGCCAATCCCACCTCCGATGTAGACGAAGGGAATGGTACCCAATGTCGCTTTACCCATATTAAGCATGGTTGACCAAGTAGGCTTACCAAGGTTATTAAATGCTGCATTAGATACGAAAAGCATCCCGTTGAAGATAAAGGTAATAGCCAGATATGTGCAGAAGAGTAAAACCATATCCGCAGCATCTCCATGAAGGCTAAACGCATCAACCAGAGCATTTCGAGCAATAAACAGAACTCCGGCAGCCAATACACAGTAAGCAATCATGAACTTAAGTGCCTCATAAACCGTCAGGCGCACCCTGCTAATGACACCAGCACCAACATTTTGCCCAATAATGGGCCCAACGGCTCCTGATAATGAAAAGACGAGGGCAAAAGAAACTGGCATAAGGCGGCCGATAACAGCAAAACCAGCAACAAATTCTTCACCGAATTTGGCCACCTGACTTGTCACAATGGCATTACTTATAGGAGTAGCAAGATTAGTCAACACAGCAGGAATGGCGATTTTTGCAATCGGGTTCAGGGCGTGCAAAAAGTTTTTCACTGTGGGTAAAGCAAGTAAATCATGTATCTTGATAACACCACGCATGGATACCGCAAACAACACCACTCGAGAAATCACACTGGCAATCGCTGCGCCTTCTATACCCATAGACAAAGTAAAAATAAATATGGGGTCTAAGACTGCATTTGCTGCTCCACCTGCGAGTGTTGCCGACATTGATCGTTTTGCATCACCTACTGCTCTCAGCGCAGCCGCGCCGGCCATTCCCATCGCGACGAGCGGTGCACTGGGAAGCATAATCGTTAAATAATCTTTTGCTTTCTCTGCCACGTTACCGGATGCGCCCAGCAGAGCCAGTAGTGAGTCGAGAGAAAAAAGCAGGCAACTTACGACAGTCAAGCTTACGGCCAGGGATACCAACAGAACACTCGACGCCATATTACGGGCAACATCTCGTTTACCAGCGCCAATTGCCCGACTGACTATTGCGCCCATTGCGATAGATGTACCGACTGAAATTGACGTGGCAAAAAAGACCACGATACCTGCAAAGCCAATCGCTGCGGTTAAATCAAGATCGCCAAGCATGCTGATAAAAAACATATCCAGCAAATCAACAAAGAAGAGTGCCATTAGGCCAACAGCACTGGAGACAGACATGACAGTGATATGCTTCATTACCGAGCCGGTAACAAATTTTGCTTGTACTTGAGCAGACATGAAAAACTTTAACTCACGTTTTGAAGGGCGGATTCTGTTCTAAAGATGCACTTTAGCAGCACAAAGACGCGAGATGAGGCAGTAAGAACTGGCGCTTTAAGCTGAAAGAAACAATCCATAGGTGGTTTGGATAAAAATTCGATGACAGACTAACGAAGCTAAAAATAAAAGGCACCTTATTTTTCACATGTGTCGTATCAGTTGGCAAAAAAATCTAGTGCTTTTTGGGTGATGAACAGAGAACCGAGCGTGATCGCGGGAACGAAACCATCGAAACAAGACACTGCGTGAGTGCTAAAGTTACCCGTACAAGTGGTATGGTAAATGTGTTTACAGGCGCTCAACGACTGCACATGATACACATCATAATGACATGAGCGCTGTTGTGTTTGCTGCTACTATGTCGCGTCTATTCGCATCCCCAACAAGTGGATGCCTTTCACCACAAAAGGAGAATAAATGTTTCTTTGCAGTAAAGTCCGCGCCGTTTGTACGGTCATCTTTTTCTTAGTGCTGACAACAGGCTGTAGCTCAATAAATAACGCATTAAACAGTGCCGTAGTCGCTAGCCTTGACCTGAAGGAACCGACAGCCGAATACAAATCTTTCAACATTCGTTCAGTTACGGCTAAAAAAATCGCTTTGGATGTCATACTCGAAGCCAATAACCCAAATAATGTCGGACTAAAAAACCTCTTTGTTGACCTTGATGTATCTATTGAAGGTAAGCGGCTGTTGAAAAGCGTCAATTCAGAAATTGCACTGAATGCCAGTGGAAAGTCTGATATCCGTTTACCCATAGAGATTGTTTATGAAGAGTTATTTAACTCAGCAGGTGCCATAGCAGGCAATATTTTGCGTAATGACAGTTCAATCCCCGTTCAGCTTAAATACCGGCTACATGGCAAACCAACCATGAAAGATCATCCCATTTCTTTGATACCGCTGTCTGTTGACCAGGAAAGTGAAAAGACGATTTCAATCCCATTGCCAGAAGATAAAGTCGGTGTCATTAAAGACTTGCTGGGGAAACATCTGAATTTATAGCCGACATTGTAAAAATAAAAAAAGGTGCATCTTGCACCTTTTAAATGTGTTAAACGCTGTCATCGTTTGACTTATACAGGGTGCATGAAGCCATCACCAATTTGTGTACTAATAGCTTTGAGAATATCGCGGCGCGTTATCAGTCCCACAAGACGCCCCCCATCACACACAGGGTATACTTTTGGTTTGGTTGGCACCATTTGCTCAGCAAGTCGCATGATGTTGTCGTAAGGAGAGACTGAAAGCACGTCTTTGTACATACAGTCACCCACTGTTTTGGAATCCTGACATGCATAACCCACCTTCAAAAGCTGGTGAATCATGTCCAACTCAGACAGAAAACCAACCACCTTGTGGCGGTCATCAATCACAGGCGCACCAGACTGGTGTGTTTTCAGAATCTTGTCCATCGCTTCAGACAGTGGCATATCCGGTGTGAACGTCACCGGGCGCTTGTTCATGTAATCCTCAACCTTAATTGATTCCATATAGTCCTCCTCTTGTGGACATAAGATAAGGTACTGATTGACCAAACAACCATAATCCTAGTGTCGGTCAAAGTATGAAATTTACTAGCTTTATCCCTGTAAATTTTATGGTTTGTCACAAAGGTTAAACTTTATTCTTAAGAATCTAATTAAGGACATGGGCACAAAAAAGGCTCAGCGGTTTGCCGAGCCTTTCTCTTTGAACCCAATAGGATTTACGTAAGAGTTACATAAATAACTGAGATAAATACATCAATGGAAATTCCTGTCCGGTCGGTGAAACCAGAACTTCTCCTTTGAGAGTTGCAGTAATTTCAGTATTCGTGCCTTTTTCCTCAACAAATCCCATATTGCTCAGCTCACTAACAAAGTAATTCAGTGAAGGCTCAGCTCTGATCAATACTGTTGGAATAGATGCTGATAAACCACCGTGTATCTTGTCTACTAACAACTGAACATTTTGACTGACTTTGTTGATACCCGGATCGACATTTAATGTTAAATCAAAGCTGGTTTTACCCTGAGGCAAATCTGCTTTTACAGGGGATAGGGAGAACTTAACGCCTTTCTCAACCATTTCATCAACAGCCTGAATGATAGCGGCGAGTTCACGCTCAGACGGTTCACCTGTCATGGCATTTGACAGCTTGTATAGTTGAATAACGGAATCTCGGTCCAAAGATTCAGCGCCAACACCCAACTCCACATTCTGAAGCGTAAATTCTGTGCTCGGAGTATAAAATTCGCCGAGTTTAAAGATATTGTTGGTTGTTATTGTTTTAGGCTGTACATCTTTATCCTGCCCTTCTTTTGCTGCCAGCATATCGAGCTCATTAGAAATGTTGATTGATAAGTCTTTCAGCGTGAAACTCTCATCGACATCACCCTTTAACTCGACCATAGATAGATCGAATCTTTGCGTGCCCACCCAGACACCTTGGTCCATGAAGCCTTGGCCCTCGCCTTTCAAGCCATTAACATCAAAAGATTGATTGTCATCAGCAATGACGTTTAAGGATGAAAGTGAGTAAGAAAAGTGAGTTTTTGCATCTTTGTCCTGATGACCAGTCAAGATGAAAGGCTTACTGACCACCTTATAACCATCCTCAACAGCATTTAGTCCATTAACCGTAAAGTTAAAATCAGTCGCACCAGTGATGGATGTTTGCTGTTTAATGACGACGGGCGACTCCTCACTTCCCCACAGTGTTTTGGCGAGTTCCTTTAGCTCCGGTTGCATATCTAATACCGATACAGACTCAACGCCAGCTATGCCATGTGTAATGGTGTGGTTAATCTGATACGTTGATGGAAGCCCCTCCTCTTCCAGGCTCTGTCTGAGCGCATTTTTGAAGGTAATTCGTGTGACCGCATCCGATGACAAATATCCCCTGTTGTAGGAGACATTGCTCAGTTCCATATCTGGCTCATCAATTTTTTTTAACTCATTTTCATAAGCAGACTGACCGATTTGTCCCACGGCCAGCGGCCATAGCAACACAACAGCGATACCACCACCAATTGCAGCGTATTTGCCAAAAATCATGGCTTCACCTTTTTTGTGGTTATATAAAAAATAGAGGGTTACTCTCGAGTGCCCATGTATGAATAACTCGAGTATCATTACGGGCAATCTCATTACGACTAACATTTAAAATTGTTTGGGCATAACGCCAGTTTAATAGAATTTTTTACTTCAACGAGCAATTTCTCATGAAATTAGACTAAGTTATCGAAGATTTAGCTATTTTTCGTCCCCAAATGTGCCAGCACTCCCTGTCTTAAGTCGCTTATGCCACGGGCTCTTCCAACAACACAAAGTTGATATAAAAAACCGAATATTGAACCAATCTAACAACTGAAAATGCAAAGTTTGATTTTTTTTCAAAAGTTAGACTTGTCTAGGAGATTAAATTGCATTTATCACTATCAAAACTAAAAAGAATTCAAAGCCAGCAGTTGTTTATTAAAAGGCGTTTCTATTACTATATCGTGCATAAATCTTTCTTAGAGACATTCCATGCGTAAAATTACACTTTGCTGCACTTTACTGGCGTCACTTTTATCTACTTCAGCTCTTGCCAATCAGGACTCAGCCCCTTTCAATAGCATGAGCAACTTCTCTTACGACTACTTTGAAGCTCGTGTCGGTTTGAGCCCTGTGACATATGGCCTCGGCTTCAGCAAATCAATTCACCCAAATGCACACGTGCGCGCTGAGATCGATACTGAATTTGAAAGCGATTGGGATTCTACCGCTGCCATTGGTTTTCATTCACCCGTTAACGACTGGGCCGATGTATACGGTGAAGTTGCTCTCCGCAATCTGAAAAACGAAACCTACAAAGACGGTGAATTCGGTATTGAAGTTGCACTCGGTGTGCGCCAATGGCTGACACCGCAAGTTGAGGTGGGCGGAGAAATCGGTCATATCAATATTAAGCAAGAAGATGAAACAGTATTTGGTTCAATTACTGGTCGCTTCCATGCGACTGAATTGTTCTCTATCGGCGCTCAGTATCGCTTCAAAGAAGCGTACGGCGACCAACTCATGCTCAGCACTCGCTTCAAATTCTAATTCTGTCGCTTCACGTATAGAAACGGCAAAAAGCCTCCTTACCGGGAGGCTTTATTTTTACTACTTATTTCAGACTCTATCCATTGTTGGAATGCTTGTACTTTGTTCGATGTGATCAGGTCTCGCCGGTACACGAGGTGGTATTTAAATGGTGCGCATACTGGCATATCAAAAGGTGCAACCAGACTTCCCGCCGCCAAATCTTGCTCAACATAGCTTCTGCGACCAATAGCAACTCCCAACCCATTTTTTGCCGCTTCAAAGGCCATATCGGCACGATCAAAGCTCGAATTTCTCTCGCTCAGTACACTCCCTGTTTCCTTTGCCCAATATTGCCATTCATCATTGACGCTGGCACTTGCCCATGGTGCCGCGTCATGCAATAAGTGACATCGGAACAGATTTTCTGATGCACCGTATAAAGAATGTGCTGCAGCGTAGTCAGGACTACATACTGGCTCGATGACATCATCGAAGAGAAATACACTGCTTAACCCTGTGTACCTGCCATTCCCATAATAAATTGCACAGTCGAAGGCCTCGGTCTGAAAATCGACAAGGTCGTTTCGGGTTCTGATATGGAGCGTGAGCTCAGGAAATAAAGCAGAGAACTTATAGAGTCTGGGAGCAAGCCAAATCTGACCAAAAGTGGGAGGAACGGAAATAGTGAAGTCACCAGCAAGATGAGCATGTTTGAGTTCCCTGAGTTGAAGACTCATCGCGGCAAACTGCTCATTCAAAGACAGCTTAAGTTGTTCACCTTCTGGCGTAAGAGTCAATTGTCTTGGTCTACGAATAAAAAGTTGTACGCCGAGCTTCTGCTCAAGATTTTTGATCCGATGACTGACCGCACTTTGAGTCAAGTTGAGCTCGGATGCTGCACGTGTGAAGCTCATCTGCTCTGCTGCGACACTAAAACAATGTAACCCGGATAATAACGTAGAAGATAGGGCAGGAACTTTCATAAAAGAGGTCAAAAATCCAATGGTATCTATATGTAATAAGAGCATATCCCAAAAGGATTGAGACTGCAGTGAAGTCCATCTTAGAAGATACTGGCGACTTTTATTACCTGTGCAGAGATTTAACTAGCGGAGAGCATCAATTAAACGATAAAAATAAAAAGGGCCGCACAATGGCGACCCTCAGTAATAACTTCTTCAAGAAGGCTAGATTGCTTCTAACAATTGTTGTTTCTGCTCTTCACCAATGAGTGTCCAGTGCACACCTGTTTGTGCACCAACAAACATCCAAAGCAGCTTGACGTCAACATCATAACCATGGGCTTCCTGCACCATTTTAAATATCTCTTCTGGAGGAAGAGAGAAGAAAGTATCGACATCAGCAATACCTGACTTCTTCAACATACGCTCAATAGTAAGACGAAGATTCGGCAAGTCTCTTAAGCGTTTGTTGGATTTTGAGTCGCGATATTCTTTTTCGGCCACTGATGTCTCTATGGACTTTTTTACCAGTGATACCAGAACATCGTCTTCTTGTTGGTACAAAGAGGTCACATCATAGTAGTTAACAACTGCTGTCGAACTTTTTTTGACATGAACGAATTTTTTACATTTTTGTGAAATCAGCTTGTCGGTCAGATCAGCGCCGCCTCGAAGATAAATCCTCTCATCTTTAACTAAGGCAAACATGGCACCATTGACAAAAAAACCGGTACCACCAAACATTGAGCGCTTTTCAGTTTCACCAACTTGTTGTAGATACGCGACAAAGCCTTCCTTTACTTCAAACATCTGCGTCTCCTGCTCCCTAAGCGAATTGTCGATCAACTTTTTTCGTATTTTCTCGATGCAAAATAATCATGACCGAAGTCAAAGAAGAAAACCATTGAAACGATCAAAAAGTTAGACAACTGTAAGCAAAAATGAAACATATGTCACTTTTAATAAACACAAAGTAAGTGTGAGATACAGTTCTCTGTTGGTTTAACCATTTATTCCTGTTCAAAATGCCATCATTTTTTTTAACGCATTCATTGTTTTTTACAAAGTTGTCGGCCAATAGAAAGTGGGCTTGACGTTTAAAACGTCATATATGCACGAGGTATTTTGTTTTTTGCTACCAATCCCCCTTATGTACAGCTGTTTCTTCCCCTATCCGCGTTTGTTACGAAGTGATTACATTGATATTTAGTTTTTTACTGGTAGTCTCGAGTCGGCTGCTTTATTAACAAAACACTAAATGAGAGATCAATGTTTCCCGATGTTCTAACGATTTTTATACCTCTTGTGTTCGGTTATCTGCTGAAAGTGAAAGGTGAAAAAAGGGTTGATTTTATAAGTAAATCGACGTCACGCCTCGTTTTTTTCATTTTAGGCTTAATGGGATTAAGCCTCGCATCACTTGATAACCTTGGACAGAATGTTGGACAAATTCTTATTCTTGCGGCCGTTTTCTTCGTCTGTATAGGAGGAATGAACTTACTTACGCTACCAATTCTTGACCTGATATGGAAAACAGAAACATCAGATCAGCACCAAAACCTCCCTCTGCACAAGATGGTATTTGAATCGCTAAAACTGGTAGTCGTTGTTGGTCTTGGCCTGATCATTGGCCTTACTTTTAACCTCAACTTAGGTTGGGTAGACAAGGCCAGTGAGTACATCCTGCTGTTACTGCTATTTCTGATCGGTATACAGCTTAGGAATAGTGGCATGACACTGAAACAGATTGTGCTCAATAAAAAAGGCATGGCGTCAGCGACTGTTGTTGTCTTTTCATCACTGTTTGGCGGGATAGTGGGTGCCCTCATCCTCGATATTCCGATCAATCATGGACTGGCGATGGCTTCAGGGTTTGGATGGTACTCTTTAGCAGGGATATTAATGGGCGACGGACTGGGCCCAATATACGGCGGTGCATCTTTTTTACTTGAGCTATCACGCGAAATGGTCGCTCTAGTACTGATACCCATCCTGATCTCTCGATACACCATTACAGCAATCGGTTACGGCGGAGCAACCTCGATGGATTTTACTTTACCTGTGATTCAGAGCTCGGGCGGTATTCGCTGTGTGCCTATTGCAATCGTGAGTGGCTTTATTCTGAGCCTTCTGGTTCCCGTTTTAATGTTGTTTTTCTTATCATTTGGATAACGCCGACCCTCTCTTAATTTATATCACCTCATTGATGAGAAAAGAGGAGAGCATTCGCTCTCCTCTCTCAATTGCGTCGGACTATCCGTTATTTCTTATCCATTCATCCATATCAGACTTCAGATTATCCGATTTTGTACCAAAAATAGCTTGAACACCGCCGCCAGCAACAACAACTCCGGCCGCACCAAGCTTCTTAAGTCTGTCTTGGTCCACTTTATCAACGCTGTCGACCGACACCCGAAGGCGCGTAATACATGCATCAAGTGCCGTAATATTCTGCTTACCGCCAAATGCCATCACGAGATCTTTCGCCATTTCTGACTCTGACACTGCACCAACCTCAGATTTTTCTTCATCTTCTCGGCCAGGAGTTTTCAGATCCATCGCCGCGATAACAACACGGAAAACGATGTAGTAAACAACCGCATAACCCAAACCAAATAGCACCAGCTCAAACATCTTGTCCGCATTTGGAGACTGAACAACGAAATCAATGAAACCATTTGAGAAAGTATGGCCGTGAACAATACCGAAGTAGTTGGTGATTACGTAGGCCAGACCCGCCAGTAGTGCGTGAATAACGTAAAGCACTGGAGCAATAAACAGGAATGAGAACTCAATAGGTTCAGTAATACCTGTCAGAAAAGAAGTGAAGGCTGCTGATATCATGATACCGCCGACTTTTGCACGGTTTTCAGGCTTAGAAGAATGCCATATAGCAAACGCAGCTGCTGGCAAGCCAAACATCTTAAATAAATAGCCACCTGCAAGTTGACCAAAACCATTTCCAGCAGCACGTGATGCGTCATCAGCCGTCAGGAAACAAGTCATAATACCGTGAGCTACTTCACCGGATTTATTTACACAGGTACCTGCATCAGTAAAGAAAGGCACGTTCCAGATGTGGTGAAGCCCGAAGGGAATAAGTGCGCGTTCAACGAGGCCGTAAATACCGAAGGCAGTCACTGGATTCTGGTTTGCAGCCCAATCAGAAAAACTGGCAATCCCACTACCGATCGGAGGCCAGATGACTGACAGCACAAGAGCGAGTGCAATAGAACAAAAACCGGTCATGATGGGAACAAAGCGTTTTCCGGCAAAAAAGCCCAGATAGTCTGGGAGTTGAATACGGAAAAAGTTATTAAATGCCCAACCTGCAACACCACCAACGAGAATGCCACCTAATACGCCAGTATTAACGTCGGTACCTGCAACCATGTTAAGGGTTGCGGACATGATACCGTATCCCACAATAGCAGAGAGGCCTGCCACACCATCATTGTTGGTAAAGCCAAGCGCAACACCGACAGCAAATAACAGAGGCAGTTGTTCAAAAACAGAGCCTCCCGCTTTTTCCATAACATGAGAAGCAATTTCAGGTAGCCAGCTGAAATTAGCGGCTCCGACGCCAAGTAAAATGCCCGCAACAGGCAGTACAGAGACCGGAAGCATCAAGGCTTTACCGACTTTTTGCAGGTTAGCAAACAGGTTTTTAAACATGTTTGACTCCTAATTAGAGTTAGAATTTTGACCTTTTGTTCTTTTGTAGGGGAAAGAACACCGTTTAAAGCCAGCAAAGTGAATACTCTTTCGTTGTCTCGCTCAGAAAAAATTGTCAAAAAAGAAGCTACTTGCCGTAACTTGCTGCCCTCTAGACAAAAAATTCCGATGTGATGATGATCAGGCTCAAAACGAAAGCGCAAAAAATGTTCACTATAACTGTCATTACATCCAAAAACATGGACTCAGTCGCAAACTATATAGAGGGATTCAGAGGCAGACAAGGCCGAATGGCGAAAGATGAAACTTACAGGTAAAAGATCACGACTATTAGCCATCAATGTTAAAAATATGCAGTAAATTGCACATAATTATGTTCTGAAAATAAGTATCGCGTATCTTCCAAAATAAAAAAGCCAGTCATATCGCCTGGCTTCTTATGTTTTTCGATTATTTTTTAGACGATATTATCGTTTGGCTCCACCAAACAAGGTGAAGAAGTTATTTGTAGTAGCTTCTGCCACTTTCTCTATCGTCGTGCCCTTAAGACTTGCAATGTAAGCTGCTACTTCTCGGGTATAAGCTGGCTGATTTTGCTTTCCTCGATGAGGGACAGGTGCAAGATAGGGGGAATCGGTTTCAACCAGCAGTCGTTCAAGTGGTAGTCGACGAACAACCTCTTTGAGCTCCTCCGCCTTATTGAAAGTCACGATCCCTGAGATTGAGATATAAAATCCAAGCTCTATTGCTGCTTCCGCCATTTCTAAACTTTCCGTGAAGCAATGAAGCACACCGCCCACTTTCTCTGCTCCCTCCTCACGTAAGATACGCAAGGTATCTTCTCTCGCCATGCGGGTATGGATGATCAATGGTTTGTTCAACTCAACGGCCAAACGGACATGATGGCGGAAGATATCCTGCTGTTGCTCAGCAAGCTCAGGCTGATAATGGTAGTCGAGACCAGTTTCACCAATTGCTACCACACGTTCATCGGAAGCCAGTTCTTTCAATTTACTGAAATCAAAGCCCTGCTCAATATCCAGTGGATGGACACCACAGGATGCAAACACATTAGGAAACGGTTTAATCATTTCCATCATCGCAGGAAAACTGCTCAGGGTGACACCTACAGATAGGAAATAGTCTATTCCACGCTCCTGTGCCTTACTCAATACATCAGCAACATCCTGATGCTGCTTTTCATAGTCCAGTTTGTCGAGATGACAATGTGAATCAACTAACACCTTAATACTCCGGTATCTCTATCAGACTGATATTTCTTCTATTCTGAACAATCATTAGCGGCCATCCAGACGATTGACAACTGAAACATCAGTTTTCTGATTCGTTCTCTTTTTAAATGTCTGTTTCACCGCGTTAAGCAGCGCGTTTTTTTGTTATGCGCTTACGTGTCAAACTGACTAAGCCACTGACTGATCATCAGTTCACGGTTGAGGCCACTACTTCTGCTCATATCGGCTGTCAGCTTGTTTAATGATGCTAACTGAGCCATCACCAATCCGGGGCGCAATAGTCCTGACAATCTTTGTAGCTCACTGGTCATATCGCTATGAATGATCCCAGTCTGGCTGCCCTGTTGATACTTAAGTATGTCCAGTAACAGAAAACTCAACCATTTCAGTCCATCCTGCTCCGCCTTTACGACAAGATCAGTGACGGTAAAGAGCCCCTGTTTGTTTGCAAGGTATTCGCAAAGTGCGAGGATAAGCTTTTGATGTTTTACAAGATCACCAGACTCGATAAACTCTTTTGCCGCCAAGGGAGCCCCCCGGTTGAGCCGAACAACCTGCAAAGGCACTGACTCGCAAAGTTCAGCTTCGACCCAACGTCTTACAGTATGCTCTTCAGGCAGATTAGCCTTCCACTTATTGCAACGACTCACAATAGTCGGTAACAAGCGGTCGATTGCATCTGTCATTAGAATAAATTGGCAACCTGAAGGCGGCTCCTCCAAGGTTTTTAATAACGCATTGGCGGCAGCCTCACCCAGTAACTCTGCACCATCAACCAAAATAACCCGAGCACCGCCCAGTTGAGAAGTTTCCCAAGCGTAATGGTTGGTTTGCCTGACGGCATCTACACCAATTTGCTTACCTTTGGTTTCAGGCTTGAGTACGTGCAGATCCGGATGATTTCCCGCTTCAAACAACTGACAGCTATGGCAGCTATCACAGGGTTCGGTCACTGCATTTTTACACAGAACTGTTTTAGCCAGCATAGCAGCCAACGCCATACGGCCACTCCCCTCTGGTGCGGCAAGCAGCAAGGCATGGTGCAAACGCGATACATCAAGCAATTGCTTCCATTGCTGCCACATCTCTTGCTGCCAGGGATAGATATCAGTCAGCATGTCTGAGCCACTCAGATAACGCTGCATCAATATCTGCTGCAACTTTCTCTATACCTTGCGATGCATCGATAATAGCAACGCTGTCATCACTGTTTGCCAACTCTAAATAGCGCTGTCTCGCACGCTGGAAAAAGTCGATTTTATTTTGCTCAATACGGTCCAGCTCCCCTCTTGCTTTGGCTCGGGTCAAGCCAATGGTGGGATCTATGTCCATATAGAGGGTAAATGCAGGGCGAAAGTCGCCCAGAACCATATCTCTCAGTTTCAGCATCAACGCTGGAGAAAAACCTCGACCACCGCCTTGATAGGCCTGTGAGGACATATCATGGCGGTCACCGACCACCCATTTATTATTTGCCAGAGCAGGTTTAATCACGTTATCGACAAGCTGAATACGAGCCGCATACATCAGCAACAGTTCTGCCATGTCTGTCACTGGTTCGTCGTCGTGCCCTTCTTTCACTAAGGTACGCATTCTCTCAGCCAACGGCGTACCACCCGGTTCGCGAGTTTGCTCAATATCCGCAATACCTGCCGCATTCAATGTGGCAATGACCTGCTTGATCGCAGTGGTTTTTCCTGCCCCTTCGAGGCCTTCTACAACAATAAATTTAGCGTTCATTTTTTTCTTTGAATTCGAATGAGTTTTTTCACTGCCCGATTATGTTCTGACAGTGTCTTTGAAAATGTATGCCCACCTGTGCCATCAGCAACAAAGTAGTAATAAGGTGTTTTTACAGGATTTGCAGCAGCAAGTATTGAGGCTGCTCCCGGCATAGCAATAGGTGTTGGGGGTAACCCACGAATAACATAGGTGTTATACGGTGTTTTTTCCCGAAGATCCTTTTTGGTGATGTTTCCTTTGTAACGCTCACCCATACCGTAAATCACTGTTGGATCGGTTTGTAAGCGCATACGTTTGTTCAATCGGTTAGCAAACACCGACGCCACTTTCGCTCTCTCGTCGCTAACTGCGGTTTCCTTTTCAACGATTGATGCCAGAGTCAACAGTTCATACGGTGTTTTCACAGGTAATGATGCTTGTCTGTTACTCCATGCTGCATCAAGGGTCTTCTGCATTTCGTCGGCCGCTCTTTTCAAAATAGACAGCTCAGACTGACCTGCAACGAAGTTATACGTTTCTGGCAGTAGCATGCCCTCAATGTTGTCGACCTTCAATTTAAGCGCTTTGACCAACTCAGCCTCTGACAATTGCTGAGTATCATGTTTTAAATTATCGGTTGAAGCCAGTTGCTTTTTCCATTCGCTAAAGCGGCTGCCCTCAACGAAAGTGATCGAGAATTGATGCTCTTTTCCTTTCCTAAATACTGCAAACGTATCTGCGAGGGTCATGCCCGGTTTGATCTGGTATGTTCCCACTTTCACTCGCGCAAGTTCAGGATAGCGTTTCACAGCCCAACGAGCCCATGGCGATGATTCGACTAACCCTGACTCATTTAGATATTTGAGCATTTTATTAAAATGCGCGCCCTCTGTGACTGTGATTAATTCAGGCTGCTCAAGGTTAAGAGGAGTTGAGACAAAAAGATCGATCTGCTTTACGCTCCAGGCGGCAACACTGACAGTGGCAACAACAGACAATAACAATAATATAGCGATTTTCTTTAGC
Source organism: Veronia pacifica (assembly GCF_001707825.1). Taxonomy (GTDB): domain Bacteria; phylum Pseudomonadota; class Gammaproteobacteria; order Enterobacterales; family Vibrionaceae; genus Veronia; species Veronia pacifica. Next base: position 32,563 of record NZ_LYBM01000005.1, on the reverse strand, counting down.
ACGCTTTCAACCTCTTACCAATCAACTCCAATGCTTCCCTACTTGTAAAGGTGTAACTGTCACATTGATTGACTGGAATTATCCCCATCAAGGTGTTCGTAATGAAAACTTCATCAGCATGCTCAAGCACTGACGGTTCAGCTTCCACCTCATTGATCTCATATCCGCATTCTTTTGCGCACTTTGTAATATGCATCTTCATTATGCCCTCGACCCCAGCACAACTTAATCGAGGCGTAAAAAGCGTATTCTTCACCCGCCAAAAAAGGTTGGATGCTGTTGTCTCAACCATGGCTCCCTGCATGTCACAGACTATACCGTCTTCCACATTGAGCTCATCAAGTTCAGCCTTGGCAATAACTTGTTCGAGTCGATTGAGGTGTTTAATACCTGCCAAAGGCGAATGACCTAACCGTGAGCGAAGGACAGCCAGCTGAATGCCTTTTTTTGCCCATATTTCGTAATGCTGCGGAAAAGTACTGCTCGTTATCAATACGTTAGGCTTTGAGCATCCTTTAGGACTGTATCCTCTCCCACCAGAGCCTCGGGTGATCATCACCTTGAGCACAGCTTTCTCTTCTTGTATATCAGCACAGGCTTTTTTTACCCAGTCATTAAGGTCTTTCCATTCTTGAAATGGGATCGCCAGTGCCTTAACTGCATTTTCCAGTCTGGCTTGATGCGATGGCCAGTATTGTGGTTTTCCATCAATCAAGAGAGCGGTAGTGAAGCAACCATCCCCGTATTGCAGACCGCGGTCAGCAATTTCTATCTGCTGGGTATTAATACCGTTCAGCAATACCATGATTATCCTTTCAACAAGCGATTTAATTCCATATAACAAAAAACGGCCCGATAGGTCGTATCGGGCCGTTTATTTTACCAGATGCTATCAGATTTTTTTAAAAATCAACGAGCCGTTAGTTCCACCGAAACCAAAAGAGTTACATAAAGCATATTCCAGCTTCGCATCTCTTGCTTCGTTAGGAACGTAATCAAGATCACATCCATCATCTGGATTTTCGAGGTTAATCGTCGGCGGCACAGCTTGGTCAACCAGTGACATCGCTGTGATAATTGCTTCTACAGAGCCCGCTGCACCCAACAAGTGACCTGTCATCGATTTCGTTGACGATACCAGAGTACGGTCAGCTGCTTCACCGAGTGCGAGGCGTATCCCTTTAGTTTCAGCAACATCGCCTGCTGGCGTTGATGTGCCATGCGCATTTACATAACCAATCAATGATTGATCAATACCTGCGTCACGAATGGCTGCTTTCATTGCCAGTGCACCGCCAGAACCATCCTCACTCGGGGATGTCATATGGTAAGCATCGCCACTCATACCGAAGCCGACTAACTCACAATAAATATTGGCACCACGCGCTTTAGCGTGCTCGTACTCTTCCAGTATCATGATGCCCGCGCCATCACCGAGAACAAAGCCATCACGGTCTTTATCCCAAGGGCGAGAGGCAGCTTCTGGATCATCATTTCGAGTTGATAATGCTTTTGCTGCTGCAAAACCACCCATGCCTAACTCTGTTGATGCTTTTTCTGCACCACCTGCAACCATGGCATCAGCATCACCATATGCGATCATACGCGCCGCATGGCCTATGTTATGAAGACCGGTTGTACAAGCGGTTGAAATAGCAATATTCGGCCCACGCAGACCATAATTAATCGATACGTGACCCGCTATCATATTCACGATAGTCGAGGGCACAAAAAATGGGCTGATCTTACGAGGCCCTCTCTCTACGTGTGCTTTGTGGTTTGCCTCAATAAGACCCAAACCACCGATACCTGAGCCAATCGCAACGCCAATGCGATCAGCGTTCTGTTCTGAAATCTCCAGACCTGAGTCTTTCAACGCCTGGACACTGGCAGCGATGCCGTACTGGATGAAAAGATCCATCTTACGAGCATCTTTCTTTGAAAGGTATTCTTCGCAGTTAAAGTCGTTTACCAAACCAGCAAAACGGGTCGCAAATGCACTGGTATCGAAGTGTTGAATATTCTCAATACCACTTTGGCCCGCTAACAGCGCTTTCCATGATGATTCAACGTTGTTACCTACAGGGGACAGCATACCCATACCAGTGACAACAACACGACGCTTAGTCACGATGATTTTCTCCGGAGATTGTTATTGATTGAATTTTTCTTAGTGCCAAAAACAACACAGGCGGTCAAAATGACCGCCTGATATGAACATGCCTCAATTATTGAGCGCTGTTCACGTAGTCGATAGCTGCTTGAACAGTAGTGATCTTCTCAGCTTCTTCGTCTGGAATCTCGGTATCGAACTCTTCTTCCAGAGCCATGACCAGCTCTACAGTATCCAGAGAGTCAGCACCCAGGTCATCAACAAATGAAGCTTCATTTTTCACTTCAGCTTCTTCTACGCCCAGTTGCTCAACGATAATTTTTTTAACGCGTTCTTCAATGTTGCTCATATTAATACTAGTCCTTACAAGATTCGCAGATGCGATATGTGCAGTAGTTTATTCAATAACGTGGAAGTTGCAACACCCCAAATGCTGGTCAAACCACGATTTGGTCAGTAATCGTCCGTAGTTTGAACTTCGTCATCGAGAGTTGCAACTCAAACGGTTAAATCATGTACATCCCACCGTTAACATGCAGCGTTTCGCCTGTTATGTAGGCAGCATCGTCTGATGCTAAAAATGCTACAGTTGCCGCAATTTCGCGCGGTTCTCCAAGCCTACCAGCCGGAACCTGAGACAAAGTCGCCGCGCGCTGGTCGTCATTCAATGCGTCAGTCATATCGGTCGCAATGAAACCAGGGGCTACAGTATTTACGGTAATGCCTCGCGATGCAACCTCACGAGCCATTGATTTAGTAAAACCTACTACACCTGCTTTGGCTGCTGCATAATTTGCCTGCCCTGCATTACCCATAGTGCCGACGACGGAACCAACGTTGATGATGCGTCCCTTACGCTTTTTCATCATTGCACGCAGCACTGCCTTGGACATGCGGAAGATAGAGGTCAGGTTCGTATCCATGATATCCTGCCACTCATCTTCTTTCATTCGCATGAGAAGATTGTCTTTGGTGATACCCGCATTGTTCACCAGTATATCAATATCACCAAACTCATCTTTGATGGACTTCAACACCGCTTCAATGGATTCAGGTGAAGTGACATTCAACGCGAGGCCTTTGCCCTTATCACCAAGGTAATCACTGATTGCTGCAGCACCGCCCTCAGACGTAGCCGTACCGATAACAGTTGCGCCGCGCTCTACAAGAACTTCTGCAACTGCGCGGCCAATGCCACGACTCGCGCCAGTGACCAGTGCAATTTTTCCATCTAAGTTCATTTTCCGTTATTCCTCTTTATCAGCAGTTTGGTATTTTTTCCAAACCGCAAAAAATCCTGTTACTTTGCAGCGTCTAGGCTGGCAGTATCGTTGACAGCTGATGCACTCAGCTTGCGATCGATGCGTTTTGCAAGACCTGTCAATACTTTACCAGGCCCCATTTCTAGCAACGTCTCAACACCTTGTTCTGCCATTGCTTCAACGCTCTCAGTCCAACGAACCGGGCCATGAAGCTGGCGCACCAAAGCATTTTTAATGGCATCAGGGTCAGTTTCCATCGCCACATCCGCATTGTTTATGACAGGGATAGATGGTGATTGGAAGGACACTTCTGCCAGAGCTACTGCCAATTTCTCTGCAGCTGGCTTCATCAGAGCGCAATGAGAAGGTACAGAAACAGGAAGCGGCAAGGCGCGTTTAGCTCCCGCTTCTTTACACAATACATTGGCACGCTCTACTGCATCTTTATTGCCTGCAATGACAACTTGACCCGGAGAATTAAAGTTGACAGGTGAGACAACCTCACCTTGCGCAGCCTCTTCGCAAGCTTTAGCAATAGCGTTATTATCCAAACCGATAATCGCTGACATTGCACCGACGCCGGCTGGTACAGCCTCTTGCATGAGTTTGCCACGCAACTCCACAAGCTTCACCGCTTGTTTGAAGTCGATAACGCCTGCACAGACTAATGCTGAATACTCACCAAGGCTATGCCCAGCGAGCACAGATGGCTGCTCAAGACCCTGCTGGTTCCACACACGCCACACTGCAACTGACGCCGTCAGCAAAGCAGGCTGGGTACGATGTGTCTCATTGAGGTCGGCTTCTGGACCATTTTGTACCAGTGCCCACAGGTCATAGCCCAGTACATCAGAAGCTTCAGCGAATGTTTCTTTCACTACATCATAGTGCTCAGCAAGATCTGCCAGCATACCGACAGCCTGAGAGCCTTGACCGGGAAAAACTACTGCAAATTTGGACATTTACTGTTCCTTTTAAAACTTAACTAACGCCGAGCCCCAGGCAAAACCACCGCCAAAGGCTTCGAGCAGCAACGTTTGACCACGTTGAATACGACCATCTCGGACAGCTTCATCCAGTGCAGTTGGCACAGAAGCCGCCGACGTATTGCCATGCCTGTCCAAGGTGATAACCACCTGGTCCATTGGCATACCCAGTTTTTTAGCGGTCGCTTTAATGATTCGATAATTTGCCTGATGAGGAACCAACCAGTCAATTTCTGACTTCGCCATTTGATTGGCATCTAACGTTTCAGACACAATGTTCGCAAGCTGAGTCACAGCAACTTTGAAAACATCATTGCCGGCCATCTCCAGAAAATAGGCATCTTCAGTCGGCGAGTTTTTCTTGATGCGGGTTGGCGTTCTTAGGTTGAGTAGTTTGCCGTACTTACCGTCAGCATGAAGGTGTGTTGACAACACTCCTTGTTTTTCTTCTGTTGCAGACAGCACCACGGCACCCGCACCATCGCCGAAGATAATAATGGTAGATCTGTCTTCTGGGTCACAGGTATGCGACAGGCGATCAGAGCCGATCACCAAGACATTAGATGCCATACCAGACTTAACATACTGATCAGCAACACTCAGCGCATAAACGAAGCCAGAGCATGCTGCGGCGATATCAAATGCCGGACAACCACTGATCTCCAACATATCCTGAATTTCACAGGCAGCCGCAGGAAACGCTTGTTCACCGCTGGTTGTCGCAACCACAATAAGATCAATATCCTGCTTATCAATACCAGCCATATCAATCGCGCGGCGTGCGGCCTCATAGCCCATCAAAGCTACGGTCTCATCATCCCTGGCTATGCGACGTTCTTTAATACCTGTCCGTGTGGTTATCCACTCATCGCTGGTATCTACCATTTTTTCCAAATCCGCATTGGTACGGATCGCTGCAGGCAAATAGCTGCCTGTTCCTGAAATCTTACTGAACATGAAGTTTAAATGTGCCTCTCGAGTAATACGGCTTCTAAACGGTCACTTATTTTTTTTGGTAATTGCCGTTCGATTTCGTGTACTGCTTCTGCAATTGCGTGCTTAAAGGCAGCGACATCTGCTCCGCCATGGCTTTTTACCACGATACCGCGCAATCCTAGCAGACTTGCGCCATTATACTGGTCGGGGTTCAGGTGTTTCAGTGCCATTAATTGTTCACCAAACAGCCATTTGGCGATCAATTTCTTTATAGGATGAGAAAACAAGGCATCTTTCAACTTCCCTAAAAATAATCTGGCCACACCCTCGCTGGTTTTTAGAGAGACATTTCCAACGAAGCCGTCACAGACTATAACGTCAGCATTGCCAGTAAATAGCTGATCGCCCTCAACATATCCGACATAATTAACCGATTGGCTTTGCTGCAGCATTTCAGAGCAGCGTTTTACCAAATCATTACCCTTAATTTCCTCTTCTCCAATGTTGAGTAATGCCACTTTGGGCTGTCTTTCCATTTGCTCTTCAGCAATCACAGCACCCATAACAGCAAATTGAAAAAGAGTGTCGGCATCGACAGACACGTTCGCGCCAAGATCAAGTAACCACACCGCATCGCCATACATATTTGGCAGGGCAGAGACCAAAGCAGGTCGATCAACGCCTGGTAATAATTTGAGGAGGTATTTAGACAGTGCCATTAACGCACCCGTGTTACCGGCACTGACGCAAGCATCGGCTTTATTGTCAGCGACGAGTTCAAGTGCAACTCGCATTGAACTGCCTTTGCTGTTTCTTAAAGCCTGAGAAGGGCGTTCGTCATTGCCAATGTTGGTGTCAGCATGAACAATAGAAAGACGGGGATGGTCTGGCTGACCAAGTTGTTTGAGTTGGTTGACGATGAGATCATTGTCACCGACAAGAATGATTTTTAACGATGGATAATGCAACAATGCCTGCACGGAGGCAGGCACTGTTACCTGAGGACCGAAGTCCCCACCATCGCATCAAGTGCAATGGTAAGACCAGTCAAGGCTCAACCTTACTTGTTGATAACCTTGCGGCCACGGTAGAAACCGTCTGCAGTCACGTTGTGACGCAGGTGAGTTTCACCAGAAGTTGCATCTACAGATACTGCTTCAGTACCCAGTGCATCGTGTGAACGACGCATACCACGCTTAGAACGGGTTTTACGGTTCTGTTGTACGGCCATTGACCCTACTCCTCGTTACTTTGCTTTAAGTTTTTCAAAACGGCAAATGGATTCGGACGCTCATCAGCAAGTGGGATTTCCCCATAAACCATGTTTTCAGAATCGATTTTACAATCTTCTTCTTCGTGCATAGCAACCTGCGGCAAAGCCACAATCAGTTCGTCTTCGACGAGCTGAATAAGGTTAATCTCACCATTTTCGTCGACTATCGCCGGCTCATAAGCATCCGGTAAATCGCCAGCCTGATCTTCATTGAAAATCGGACTATATAAAAATTCAATGTCATAACGATGTGCGAAATTCCCCCAACAACGTTGACATTCAAGTTCCACTTCAACTGTTGCGTTGCCGCTAACAATTTTGAGGCCTTGAGCATCTACATCGAATGAGAGTTTTACGCCTGCATCGCTGATCACACCTTCAGTTGCCTCTGCAAGTCGCTCCAGCTGCGCGGCTACAATGATACCATCATAGTCGAGTCGCTTTTGCGCACTGCGATACGGGTCAACCGTTAGCGGTAGCTTTACCTTTTGCATAGGGCGCGAATATTAGCCTTCAAACCGGCCTGAGTCAAAGGAAATTACACCATAAATGCGACTCTCAGAGACCCAAGCTTTGATAAAGTTAAATTTGGTTACTTTCTGCACAACAGCGACTTAGCAAAGCTTGCATCAGGAAATCCTGCTTTGTATCGCGATTAACCAACTGTGTGCAGTTGATCGCCAAACACCTCGAAACGAACAGTGTATGACATTACACTGTCATCTGCCTATCACTAATCGACTTTGTGAGTATTTATCCTATGTCTCAACCACTGGTTTTAGCCTCTGGCTCCCGTTACCGCGCTTCATTGCTGGCAAAAATTCAATTGCCTTTCATCACTCAATCTCCAGATATAAATGAAACACGACATGAAAGCGAAGACGCGCAAACATTAGTTGCAAGGCTGTCAATGGAAAAAGCAACCGCCTGTCAGGAAGCTAACAACGATGCTCTTATCATTGGCTCTGATCAGGTCTGTGTCGTTGATGGGGAAGTACTGGGTAAGCCGCATACGGAGGAGAATGCAGTTGCGCAATTACTCGCGGCCTCGGGTAAAAAGGTGACTTTTTACACCGGGCTCACATTACTAAATTCTCGTACTGGCACCTACCAGACAGATGTAGAGCCTTTCCATGTTCACTTTCGGGTTCTGACACCCGACGAGGTAGAAAACTATATCAAGCTTGAGCAGCCGCTCGACTGTGCCGGGAGTTTTAAATCTGAGGGGCTGGGTATCACTTTGTTCGATCGACTGGAAGGACGTGACCCCAACACCTTAGTGGGACTGCCAATCATCAGACTCTGTGAGATGCTGAGAAACGAGGGGGTTTCAGTGCTGAACCATAGATAATAAGCGTCGGTATGTAAGTAGAGTCTTATCCGTCTAATGCCCGGCATACCAGTAAAGAGAGTCGGCCCCTTTACTGGTAAAAAAGAGCTTGCAAAGACATTGCCTGTGGAACCCTGCTCAGGGAGTTTAGAATCAACACTAAGCGATCAATTCCCGAAGGTCGTCAACCAGAGCCACGGGGCCATAGGAAGACAATGTTTGTCGGTCTGACACGCCGTAGGTTACCCCGATAGCATCGATTCCGGCATTTTTTGCCAGCAGCATATCGTGGTGACTATCACCAACAAGCACCGCAGACTCTTTATCGCACTTCAGTTCTTCAAGGAGCTGTTCAATCATTAGCGGATCAGGTTTAGAAGCCGTCTCATCTGCAGACCGCGTCGCATCAAACGTATTACTCAAACTCACCAAAGCCATATCGCGCTTCAACCCTTCCCGCTTCTTTCCGGTCGCCACTGCCACCAGACAGCCCTCATCCTTCAGCTTGTTAATGATAGGAATAGCGCCGGGAAACAAGGGTTTCGATAACGCATCGTCATTGAGGAAAAAATGACGGAAGGTTTGCAATAGACGCTGATGCTCGTCATCGCTCGCCAGTGGATAAAGCTGCCTAAAGGCGACTTCAATACTCAGACCTATGGTTGCTTTGAATGCCTCATCAGAGTGATGAGGCAAATGCGGCATGCTGTCCGCCGTATTCCTGAAACTGGCGATAATTCTTGGGACCGAATCCATCAAGGTCCCATCCCAGTCAAAAATCACCAGCTTATAAGCTTTCAGCACGTCTTCCTTCATTTACAGCGTTTTCCTTAATCCTTGTAACGTTTTTTCCAGTTGGCCGTCCATCTTGGCTGAGATGTCCATCAGCTCTCCGTTTGCCGGGTGGGAGAACTTAATGTTTGCTGCATGCAGGAATAATCTGCCAAGACCGAACTTTTTAGTGTAAGCATCAAAGCGCGGATCGCCGTATCTGTCATCCCAAGCCAGAGGATGCCCTGTATACTGCGCATGAACCCTGATCTGGTGTGTCCTGCCTGTTATCGGACTGGCTTGAACCAGCGTCGCTTGCTCGAATTTTTCCATTATTTTGAAGCGTGTTTCTGATGCTTTGCCGTTAGGATTAACCCTGACAATGCTGTTCACTTCATTTTTTAACAGCGGCGCAGTGACCTTTTTACACGACGCTTTCCAACTTCCCATCACCAATGCGAAATAATATTTCTGCACTATTTTTTCACGAAACTGAGCCTGCAAATGGCGGAGAGCAGAACGTTTTTTAGCGATCAACAGAATACCAGAAGTATCTCGATCAATCCGGTGAACCAGCTCGAGGAATCTGGCATCAGGCCTCAATGCTCTGAGTGCTTCAATTGCACCAAAATGAAGACCGCTGCCACCATGAACGGCTGTTCCTGATGGTTTGTTGAGCACTAGGATGTGATCATCCTCAAAAATAATACATTTTTCTAACTCGGCAACTTTTTCGAGTTTTGTGCTGGGAGCAGCAGCCTTTGTCGACTCTGGAATCTTAATGGGTGGCAGACGAATTACGTCTCCTTCCTGTAACTTATATTCGGGTTTTATACGTTTTTTATTAACTCGCACCTCTCCTTTACGGAGAACGCGATAAATCATACTTTTAGGGACGTTTTTAAGCCTATTTCGGAGAAAGTTATCAATCCGCTGGCCTGCAATGTCATCAGAAATATCGATGAATTGCACTTTTGGTTTATCTGTATTCATAGCCGATAATAGTATCACGGTGATAAAGGAGTTTGCTGCAAAAAAGTGTCCCTGTTATAGTTGCGCCTTAACGCACAAAAGTTTCAGGCTTTTTTGCAAAGGGTGACTAAAATATCACCAGATTAGGTAAGTAAATACCGTTTATTCGTTTCGCAGCACAGGCGTAAGACGCGACAAAATAAACATGCGTTAGTTTGTTGGCATGATTTGAGAAATGCCAGTGTTCAAAGACTAGCTCCCAGGAGGAGATCCAACTGAGTAAATCGGTGCAAACGTTTTTTCCGTGTCAGTTGGTCGAAAGTAATGCCCTAGAGCACCCCTGAATCCCAGCCGTGAGGTTGCATCCATTTCAGACTTGGGGTCCGGCAGCATTGCGTGTTTATCACGTCACCGACAACTAATAACAACGACAAATAATCGAGAATAAATATTTATGAAAAGAATGTTGATCAACGCAACTCAAAAAGAGGAGTTGCGCGTCGCATTAGTTGACGGTCAGCGGCTTTATGACTTGGACATTGAAAGTCCGGGCTTTGAATCAAAAAAGGCGAATATCTACAAAGGACGCATTACTCGTATCGAGCCAAGTCTAGAAGCAGCGTTTGTCGATTACGGTTCAGAAAGACACGGTTTCCTTCCCCTCAAAGAAATTGCTAAAGAGTACTTCCCAAGCAACTATACCTACCAAGGCCGACCAAACATCAAAGAGGTGTTAAAAGAAGGTCAGGAAGTTATCGTTCAGGTTGACAAAGAAGAACGTGGCAACAAAGGTGCTGCGCTGACTACGTTTGTCTCTCTGGCAGGAAGTTATCTGGTACTGATGCCAAACAACCCTCGTGCTGGCGGTATTTCACGTCGTATCGAAGGTGAAGAGCGCAGTCAGTTGAAAGAGGCGATGTCCGGCCTTGAGCTACCACAAGGAATGGGATTGATTGTCCGCACCGCAGGTGTAGGCAAATCTGCTGAAGAACTTGAGTGGGACTTAAAAGTACTGCTCAATCATTGGAACGCGGTCAAAGAAGCGGCAGACGCAAACCCTGCTCCATTCCTGATCCATCAGGAAAGCAACGTTATCGCCCGCGCTATCAGAGACTATCTTCGTCGTGATATTGGCGAGATCCTCATTGACAGCGAAAAAGTGTTTGGCCGTGCAAAAGACCATATCCAATTGGTTCGTCCTGACTTCATCCAGCGTGTAAAACGCTATGAAAGCGACGTACCTCTGTTCAGTCACTACCAAATTGAAAGCCAGATAGAATCTGCGTTCCAACGTGAGGTACGTCTACCTTCCGGTGGTTCTATTGTCATTGACCCAACTGAAGCACTGACCTCAATTGATATCAACTCAGCCCGAGCAACGAAAGGCTCTGATATTGAAGAGACGGCCCTGCAAACCAACCTTGAAGCAGCGGATGAAATTGCTCGTCAGTTGCGCTTGCGTGACCTTGGTGGTCTTGTCGTCATTGACTTCATTGATATGACCCCTGTTCGTCATCAGCGTGAAGTTGAAAACCGTCTGCGTGAAGCTGTCCGAATGGACCGTGCCCGCGTTCAAATTGGTCGTATTTCCCGCTTTGGTTTGCTTGAGATGTCTCGCCAGCGCCTGAGTCCGTCTCTGGCTGAAGCAAGCCACCATATCTGTCCGCGTTGTACAGGAACAGGTGTGATCCGTGATATTGAATCTCTGTCGCTGTCTATCCTTCGATTGATCGAAGAGGAGGCACTTAAGGAGAACACCGGACAGGTCATGGCTATAGTACCTGTTGCGGTCGCATCATACCTGCTCAATGAAAAACGTCGTTCAGTCCAGCATGTTGAAAAACACCATGATGTACGTGTCGTCGTTGTACCGAATTCAGAAATGGAAACGCCACATTTCGAGGTAGTTCGAGTTCGTTCTGGTGATGAGAACGCAACACTGTCTTATCAGCTGCCAAAACAACTGGAAGATATCCGCGAAGCGGAAGCTAAGGAAGAAACTCAGACAGCCGCGCCTGTTCGAAAACGTGAAGAGCCTGTTCTACAAGGTTTTGCTGCACCTTCTTCTCCGGCCCCTGTTGCGCAGCAAGCATCTCACTCTAAGGCTTCAGCATCGGATAAACCGGGTCTGCTGCAACGATTCATTTCGTTCATTGGTAAGTTCTTTACACCGACCGAAGAGACGCAAGAAAGCCGTACTGAACAAAAAGGCAGAAACCAATCTCAACATCGCCAGGAAGGTCAGGGAAATCGCCGAAACCGCAGACCACAGCGCGATGGCGAACGTAATGAGCGTAAACGCCGCAATGAGCGTGGCGACAAATCCGATCGCAAGGCAGCTGCCGAGCATCAGGGTGAGAAACAGAATAAACGCCAAAATCGCAAACCGAACGAAAAGCCTGACCGTCAACGCAAACAGCGACAGCCAAGAGAAGAGCTGGAAGAGCAAAAGGCGCTGAGAGCGGATAAGCAGGCTAAAGCGACCAAGCCAGTTAAACCAGCTAAAGACGAAAACACTGAAAAAGCAGCAGTAGAAAAAACTGAGAAGGTGAAACAGCGTCGTCAGCGCCGTAAGCTCAATAAGAAAGTACGTGTTGATTCAAACTCGGCTGGTAATAACGCTGCTGAACAACAGGTTTCACCGCTACAAACAATAGGTGAAGCGGTAGCAGCAGATGCGAAAGCGGTTAAACAACCTCGTCATGAAAATGGTGATCAGCCAGAGCGTGATGGACAGCGCCGTAACCGTCGCTCTCTACGTCATCTCCGTGCGAGCGGTCAACGACGTCGTAACCGTGACTCAGCGACAACTGAACAGAGCCTTGAACAGTTGGAGAATATGGAGTCCACCGTCAGTGTGATCACCAAGCCTAAAGCACCAGTTCTGGCGTCAGGTGTGGCATCTCCAGAAATGGCAATGGGCAAAGTATGGCCATCACGGACTGTTTCTGTTTCCGCCGACATTAGCGAGAAACCAGCGGACAAAGCTGAAGCAACAGAGAACGTTGAAGCAAATGTAGAAACTGCTTCTGCGCAGGTTACACTTGGCGGTGTTGCAGCACCTGAAGTGGCAATGGGTAAGGTTATTGTTTCAAGAGACCTGACTCAGGCAGATGCGCCTAAGGCAGAAGAGCTGGCAGAGACAGAGACGCTGATTGAGGTTAATCCTGTTGAACCTGTGACTGAGAAACAACCAAAGCCTGTCACTCAAGCTGAAGTTGTTGAGAGTAACGACAATACAAATGCTGAGGCTATCGATGAAGACGCTCCAGAGGCCGATGATAGTGCCATTGAGACGGAGCAACAAGCAACCAAGGAGTCAGTCACTGAAGCCGCTTCTGCTGAAGTTGAAGAGCAAGGAACGGTTGAAGTTTCAGAGCAAGCGACGGTTGAAGTATCACAGACAGTAGCTGAACCCGTAGTCGAGGAAGCGCCTGAAGACACTGCTGAGGTTGTTGCTGCGGCAGCCGTAACTGCTAGTGAAACAGCAGTGAAGGTTGAAACGTTCGCAGATGTTTCGTTCAACACTGATGCGGCAAAACCTTTATACGGCAGCAAGTCAGTGACAGCGCCAATGGCAAAAGCACCGGCACCAGCGATCACCGCTGAGCCAATTCAGCTTGCTGTGGCAACGTTTAAGCCGTCTGCTCAGCCGTCAAAACAGGCTGGCAGTCAAACGGCAACAAGCCGCTCACAGGCACCTGCGACAAAGCCTGAATACTGCTAATAAATAGCACCTATTGGTGACCAAAGAGCCATGTAAAGCATGGCTCTTTTTTTATACCTTTTAGAAAAAGACGAGATTTACAGCAGATTTGACTATCTGGCCAATGACTGAAAATTCTCACTAACGCTATGAGAAAGTACATTGATTAGCCAGAAACATTGAAGGCTGTAACAGAATTAGTGTAGTATCCGGTGCTTTGTAATCATCAAGCCCCAAGAGCTTAATGTTCATTTAACACACCAATAACAAGTTAAAAGCGATCACAATGTTTGAATTTCCTCAGATTTCACATCAATCGGTCAAGAACGATGTGCTGTCCGGTTTAACCGTGGCACTCGCACTTGTACCAGAAGCCGTCGCATTTGCGTTTGTCGCCAGTGTTGATCCAATGGTGGGGCTTTATGCCGCTTTCATAATGGGCTTGCTGACTGCAATTCTCGGCGGCCGCCCGGGTATGATTTCCGGCGCAACCGGTGCCATGGCTGTCGTCATGGTTAGTCTGGTCATTGACCATGGCGTACAATACCTCTTCGCCGCAGTTTTACTGACTGGCGTGCTTCAAATCGTTTTCGGTATTTTCCGATTGGGTAAGTTTATCCGTATGGTGCCTCACCCTGTCATGATTGGATTCGTAAACGGCCTTGCTATTGTCATTTTCCTTGCCCAGCTCGGACAGTTTAAAGTCCCTGATGCGTCTGGTGCCCTGCAGTGGCTGGAAGGCAGCCAAATGGCACTGATGCTGGGTCTGGTCGGTATCACCATGGCGATTATCCATTTTCTGCCTAAAATAACCACGGCAGTGCCCTCTTCATTAGTCGCCATTATTTTTGTCACTCTGGCTGTGGTCGGTCTTGACCTGGATACCCGCACTGTGGTCGATTTTCTGCGTTCAATGAGTGGCAATCCTGAAGCCACGCTGGCTGGTGACCTCCCGTCATTTGCTTTCCCTGAAGTACCGCTGACACTGGACACTCTTTATATCATCCTTCCATATTCTCTGATTCTGGCTGCTGTTGGCCTGATAGAATCATTGCTGACGTTAACCGTTGTCGATGAGATGACTGGTACACGTGGTCGTGGTAACCGCGAGTGTGTCGGTCAGGGTGTTGCCAATATGACCTGCTCTGTCTTTGGTGCGATGGGCGGATGCGCAATGATTGGCCAGTCTATGATTAACATCAATTCTGGTGGCCGTGGTCGATTGTCTGGCATCACTGCTGCTCTAGCACTGCTCGGCTTTATTCTTTTCGCCTCTTCGCTGATTGAAATGATCCCCTTGGCTGCGCTGGTTGGTGTGATGTTCATGGTGGTAATTGGTACCTTCGAATGGGCAACTTTCAAGCTGGCCCGCCGTGTACCTAAACGCGATTTCTTTGTCATTGTACTGGTTACAGGTGTCACAGTGATCACTGATTTGGCGGTTGCGGTTCTGATTGGTGTAATAGTGTCAGCACTGATGTTCGCCTGGGAACACGCTAAACACATTTATGCTGCCAGCCACACCAACGCACAAGGCTCTAAGATTTACGAAGTGAATGGGCCGTTATTCTTTGGCTCTGTTGCCAACTTCCTTGAGTTGTTTGATGCTCAGAATGACCCAAGCGATGTGATTGTTGATTTTGCCAATTCCCGAGTGGCTGACCACTCAGCAATCGAGGCAATTGAAACGCTGGCTGAGCGTTACAACAAAGCGGGCAAAACATTGCACCTGCGTCATTTGAGCCAAGATTGTCATGCATTACTGACCAAAGCCGGAAGCCTGGTTGAAATAAACCATATTGAAGATCCGACCTACAAGGTTGCGACTGACGTACTGGCCTAAGCCATAAAGAAAAAAGCGAGCTCATTGCTCGCTTTTTTTATTTCCTTTCACTGAAGACTGGCAGTTACCAGAGGCTTCACATCCCAGCTTTCTAATACTCCTTCGGTACTGATACTGTATAGATGGTTGCTGTCAGACATCTCAATATCCAGTATTCTCACTTCATCATCTGAGTCAGTGATTTTCCAAGACATCACTTCCTTACCTTTGTTCTCATTCCAACCCGTAATTTCTGATTTAGATGAGGCCGTGATCAGTATCGGTGCACCTTCAACAAAGATCGCTTTCTTAAACCATTTGAAGCGTTTGCTGTAAGACAGATTCGATGGTGCTTTACTGGCATCAAGATGGATTATCCGCTGCTTTTTCATCACTCCCGAGGCAAAAAAGCGCTCAAAGCTCCGGTCAACGGCAAGACTGCTAATACTGTGGTCAAACTTATATTGCTCCTGAACCTTACCATTAGCCAGTAACCAGTGTTTCACTAAACCGTCATCTGCTGCAGTGATCACTGATACTCCATCTGGGCTGAAATATAGGTGATTAACAGATTTGTTATGGACAGTGAGGGTCTTTGTATTACCTGATGATAAGTTCATGGCAGTCACAGAACCATCAGAAAAACCTGCTATCAGGCTCTGACTTTTCATTGATATCGCCAACCCTCTTATTTTTGCCATAGGGTGGATACCTGACAATATGTGCTCTGCTAACTTTTCTCCAGTCGCTATATCCCAGAAAAATACCTGTCGGGCATTGGCTGCCACTAATGTGGAATTATCCTCAGATATCAACAAACTGACAATTTGACCTCTAAACGTGCCGGATGCGATGTCCAACACCTTGGCTTTAAGGGTATTTTCCCAGACCTGAATATTCTGTGATGACGTCACCAACGCGGTCAAATTGCCATCCGCAGAAAGTAAAGCCTGTTCAACCGGGGAATCAGTTAACTGAATACGATTGACTGATTTTATGCCTTCGTCATTACCACACCCTGCGAGTAAGACGATGATTAGTGCACACACATACTTTCGCATGGTTTCCTTACCAAAGATTAAGATATTCACGATCATGAAGCGGCAGGACGTAGAAATAATCGAGAGAACTCTGACAATCCCTACTCTTTTTTTGAAGTAGGATCTGATTTTGGTCTAACTGCAGTCACAATAACATCACACACAAAACGCTAGATAGTGCGATAGCGCTGCAGATAATGTCGGAGGGATTTACTTTCCGATTGTTCAAAGTTTCTTTGAATCACGCATAAGGCAGAGATACGATCCAGCCTAAAACTTCGATAATCATCCCGAAGTTCACACCAGCCAACCAACGTCCAGACTTTGCCCCAGAAAACCTGCCCTAATGGCTGCACACGCCGTTTTGTTGCAATGCCATCGCCAGATAAGTAATCAAACGCAATTACCTGTCGGGAATCGACCGCCTTACGAATCGTCTCACCCACTGCAGCGAACTCTGTCTCAATATGAAAGTCTGGTACCAATACAGGAATGGTCTCGAGTTGACGTTTGAGATGTTCAGGTAAGACTGACTGTATTTTGTCTGACGCAGAGGTCGCAGCTTTCGCCAGCCCTTTGTCAGACCATGCTCGTACCATCTTCATGCCAACCTCTAGTGCCATTACCTCCTCTTCGTTAAACATTAACGGCGGGAGGTGAGCTTTTTTATCGAGCAGATACCCCACTCCCGCCTCTCCGGTGATTGGCACACCGGAGAGTTGTAGTGATTGAATATCCCGATAAATCGTGCGCTCGCTGACATCCATCGCTTCAGATAGCACTTTGGCTGTCACAGCGTAACGCCGGGCACGCAACAAAGTCAGTAACGCGAAAAGTCGTTCCGATTTACTCACTGTCTGTTACCACTCTTTTAGGTCCTGCATAGGGCCTCATTTTTGTCTTATCAGGATGTAGTCAGGCCGAGAAAGCCTAACGCTCATGTAGCTGTGCGAAGTCCGAATGTATTTCAGCAGCTGATTCAATACGCTTTTTTGCCTTAACAATATGGCCTTGCGACGCGAAGATATGTGCACAAGCACGGGGAACGTTGTGCTCTCCAAAGTGCTCAGCCGTTATTCTGCAATGTGCTGCCGCCTTCTCCAGTTCCTCTGCAATTTGAGCGAATTCCATCGCCATTTCTTCACGCTTTCCCATAACAACTCTTTTCAACACAGAATGGTGCAAGTGACTCTAAGTAGGCTTTTCATTGTTCGCTACATCATAGAAGAAAGCCTGCGATTGAAATCAAGCAATGCGAGTCAGACACCGTAAGCTAGCCACGATATATCAACCTCCTGTATCGATGGGTTTCGTTAACCTTTCAGGAGCCGCTTTGTATTTTGTCTGACGCAGAGGTCGCAGCTTTCGCCAGCCCTTTGTCAGACCACGCTCGTACCATCTTCATGCCAACCGCTAGTGCCATTACCTCCTCTTCGTTAAACATTAATGGCGGAAGGTGTGCTTTTTTATCGAGCAGATACCCGATTCCTGCCTCTCCGGTGATCGGCACACCGGAGAGTTGCAATGATTGAATATCCCGATAAATCTTGCGCTCGCTGACATCCATCGCTTCAGACAGCACTTTGGCTGTCACAGCGTAACGCCGGGCATGCAACAAAGTCAGTAATGCGAAAAGTCGTTCCGATTTACTCACTTTCTGTTACCACTCATAACGTCATTGTGGTAACCGATAGTCAAACTCATAGAAATGTTGTCCCTGCTCAATATAGATGTGCATTTTACCGGACAACCCTTTGAGCTGACCAGTGCCTGACTGGGGAACAACCTCAAGTATCAATCTGTCGTGACCTTCCGACATCACACCAAAATGCTGCAGAACGAAACTTCCCTTTCTTCCCTCAAGGACCGCTTGTACATCCTCAATGGCAACATAGCCCGCTGCACCCTCGGTGGAAGTTCTCGCACTCAGCATCTCACCACGACTGTCACCTCTCAGCGGCCCTGAAAATACCTTTTCAATGTTCATATGAGAGAGTCTATTCCCCTCACTGCCAGGGTGATAAGGTTCGCAACCAGTCAAGGTCACTGAAAATTGACCCGATATTTTCATTCCGATGCCTCCCGCTGCGTATTTTTTGAGGTGGCGTCAGTCGACTCACCCTGCAGCCTTATCTCCCCGAGTGACTTTTTAATAGAAATAAGATCGACATAGGACATCATTTTTTCGGCCGCAGCAAGCTGCATAAATCGCCGATTTGCCTCGCTGGCCTCCAGCGGAGTGCGCCAGTAAATCGTGTCTGTCCACGTTTTGGTATCAGATTGGTAACTCAGAGAACGAAAAAGAAACCCGCTAAACGACTTAGTGGCTTACATCGTCTCGTTGGCTGCTGCAAGAAAGGCCTCACTGTTTGCCTCTGAAAGCAGTGAAAACGAAAACGTTTCGATAATGTTATTCATCATGGTTCTCCTGTCTGGTTCACCGCCATGATAAAGCGACGCCCCTGACAGGAAGTGTCAGGATAAATTTCGGTGGGGGTCAATCAGAGCATTCACTATAGATATCTCAGAAGATCATTGAACAAAGCTGATCGATATACTCAGTCGTTTGCCATCTACTTTGCGCAGCGAGTATTCAGTAAATCGGCAATGTCATCATAAACACCTTTCATGCGCGAAATGATATTGGCACTGTTCATGTTTAGATGACCAAACGTTGGTCATCCTAAGAAAAAAATACGATCAGATGTCATCTTCCTCTTACCACTACACATCATCATTTGATTTTAAAGTAATATGTGACACAACAGTATTTTCATCGAGGCTAATAATATTGTTTATTATCTGAGCAACGCTACTGTTTTCTATTCTTCCCTCACCAATTCCACCCATGGTGAAATGTGTAAAGTTAAGATTTTTATGAATGCTCTGAAGATTCTTTGATATTTCATTAAGTAACTTTTTACTTATTTTAAATGCAGGATATTGACGACTCTCAGAGATTTCAGCTGTCGATCCAATAGATACGATCTTACATTTTTCATTTACAGAGCCCATATCAATCAGTTCATTGATAACATTTAAATATCCGATGGGTCCAACATTTAAAAAATTGACCAACTCACTCGTTTTTAATTGAGCCGACTCACCCCAAAGAGATGCAAGATAAACGATAAGATCAAATTTTACTCCATGTAAAAAAGAATAGTCTGGGTTCTTATCTGGACTAACATCAACTTGATATGCATTGATACCCTCACTGTCTATTTTAATTCTAGATATTGTATATACCTCAGCATCTTGAAAGTGATGGCTCAAATAAAAACCAAGTCCTTTACTCGCACCTATGATAAGAATTTTCATATGGTATCCTAAGCATAATATTATTATCTTTTTAGAATACCGCCATTTGCTTGAGAAGTATTATTTTCTGGTCACTTAATACTATTTTGCGATCTAGAATACAAAATACAAAAATTAAACTTTTATCTTCATATAGGGTTGAGATGAGTATTGACCAACGACTTAAAATCCCACCTATATTTCAAAGTAAAATCCACGATTTCACTCATCTCGTATCAGTACATATTTATCTTTTATCATTGCATAGTTTAGGTAAAAATCGTGCTAAATGACTCATCTCTTCCGCGCAGTGTCTGAATAAGTCAGTAGCTAATTTATCATTGACGAAAAATTTTCTGATCAGAGTTGTATTAATGATTGGTTTGAGTATCCTCCCAATTATTGGCCACTTTAAATTTAATTCACCTAGCCAAAAAATACTTCTCATTTCACAACCTCCAACAGTTGGAACAATCATATGAATGAGTGATCCCGCATCACCTTTTAACACTCGGTCAGAAGTATGAGCACATATTGCCGTTTCACCCAACCTATAGTCTATTTCCAATCCAACGTCAGCCGGATCAATAAAGGCGATTGCGAGTCTCATAGTTTTACCACCAATATATTCATCAACATATGAAATGTTATCAATGTATTTATCTCTATCACTTTTATAATGAGATCTGTCATCTTTCACTTCCGCTTTCAAATGAGCCTTGGGATGCCAAAGCCGATATCGCGATGAAGCATTGATATGCCAACCAAACCACCATTCAATCATTTTAGCGTCTACATCATGCATATTTGTATGACACGTTACAAGAACGCGTCCATCAGGTGCTCGAAGTATACGATTAGAGTAAGTGTCCCAATGCATTAAAATTTCGTTAGCCGATTTAATATTAGGAAATGTAGAGTATGCAATTTCTTTCCTTGAAATTTCTTCCAATTCTCTTGGAATAGGCTCCATTGAGATTTCATATTCTTTATGGTCATCCATTACTATATCCCTATCTTTATATAAATAAATTTATTTCCAGTAACTTACAACATCCTAATTATAATAGAGTACTTAATAATTTATTATTAAATATGAGATATTAATTGTTAATAATATAAATAACCTTATTTCATCCGAGAATTTTATTTTCAATGGTTAGAACTTATCAAACGAAAGATACATTTCTCGACAGAGAGCTAGCGCAATCGGTTTTTGTCGATTGAACGAACCTCAATTAACCTAAGCTGCACACAAGGACTGTATTAAATGCCTAAAATAGCGATCAGAACGTTCGATATATACATAGACCGCATAAGGACTTGGGTATGAATAACCTAGATGCTGTTTTCGCGAATCTGATTACTGATAATCTTTACAATGGTTTGCGCAAACAGGCACAGTCAGCGACGCAATCAGGTTATTTTCAATGCTGACCACCTCGCATTCAGTCACGGACACCGCCATGTCATTACCCCGGCCACTGCAGTCTCTGATCCAGCTTTGTGACACGGTAAGCCCCGCAGTAAAACTATCAGTGCTGCAATTAAGCACCACCGCGACCTGTATTTCTGCTCCCTCTCTGGCTTCAATTCGGTGCGCTCAATGGCAATGGCATCTTGCTTGCCGAACCCGTTATTCAGCGTGATCCGGTTACCTTTGATTTGGTTGTGAGCCGCCGAAGAAAAAACTAGCCCCAAGTGCTGAAAAAGCCATGTTTGCGCAGTGTATCTGAAATTGTAATTACCAATTTGAATGTGGATGCCCACAGGAAATACTGAAAATAAACTTTATCAAGCTGCAGTAGAAATCGTTAAGGCTCGCTAACCCGTAGCTCAGGGTGGCGTTGCCGCTTTTAGAACAAGCGAATACCGACAGTGAACATCAGTCGATTGAGGTCAGGATCGTTATTGACTAAATCTTTCACCAAACTGTATTTCACTCCCACAAATGCGAGTTCATCGATGTTATATCTCAAGCCTGCATTCATCGAAACTCCAGCACCAAACCTGTCTTGAGTGGGGCTCAAATCTCCCATCACCCCCCCGCCTCGAGGTAAAGCTGAGGTAAATATATCTTTTGTGTGTTCAATTCGAGTCCTGCGCCCAGAGAGCCCGCTTTGATTGGTTTTCCCAGCTCAGCCTGCCCAACACCGTATAAACGAAGCTTCTGACCCAACAGAGAGTAGAATTGATGCCGGTATTGAAAATCAAAAGCAAGACTACCTTGCCCAGCACTATTATTTGCCGATGTCGCGCCGGTGACATTGGCGCCAACCACCAGGGCATTGGTTTTAATCCATGAAGCAAGTGCATTTGGGCTTTCCCAAATAAGGCCGAAACCACCTGCACTGCCTTTTCCAGCGGCGCTTAAGGTGCGCTTCACAAATTCTGTGCATTGCAAACCAAAGAGATTATATTTTGGGCGATTTAGACAGGTATCTACGGCATATTTGAAAGCGTCAGAAAATTGTATAGCTGTTAACTCAAAAGTCTGAGTGGCTGGATTATTGTTGTTATGAGTGGTTTGATCAGGATGATGAATACAACCATCAACGTCTGCACTGGGATTATCTCCATCGAAGCCTTTTTTAGGCCAGAAGCCATAGGTCCAATAGTTACCGTTGTCATCTTGCAGTTTGAGCCACGCATGGCCCACTTTATAGGTTAAAGGTAAGAGTAGGAAGGGGCCCTCTTTGTCAGCATAGATAGTGATCGAGTATTTACCCGTCGCTACATCGGTGCCATCTTTCTTTGAACAGTCCTTGGCACAATCTCTATCACTCAATAACTGCGGACGACTTTCACCAACTTTGGCCTGCTGGAGGACATGTGTCAGCTCATGTACTAATATTCTCTCTCCCGACGCTGCTTCCGGTTTAAATTCACCCCGGTTAAAAACGATATGGTTGCCCAACGTAAACGCTCTGGCCCCCATTCTTGTCGCAGCCTCTGACGACTTTTTATCAGTGTGCACTCGCACATGAGAAAGGTCATAACCAAAACCTCTCTCCATTCGCTCTCTGACAGGTCTGGCTAACTGATTACCCTGACCGGGTATCAAGCTTTGTAATTGGCTTGGGATTATCGGAGTAAATAATGGACTGAGCTTAAGAGCACTGGATGTATATTGACAACTTTCGCAAGACTTACCGTTACCTTGAGATGTTGTTAGCCTCCCCTCAGAAAAATGTTGAGCAACCTCTTCGGCTTCACGCTCTGCAGCATCTCCTTTTAAGTCGGCCTTTGTTTTCATTTGCACTTTTACTGTCCATGAGGAACGTGGTGTCAACACATGTTTCTTCTGTTCACGAACGTTTTTTGCCAACGGTGATGAGCAATGACAACCAGATTTACCCCTATCATGCTCCAGTGACGTGATTGGTGTCTGATTGCCCCTTAACAGTAAAGGACTGATTTGCTTACTGAGGGGGTTCACATGATTTTCAGTTATCTTTTTGGCTGAAGAGAGCCTCTCGCCGAAAGTCAATGTCGCCATAATACTTATCTCTCCGAGAAAACTACTTTTTGGTGGTGCGACGTCGGGTTGTTGCTGTTGTCGTGCGTTTGGTGGTGCTGGGTTTTGCCGCCGAATCAGGGCTTGCTTTGCGAGGTCTCGCCCTTGGTTTTGGCTTTTCAGCAATCGGCTTATCCTTGATATCAGGTTTATCCTCAATCACAGGCGGTTTCTCATCGACAATTGGTATCCCATCTTTCATGGGTAACGCGTCACTGACCATATCCTCGAGGCGACTCAACGCCCTGAGCTGCTGGCGTTCTTTTTTAATCGTATCGTCGATTTGTTGATTAAACTCAGCACGTTGTTTCTCAAGCGCATTAATTCGACTCTCGATTTTTTCTCTCTGATCTTTCGCCGCTTGTTTGGTTTTCGCTAGCGGATTTTTTTCTTTATCCAATCGATTTCTTCTTTGCAACGCTTTAACAAGCGACAGGTTTTTATTCATTGCATTACTTGCTCTGGCCATCATCACACTCCTTTATACCCGCGTATTAAATGCATTTTCCGGTACCGGAAACTCAACATGATTCACAACACGTCCGGTAGTAATGTTGCCAATGAATGGACCGTCCATATTCTTGAAATCAAAAGAAGGAAGAAAACGGGTCCCTGACTTCACCTGATTCCCAGATACCGTTGCCTGAAACCCCTGCAAAATCACTGTCGCGTTTTTGGCCACTTGATCGGGGTTGCGGCCAACATGCTCGATAAAGTTATTAGTGAAAAATACGCGCTCAAATCGAGCACGCACATTCTTTGAGAAGCTTCGCGATAGTATTTCAACTAAAGTATCTGGACCGCGTCCGAGAAACTTATTGTTAGAAATCTGTGCTGAATAACCCAATAAAATGAACGGATCCTCACCCACAATTATCGAGACTTCATAAAGCCCCTGGAGCAGTAGCGCCCTATCATCAATAATCCGTTCCCGGGTCATCAAATCAGAATAAGACACCAGGTTACTTTCAACCCGAGCCTCTAAGACATAAAGCGCACAAATTCCCACTGTTCTTTGAGGGTTTATTTCCCCTTTCTCACTCACGCCTGTATTGAGCACTTCGTTTGATTCAACATGACACTCACCAAGGTGAAAAATGCTGAGAATTGAGGAAGCAAAAACGCCCTTTGCTGCCGTGCCCACATAATTAATTTGGTTGCCAACGATGGCGGCTCTGGCCTGGCATGAAATAAGGAAGATTCCGCCGCTGTCGCAATGGCTGATTTGGTTATGACTGATATCGACCCGCATACATTGCTGACACGCAATCGACATGCTGTTTTCGCGAATCTGATTACTGATAATTTGTACATCTTCACACTGGTTTGCGAAAACAGGCACCGTCAGCGACACAATCAAGTTATTTTCAATGCTGACCACCTCGCATTCCGTCACGGATACCGCCATGTCATTACCCCGGCCATCACTGGAGATGTCATTGCTGTCAATTCGCAGACCCGCTACGTTTTCAGCTATCACTCCGCCACTGCAGCCTCTGATCCAGTTTTGTGCCACAGTAAGCCCAGCGGTAAAACTATCAGTGCTGCCATCAAGCAACACCGCGACCTGTATTTCAGCTCCCTCTCCGGCTTCGATTCGGTTGCGCTCAATCAGGCTGCCCAGACCACTTGCCGCGATACCCGTGCTGTCTTCGGCCTGCAATACAATCTGATTTTCAGACAACACACCCTGTGGGCAATGGCACTCAATGGCAATGGCATCTTGCTTGCCGAACCTGTTATTTAGCGTGATCCGGTTACCTTTGACTTGGGTGTGAGCCGCCGTCGAAAAAGCTCGCCCCAAAGGTTCATTGTTCACCACTACCCCACGCAGGAAACCACTGATATCGTTATCGATAACAAGTACTCTCCCGGTCAAATTGGCAACGGCGACGCCTATCAATCCGTTGTGGTTCTTAATGACAGCCTCAAACACATTGTCACGTACCACCAGATCGCCGCCGTTGTCATCCATCCACACGCCAATCGTCGCGTCGGTGATCGAACAATCGGCTACTTTCACCCGCCAGCAGTCATAGAGGCCAATCGCGGGAATATCGAACGACTGGCTGGTCTCTATCACAAAAGAAATCTGACACTGCTCCACCACACTGTCTGCAACATCTCGCAAGGAAATAACGCCGGAGGGTTTTAGCATCCCTCCCCGGTTAACAATTCTGAGAGTCGAGATATGAATGCCTCTCAGCACAGCTCCTGAGTCAGAGCGCACATCAATGGCAGCATCATTGCTGAGGTTTAGAAGTTGGGCGCCGTGGCTTTCACCATGAAGCATGACATTGGGGTGTCGTATCCGAAGTGGTCGAAAAAGCCGATGAACACCGACTTTCAGGCAGACGCAGCCACCAAATTCGGGGGAAAGACTGTCCAGTGCCGCCTGAATATCCTCGCCCGGTCGAACGACCACAGTGCAACATCCGATCGTGCCTATGGGCTCACGGCAATCCTGAAAAACGGGCGCGATAAATTGACGGTTCGCAACATCAACAAAGGCAAGGCGGCAATAATGATGATGAAGCAACTGCGGTGGCGAAGCGGTCAGAATCTCCACCGAGCTATCGGCATAACGGGTGATAAAGCTCCAGTTATCACCAAGATGGTATTCACCGACGCCACCTTCGAGGAAAATCGCCACTTCCACACCATCTTCCAGTACCAAAAAAGTACCTTCAGGCGCGGGGATCAGCCCATTACTACCCGGGGCATCAAGATTGGTAATCGGGTCACCATCGGTATTTACCACCGCACCGGACTGGTCCCAACGTCTAAGGATGGGATGAACATTCTGGTCGGCCGCCGTCGAGGCCGGAAGCAATGGCACAACCCCTGCTGCCAAGGGGGCATCCAGCACCACGGTATTACTGGCATCGTTTACAGACAGCACCCGAACCATGGTGCCCGGCTGACCATTCAATACCCGCACATCATCGGTTATCTCTGCCCAGTCGCCGGGACTAAATCTGAGATAGTCGTCCTTCGCTACCTGCTCCAGTGTCAGGGTGTTATTCGCTGGCTGGGCAAGAATGCGTCCGGCAAATGCGCCGTTGACCCGCGACCATTTGAGTAAAGGGACACCGTCATCGTTAACATCATGCACCGACACCATGTAGGTGCGGTTTTCCAGCCCCCGATATCCGCCTTCTGGCGGCAGCAGACACGGATCGTCTACCGCCGACGTTGGGTTGGCGCGGGTGGTCAGTCTGGCGGATGATGCAGCAGTCAATGCCTGCCAACCCGCAATATCTTCATCGTCAGTATTGCAAGTGACATCATTACTGACTGGGAATAACTTCACCTGCCACACCGTCTGTATGCGAGCACTGGTATCAACACCAATAGCCGGGTCGATCAACGTCGGGTCTTCAAGAAAAGTGATCGGACGTTTCCACACATCCAGAAAAACCAGATAGCGGCCGTTCTCCAGTGTTGAGGGCGTAATATTGGGCAAATACGGCTGAGACTGGTACGGCACAGGCTCGTCACTGCGTTCTTCTTCCAGCGGCAAGTAAAAGGCATGATCTCCGTGACCAAAGTTTTCCGCCAGCAGGCCATCCACGTAGTAGCGCCCCGGGTGGATCAACAAGCTCCCGCCTGCAATCTCGATACGAAAACTGTCTGGGATATGGGCCGGGTAACCGCAGAAACCCGCCAAGTCGATCGTTTCTGCCCGAAACCGACGGTCTATGATCGCCGCATTTTCGTTGAGTGGTGTATCTGACACCACCCTGCCCTGCATCGAAACCAGCTCAGAATAGTTGTGCCGGGGATCAAAGGTTTTTCCTGAAATATCCGTAGCCAAATTTGCCTCCTTAGGTCACATAAATCAGGCCGGCGTCGAGGCCAATGGGGAGAAATTCATTAAGACGGAACGAAAGCGCATCATGTCGTTGAGGCTGGTAAAGATGATGATATACCCCCATTTCACTGCCCGAGTCCGCCCCACGGCGGATTGCTTCCGGGGCTGACAACAACAGCTGACCATAAGCCGGATCGTTGTAGCGCAATGAGGTAAACGCTGGCACTATTCGTGCTCTCACGCCTCTGGCGATCTGCTCACTCTCAACATCAGATAAAGAGGGATTTTTTTCCTTCGCCGCCTCCACAGCGCGTAACACCGCATATTGAGGCTGGCATCTGTGCTGACGGGGAACACGTGATTCAGGTGGAATGTAGGAAAACCGGGTACACCCTGTCTGACGTTGTAACGCCCAGACGGGCGAAACCCAGTCATCGCCATCCGTCAGCAAAGCATCGACAATAGTGTTGGAGATCAAAGGAAACGATCGTGCCGCCAGCTTACCAATCACGGTACTTTCGCAAAGGGTCAGACTGCCACCATGGGTAAGACCATCGAGTGAGGCAAAGGCGGTATGGGTGTTGTCACAGGCATCTATGATGCTGTCTGTTACCGATACCGCGACACCATCCGCGGTGCGCACGCCCCAAGTATTGAACGCTCTATCTCGACATTCACATTGCTCAACGCCACTATCAGCGAGGGCTGAGTGGGAGAAACGGATTGGCCGTCCAATGTTAATGTCTGACCCGGTACCAAGGTGACGTTTCGCAGAACCAACCGACGCAGCTGATTATTGCCATCGTCCGGCACAACCAAGCGCCCACCAGTCATCACCAAGCCGTCGAGAATAATTTCTGATTCCTGTCCGCCTACCAGCGTCATATCGTCACCATCAAGCTGGATAAAGGTCCGGTGACCATCTGCAGCCCGCAGTGACAGGGTTTGGTCTGGATCAACCTCAACGTCAGGAGATTCATTGAACAGATGAGAGGAGACAATCTCCACCACGCCACCCGATTTCACCATATTCAGTGCCGTCTGAATCGAGTCGCCATGACCAACGTGCTGAACAGGCTGGCTTGTCACCAAAAAACCCTCGCTGCGCGAATACGCGCCGCCGCCAATATCGGCACAGGCACCATAGTGGTAAGTCACCTCAACATCGTCAGGCTCAGGCATGCTTGCAGGCAATGAAAGTCGCCCCAGTTCAGGGTCAACCGAAATCCGGTTCACTGGCGAGTGTGCCCAGTCAGGACCGTCATCACTCAGGTTACAGATCTGCAACTGATCGGGTGTTTGTAAAATCCCGTCAATCACGACAGTGAAAGCATGAGGGGAAAATGTCGCCAGCCGAGCGCCTGCTGTCCCACGTCGGCGCAAAGGAACAGGGAGATTTTCTTCACGGGCCAAATGATTGATATCCGGCTCAGGAATCGGTTGATTAAACAGGGGAGTGTTACAACCCAGCGGGTTAAAAAGATAGCGCCGGGCTGCATGTCGGTATGCCGGAACAATTGACTGACGATAGTGCCCCAATCGCCAGAGAAACAAGCCAACATTGCGAAAATGATGACGCCCTTCTCCCTGGCTGATCCGCCCGGTCGCCATGGTATAACTCGCGGTATCAAACGCGGTGCCGATAGCGTCACAGCGATCACTGTCTCGGACATTCAGCGTGTAATGATGCTGTGGCCGCAACGCTGACAAGTGCTCAGGCCGCGCCAGTTGCTGAAAAAACTCCACCACACGTGCAGGCCAGCGGGTTGTATCCACGGCAAGCTGCTCCAGCGCCAGCGCAACACCGCGCTTGCGGGTCAGCCGAATCTGATTGGCCGCAGCTGCCCGTCGACTTAACCCCGGAATCTCTGGTCCGTAGCGGTAACCGACCAGCTCACCCAAGTAGGGGGCCGCCCACTCATCACAGGTATCAATAAACTGGTTGTCGTATAGTCGGTCGATATCATGCCGAACAATTTGCGCCTGTTCAGCCAGTATTTCCATCAGGGCTTTTAGTGGGAAGCCCTGCTCCTCGTCGCGACGGCGATACACCTCGGGTAACAGGTTATAGAGTGATTCAGGTGACAGACTGTTCATAGGCTGGCCTCCAGATAATCAATGGAGCCAAGGCTCAGAATGGTGGCACCCACCACCTCACCCGCGTTGATTTCTGCCATCGGCGCAGCCAGACCGTCATTGCGGGTGGGAATATTGCCGCTGTAAAGGCGCTCAACCACCACCGCCTCGACGCCTTGAACATCATGTAAAATCGCGATCACTTCGCTGGCAAACACTGGCTGACCGAAATGGCGGGCAGCAAAAGATAACTTGGCCCACAACGCTGCCTCTGCATCAACAACCACCTCTTCGCGAAGATAATCCGCATGGACCTTGAGCCGGATGCCGAGTCGGAAAAAGCGGTGACGAAAACTTCGCAGCATAAAACGCACAAAAGGGTCGCCAGCCACGGCAAGGGCTTCACTGAGCGCAGTATGCAGATCGCCGCCTTCCGGCACCTGTGCCCCTTCCTCTGCAGCGACCGTCACCACCACTTGCTGTCTGCCGTTGATATGCAGCCACTGAGACGTCGCCTTGGCAATCCCGCCATAACTGAGGGAAAAATCGGCATAGTCGGTCAACGACACGACCCGGCCCAGAGTCCGGCACGACAGCGGCGCACTGACCCTGATATGGTCCCGACTCTCAGGGTCAGCACCGCCTTCGGCATCCAGCAGATTTTTCACCGCCTGAACGCCAAGCGGTTGCGACATGAGCAAGTTAAGCTGACCTGCCTTGACCCGTCCTTCCAGACCCAGTGTTTTGCGGTAGCTTGCTCGGATATTTTGCTGACCTTTACCCGGCATCGCACCATTTACACCATCGCCAAAGGTGATATGGCTGTAGCCCTCCTCATCGATACGCTGGGTATATACCCGATCGGTCGGGGACGCATTAAGAAAATGGGGGACTGGATGCCAAAGAATTTTATTGACCCGAATGTCCATGGTCGATTTGACACCCGAGGCCGTGGCCGCAGGGACAAAGGTTTGCGGCGCTTGCTTGGAGACCAAAGCAAGGTGCGGCGTAGCGCTGCCATCATCCATCACTTCCACCACTGACTCACCCTGCGTCGCATCGGCGACATTGGCATAAATACGCAGGCTTTGCGGCAGATAAGATGCGCCGATGGGCTCGGTAAAGGTCAAGGTTGTGCCGCCTTGCTCCTCAAGACTGTGACTGACCGACTGCACCACTTTTTTCGCCACCACAGGCTCTGCGCCCATCCCTTCCGCCTCACCTTTGAGGATCACTGTTCGTCCTGCTTCCAGTCCCGGATACCAGCCATTTAACGCAACGGAAATGGCAGTCTGATCAAGCGGTTCCACCAGCGGTGGATCGGCAATGGTCAACCATTCACTGGCACCGAACACCGATGTACCGCGAATAGAAAACTGGCTGAAGTACAGACGCGAATCGAGTGCCAGGCGGGCACTTTTTCCGGTGACAGTAAAAAAGGCGGCAGCCAGCTCGGTATTGTCCGTCACCTCAGATGTCAGCCATTTATCGCCATCAAGCAATACCACGGTACTGCCTTTGGCAATGTCACTCATGGGTCGCTCGAGGTAAATCTGACTAGCGTTGCCATCATCCATCAGCTGAAGGGTGCCTTTGTCGGCCCAACTGGTTTTCGTTAACCCGGCATAAGGTCCAGAGGCCACATCTTCAACAATCACACCGCTGGTATTTTTATCAAAAACCGGAAACGTACCCGTCAATGAATAATGCAGGCTATCCAGCGGCGGCGCCGCATGGCCAAAAATCGCCGCTTTGGTGCGAAACACCTGTACTGCCCGGGTGGGTTTGGCTAAAGCAATAAAGGGAGAAAAGAAGGCTTTTTCTTTCTCTTGTTCTACGGCCAGTAATTCACTTAACTCTTGCGCTGCCAGTGTTTCACCCTTATAGCTGTCAACTTTGCTGGCGAGCGGCACCTTGTTAGAAGACGGCGTCCCGGCTGAAAATGCGGTAGATACCGCTACGGTGCCGCTTAAACTCATCGCGCTCAACGGTGCAGTGGCGAGTGGAGAAATATCAATCCAGGTTAAATCAATGGCCTCCGGATCGCGGGCGATGTCGGCCAGCACTATCGTCACCTTATTGATGGTGGCGAACACCTGATTGCCGCCGTCACCAACAAAAAACACCGCATCACCGGGCTTAAGGTTGAGGCTGCTGCCGGGAAGCGGAATGCGGGTGGTTGTGGCAGTCAGCGGGTGCGGCGCGGTCAGTGTCGGTCGAATAGCATTCCATGCCGCCCGGACAGGAAGGTCAGACAGGGTTTCATAAATAACCGGCTTCTCGTCTTGTCCCGGCGTGCTCTGAATTTTGGTGCCTGCAGGCACGGTGAGCTGTTCTGGAATGCCTTCCCCTTCCGCCACGGTAAAGGCCAGATCGACAGTTGCCGCCACGCCCGGGTGCGGCACGTAATCAATCAAGGTTGCCAGTTCGTGCAAGGTAGCGGTTTCAATGGCGGTATTGATATAAGCTTCGTTGAGCCACATTTCGTTATAAAAGGTGAGCACATCACAACTGGCTGACCAAGCATCAATGAGCGCCAGAGTGAAGTCATCCAGCTCCCGGGAGGTCAGGGTACCCAGCGCACCGTATTTCGCTGAAGACAGCCGCGCCGTCATACTCAGAGAGAAATCCTGATACTCACCACTGCGATAGCCAATTCGCGACAGTCCGGCCGGATTATCAGGCGCAGCAGGTGTCCGGACGTCAACACCGCCGCAGGCATCACAATGGGATGCATCGTTCATGATCAACGTCCTCCATCCATTTCAACCTCGAACACCCCATTGGCCGGGTTGCTGATGTTGTTATCAACGCGGGCAATCTCGGTACGGGAAAAAGTGAGTTTTCTGTCGCCCAAGCCACTGGTACGGGGATCACCAAAGCGCCGAAACCTCAATGCCTTAGCGGCGATCACGCCATCGAGTTTCTGGGCCGCAGCAATCAGCGGTGAAAGATGAAAGGTCTCGCCCGCCCTAAAACGATTGGGATGAAGCAGGCCGAGCGATCCATCAGGTAAACGGCGGGAAGAAAACAGCCTCAACAGTTGCTGACGCACCTGAGATCGCGAGGCGTTGGGGGCAACACAAACGTGCAGGGTGATCTCAAGTGGCACATACACAGGTGAAGAGACCTCGACATCATGGGCCGCCAGCCTGAACACCTCATAGTGATCTCTCAGAGCTGTCCGCAAGGCGTCCGATGTTTCTATCCGCCCCTCGGGGTCTGGCAAAGCAAAGGTGGTGATCCAGCTTCCGGTGTGAATATAGGCACAGGACACATCCTGAATGCCCGCCACCCGCCGGCCCAGTGTCTGATAGTCTTCCCGGGTTACTGCCCGCTCCTGCGTCTTGAACAAAAAAGGGGCCCGTTTTCTGATTTGGGCATTGGTTTCCGGGTTACGTCCCCCCTCACCCGCCGTGATATTGCGAACTTCTGTTACCTCGGGCAGCGGCAGCGCCAAGTGAAACAGCTTGTCTGGGCCAATGTGACCTGCGGTACCAATACCCACCCGATAGCTCGCAGTAAACTGGGTGCCGGGCAACGGACGACGACCAAACGTATTGTCACCAAAACGCAGTGAAACAGTGCCGTCAGCCTCAATGTCAGTGGTGAACACCAGTGCCGAGCCTGTTGTCGCCAGCAAAT
>NZ_LYBM01000004.1 GCF_001707825.1 Veronia pacifica | reverse complement strand
TTACTCCGAAGAGTTTTCGTTTGGCCACTCAGTAAACATCGATAAATCTTTATGTCTATCATTCACGAGTGCCCACACAGATTGCATAGGTCAAATTGTTAAAGAACGTTGACTGATTAAGCGCTTGGCTTCATCTCGTCAGGGCTGCGTATGTTACGCTGTGCGACGTTTAAGTCAAGAAGAAATTTTGATGTTTTTCTGAGGCTTGATTTGCTCAATCAAAATGTCTTGTTGACTCACCTTATTAAGGTGTCTGACTCGGATAATGCAGTGCTTTCCCGTGTCAGCGAGGCGGCATTATAGAGACATGGATCGTGTTGGCAACCCCTAAATTGATTTTTTTCAATCCAATATGTTCAAGCGGTCAAAAAGACATCATAATGCGACTCCGATGAACATTATGTAGTCAATATTGCATGAATTCGATTTTTTTACTTTATAATAGTGATTGGTCTCTCATTCCCTATTATGATTGCTCTTAATGGGCAAATGCGCACTAAAAGCCTGCCGAGCACCTTGCTTTTATGACTGGTCTGAAACATTCCTCCTTTCATTAATGCTCTGCAGACACAGCTCCTCGCAATTTACATGCCTTTCACTGCCGACAGAGAAAAAGACTGGATGAGAAACATTAAAACAAGTTGGTATTTTTACTTCCTTATCATCGCGAGTATGGTCACTGGCAGCTTTATCCTTTATCCCTCACTGGTTGAGCGCTACGAAAACGACAAAGAAAATGCCAAAAAGCAAATTTTTAGCGTTGAGAAGGCCCTGCAGCTCACTGAGATTGGGCGGGAGCTTTCACTGATCCGGACTTCGCCTGATTTAGACACTGAAGAGCGGTTAAGACAACTAGAGAAGATTGATGCAGAAAATATTTTGCAGTCTAACCCTCTTCTATATGCCAGCTTCTTACTGGTCGAAATTGAGGCTTTTCTTCGAGGCAATGATAGAGATGGTGTTGAAGAGGCGCGCGAGAAAGCATGGAACTACTGCCAGTCCAGTGATCAAAAGTGGTTGTGCGCGAGAGTGCTAACACATAAAAGCTACGACAACCTGCGACTGGGCCAATACGATCTTGCTCAGAAGAATCTTAATGAGGCACTTCCCTATGCCGAGGAGTCTAACGATCTTCATGCGTTGATGACAATTAATATCAATTTCACCACAGTCCATCTACAAAACCAGAAACTGGCTACTGCTAAATACTATCTCTCAAAAGCTGAAAACTATGAGAGAAGGCTGCCGGAGCCCGGCGTTAAGTCCATTATTCAAGGATTGAAGGCAATGCTAGCAATCCGTTTTGAGGACTGGGATAACGCAGAATATTATCTAAAGCTAGGCTTGGATGATCCAAATATTGATGGTTCGCCGTTAGAGTTGTCGACGAATGTAATGCATTACTTCAACCTTATTTTCGTAGAAGCGAAAAGAAATAACCTTGAACAAGCATGGGCATACCTAGATAAAGCACGAGACATCATCGACCAGATGGGTGACAGTGGTTTCGAGGGCTTTTATAAGACCGTCGAGGCATCCATTTATCTGGATGAAGGAAAACTGGATTCGGCCTATCAATCAATAAACGACGCACTCTCGTCAGAAGAGTTCAAACCGTTCGTTTACGACTACAGTAGCGCCCAACTGACAAAGGCCGACATACTGCTGGCGATGAACAAAATAGAGGAAGCGAAAGAGCTTTACCTGACACTGCTCAATAAAAAGGTATTGGCTAAAGATATCAGCCATCAGGCTGTGATTTATAAGAGCCTATCAGATGCTTATGAGAGGAAAGGTGATATTCAATCTGCCTACAACTTTTTGAAGAAGCACTACAATGCCCGTTTCGAGTACGAGCAGTCAATGCATCAGGATGAGATGGATAAGATCAGCATTGAATACTACGAAGGTGTCAAAGAAAGAGAAATTACGATACTTAAGACAGAGAGAGCGCTGAAAGCATCCAAGCTCGCACGCGAGCAAATGCAAAACAATGTATTAGTTGTCGTTGTACTGTTAATTCTATTTTTCGTTTTCAACCAGATCAGACGCCTGAGGAAAATGAAAGCGGTGAATGAATCACTGCTGACGTCTAACTCAAAGTTAAACGAAGAAGCAAACAAAGACAGCCTGACTGGTCTTCGGAATCGTCGTTTCCTCTCACATTACCTGGAACAGCTGACGACATCTCCTCTTGCGACTGGGCTAAGTTTTACTATTGGCATTCTCGATTTGGATGACTTCAAACACTTCAATGATGATTATGGCCATAACATAGGGGATCTGGTTCTCATTGAAGCCGCGAAACGCCTTCAGAAAGCAATTCGTAGAGAGGATACTCTTGTCAGATGGGGCGGAGAGGAATTTCTCTGCGTACTGCAGGACACAGATTCGAAAAATATCGATATAGTGATGGACCGCCTCTGTAAAAGTGTAGGCAGCACACCTTTTATCATCGGTGACCTGTCATTGAATGTAACCCTCACAATGGGAGCCGTTAACCATATCCCTGTGAGTAAACTGGCATCTGATTGGCCATCTATTCTACATCGTGCAGACGTTGAACTTTATAAAGCAAAACAAGAAGGTAAGAACAAATACCGCTCTGTTTCTGCTGCAAATAAAGAGACTGAAATAGTCTGAAAATTTACAGCGCTTAGATGCCTAACAATCAATGCTTAATTTTAAAAAGTATTGGGATGTCAGGCATCCTGCTATATAAATTGCAGACATGGAGGGCGTCGTTTGCCTTCCCTTTTTCAAGATACAGAAAACAAACCGAATATTTTTTTAACCGCATGGGTTGACGCAGATACAAAAAAGCCCCAGCTTTCGCTGAGGCTTTTTTGTTTTTAATTTTGGTGCCCGAGGTCGGACTTGAACCGACACTCCCGAAGGAAACGGATTTTGAATCCGTCGTGTATACCAATTTCACCACTCGGGCAAGTGCGAGCAATTATACCCATGCTTAGATTCAACACAAGCCCATAATTTGAAAAAAGGTTTTAAGTGATTCTTTTTTCATCATCGCGACTAATTTATAGTCAGAACAAAGCCTTCAACGATGTTACCAACGTATCAGGACTGATAGACTTGATTAAAAATAGTCAGTAAAGGTGAAGCTATGTCGGAGCAAACAGTCATTGATATACCCATGGGGGCAGGCTTTTTTCGCCGTCTTGCAGCATGGATTTACGATGTCCTGGTACTGACCGCAGTGGAAATGCTTGCGGTTGCGCTGGTTATGTCAGGCTTCGCCATTGCTTTTTCATTAGGGGTATCTTTGGAAGAGTATATTGATGCCAGTGACTTTCTTTCACGCCATCCTGTAGCAAGCCCACTTTTCACTGCTTATATTGCTCTGGTCGCCGTTATGTTTTTTGGCTATTTCTGGTCTAAGGGTGGGCAGACTCTGGGCATGAGAGCGTGGAAATTGCGGATACAGAATGTAGATGGGACGAGAATAACCTTCTCTCAGGCGCTTGTTAGAATGGCAACGTCAGCATTTGGGCTAGGCAATCTGGTTGTACTTATTGATAGTAACAACCAATCATTGCAAGACATGATGGCAAAATGCCAGACCATAAAACTCAATCAGGTATAGAGGAAAAGATGACGTTCCTTTGAGAGGAAAGGAGCATCTATTCCCTTCTATACCTTGGTCTCGCTGATTAGAGCTTTCGATTAAGCAAGTAGACAGTGACCAACAAAAACACCAGACTAGGCGCAGCAGCACCAATAACAGGTGGCATTTGATAGACCATAATCATTGGCCCAAAGACTTCGTTGGCAATGTAAAAGCCAAAGCCAAACAACACGCCAGATAACACCCTAGCTCCCATTGTGACAGAGCGGAGCGGACCGAAGACAAAGCTCAGCGCCATCAGCATCATGATAGCGATGGTAAATGGCTGAAGTAATTTACGCCACAGAGCCAGCTCATAGCGGGAAGCGTCCTGCTCGGAGTCTTTGAGGTAACTGACAAAATCATATATGCCACTTAGCGACATTTCTTCCGGTTTCACCTCAACCACAGAAAGCTTTTCTGGTGTCAGCGTTGTCTGCCATTTATACATGGGGATCTGCTGTTTGCTGATTTCTTTTTCACCTGCAAAGTTGGTGATGGTCACCTTATACAGATGCCAGGAGTTATCGCTGTCAAAGTCACCACGTTCAGCAAAAATTTGCTGCTTCAGCGATTGCTCGTCGTCAAAGCGCCAAATATTGACACCTTTGAGCGTCTTTTGCTGCTCCGCTTTGGCCATGTAGATGAAGTCTTTACCATCTTTTGCCCAAACGCCCTGTTGCACAGACATTACCCTGCCACTGTACTGAGCAAATGTTCTCAGTTCACGCGCCGCTTTTTGTGCTTCCGGTGCGCCCCACTGACCAAGTAGTGTTACCAAGAACATGAGAGGAATCGCTGTTTTTAACACCGAAACCCCAATATTCATTTTCGAATAGCCCGCTGCCTGCATCACCACGAGTTCAGAACTGGAAGCCAGTGCTCCAAGGCCAATCAGTGCACCGAGTAACACCGCCATCGGGAAAAAGAGCTCGATATCTCTTGGCATACTCAGCAGGACAAATTGCAAAGCCGTAACGAAATCATAGGAGCCAATACCTACCCCTCTCAGCTGATCGACATATTTGATGATTGCAGAAAGACCAACCAAGGTGCCGAGTACCAGAGACGTTGTGGCAATGATAGTTCGGCCAATATAGACATCTAATATCTTAAGCATCAGCCCACTCTCCGGAGTTTATCTTTCAGTTTTCGCATTGGCAGGCTATCCCAGCTAATCAATATGCAGGCAACGAGTAACGCCAAAATATTTACCATCCACAAACCGACTTCAGGAGGTAAATTTCCATCATCCATCGCGGAGCGTGAGGCACTGAGCGATAGAAAGTAGGTAAGGTAGATGAGAATGGCAGGAAACAGCTTAGCGAAACGCCCTTGCCTTGGGTTAACAGCCGAGAGTGGTACAACCAGCATGGTCATAAGAGGAACACACAGAACTAAAGAGATACGCCACTGAAGTTCTGACTGCGCTCGTATCGACGACTTACCCAAGAGTTCCATGGTTGGGATCGCGTCCCATCCGCGGCTTCGTTTGTCTACTTTGCGCTGACCGATTAACACCTGATAGATGTCAAAATCAGTGATTGAGTAATCGAGCCGGGTTGGGATACCTTCAAAACGCTCGCCATCAGACAACTCAAGCACCTGACGACCGTCTGGCAACTCGGAAACAATACCGTTTTTCGCCACGGCAACGGTAGGTTGGAGTGACCCTTTGGCAACAGGCTGTGCAATAAACACATCTTTCAGCACTTTCCCTTTATCCTGAATGTCATTGACGTACACGACACCCAGTCCATCAGGCGTTTGCTGTATCTGGCCTTTCACTAACAGCTTAATGCCTGAATCTGCATCCAGATTTTCATAAACGCTGGCCTCTTTATTTGCTGCCCATGGCACCAGCCACAGAGCATTAAAAGCAGCAATCGCCCCCGTTATCAGTGCTAGATACAAGGCTGCACGTACGAGGAATTTATTGCCTATGCCCGTCGCATTCATCACGGTAATTTCGCTTTCAGCGTATAGCCGACCAAACGTCAGCAAGATACCGATGAATAAACTTAATGGAAGCATCAGCATAGTCATATATGGTAGATAAAGCGCTACCAACGTCATGACCTCACTACTAGGGATGGAGCCGTCCGTAGCATCTGCTAAAAGGCGGATGAATTTTTGGCTAAAAAATACCAAAAATAATATGAACAACACCGCAAATTGTGTTTTAACTGTTTCTCGGATCAGATACCGAACGATAATCACGCGATCTACCTTTAGAAAACTTGTTTTTTTACTCGAATAACTATAGTTTTTCGGTAAATTAGTTGTTTTTTAATCTTTCGGTCAAATGTTAACCGCTTTTACGGGCCGCCCCACAAGAAAAAAGTGGGGAGCAATCGAAACCGGCATTATCCAACATTTGACCTCAATTGTCTTTAGGATGTAGGAGTACGCATGGAGTTCAGTGTAAAAAGCGGGAGCCCCGAAAAACAGCGCAGTGCGTGTATCGTGGTAGGCGTTTTTGAACCACGACGTCTCTCACCTGTCGCGGAGCAACTCGACAAAATCAGTGACGGATATATTAGTAGCCTATTACGCCGCGGTGATCTCGAAGGGAAACCGGGCCAAATGTTACTGCTTCACCATGTACCAAACGTATTGTCAGAGCGCGTTCTTTTAGTAGGTTGTGGTAAAGAACGTGAACTGGGTGAGCGCCAGTACAAGGAAATTATCAAAAACACCATCAACACCCTGAATGAAACGGGTTCGATGGAAGCGGTCTGTTTCCTGACCGAACTGCATGTGAAAGGTCGCGACACTTACTGGAAAGTGCGTCAGGCTGTAGAAAGTACCAACGACGGTCTCTACACCTTTAACCAGTTCAAGAGCGTTAAACCTGAAACACGACGTCCACTGCGTAAACTGGTATTCAATGTACCCACTCGCCGTGAGCTGAACCTTGGTGAGCGTGCAATCGCTCACGGTCTGGGTATCTCATCCGGTGTTAAAGCCTGTAAAGACCTGGGCAATATGCCACCAAACGTTGCAAACCCTGCATACCTCGCTTCTCAGGCTCGTCGCCTTGCTGATGACTTTGAAAAAGTGACCACCAAAATTATCGGTGAACAGGAAATGCAAGAACTGGGTATGACATCATACCTGGCGGTTGGCCGTGGCTCGAAAAACGAATCTATGATGTCGATCATGGAGTACAAGGGCAACCCAGATCCTGATGCCAAACCAATTGTTCTGGTGGGCAAGGGCCTGACCTTTGATGCTGGCGGTATCTCACTGAAACCGGCCGCAGCCATGGACGAAATGAAGTATGACATGTGCGGTGCTGCATCTGTATACGGAACCATGCGTTCACTGGCAGAACTTGATCTGCCAATCAACGTTGTCGGTGTTCTGGCGGGCTGTGAAAACATGCCGGGCGGCAATGCATATCGTCCGGGTGATATTCTGACGACTATGTCAGGTCAGACTGTTGAAGTGTTGAATACTGATGCAGAGGGCCGTTTGGTACTTTGCGATGCGCTGACCTATGTTGAGCGTTACGAACCAGAATGCGTAGTAGATGTAGCAACCCTTACAGGTGCCTGCATTATGGCACTGAGTTTCCATATCAGTGCGCTACTGTCTAACCACAACCCACTGGCACATGAACTGGTAAATGCTTCTGAGCAAGCCAGCGACCGTGCGTGGCGTCTACCAATGACGGAAGAGTATCAGGAACAGCTTAACAGCCCATTTGCTGATATGGCTAACATTGGCGGTAAAGGTGGCGGTACTATCACTGCAGGTTGCTTCCTGTCGCGCTTCGCTAAAGCCTATAACTGGGCGCACCTGGATATTGCAGGCACTGCATTCCAAGGCGGCAAAAATAAAGGCGCAACCGGACGCCCTGTCCCAATGCTTGTCCAGTTCTTACTGAACCGTTCTGGCCATGAAAGTGCGGAGTAACATCCAACACTAAGAAAGGAGGCCAAAAGGCCTCCTTTTTTTTGTCCTGACAGCGCATAATGACGAATTAGCTGAACATGAAATATACAACCGCATCATTCCGGAGAGTTTATGGCTAGGGCAACCTTTTATCTGCTGAGCGATGATGGTGTGCCGTCAGATCAGCAAATGATTGAGCTGACTTGTCGATTTGCCAGTGATTTC
Source organism: Veronia pacifica (assembly GCF_001707825.1). Taxonomy (GTDB): domain Bacteria; phylum Pseudomonadota; class Gammaproteobacteria; order Enterobacterales; family Vibrionaceae; genus Veronia; species Veronia pacifica. The sequence continues at coordinate 159,977 of NZ_LYBM01000004.1, read as the reverse complement.
TGCCAACAAGGCCAGAAAGTGTATATTGCAGCAGCGGATAAGTGTCAGGCAGAACAAATAGATGAGGCACTCTGGCAACGTGAGCCAGATAACTTTGTTCCTCACAACCTTGTTGGTGAGGGGCCAAGAGCTGGGGCACTGGTCGAAATTGGCTGGCCGGATGTCAGACATAGCGGTCACCGCAGCGTACTGATCAATCTGGCTCATGATGCAGCAACTTTTGCGCCATCCTTCGCACAAGTGGTAGACTTCGTGCCTTGCGAAGAGAGCCGCAAACAGCAGGCGCGAGAACGCTACAAAATTTATCGTATGGCTGGCCGTCAAATGCAGACGCTGGCTGTCAACGAATCTCCTAACTCAAACTGATCCATCAAGAGCGCTATGGAAAAGACATACAATCCAACATCAATCGAAAAAGCGCTGTACCAGCGCTGGGAAGAGGCCGGTTACTTCAAGCCTCATGGTGATACATCTAAAGATGCTTACAGCATTATGATCCCACCGCCAAACGTCACCGGTAGCCTTCACATGGGCCACGCGTTTCAAGATACCATTATGGATACCCTGATCCGCTGTGAACGCATGAAAGGCAAAAACACCTTGTGGCAAGTCGGTACTGACCACGCTGGTATCGCAACGCAAATGGTTGTTGAGCGCAAGATAGCGGCAGAAGAAGGTAAGACCAAACACGATTATGGTCGCGATGCCTTCATCGACAAGATCTGGGAATGGAAAGGCCAGTCTGGCGGCACTATCACCAAACAGCTGCGTCGTCTGGGGGCTTCTGTTGACTGGGATCGTGAACGTTTCACCATGGATGACGGCCTGTCAAATGCCGTTCAGGAAGTCTTTGTTCGTTTGTTTGAAGAAGACCTGATTTATCGCGGCAAACGTCTGGTGAACTGGGATCCTAAACTGCAGACAGCTATCTCTGACGTCGAGGTGGAGAATCAGGACAAAAAAGGCCACATGTGGCACTTCCGTTACCCACTGGCAGATGGTGTAAAGACTGCTGAAGGTAACGACCATATTATCGTCGCCACCACCCGCCCGGAAACCATGCTGGGTGACACAGGTGTTGCCGTTAACCCTGAAGATCCTCGCTACAAAGATCTGATTGGCAAAGAGATCATCCTACCGATCGTAGACCGTCGTATTCCTATCGTGGGCGACGAGCATGCTGACATGGAAAAAGGCACAGGTTGTGTGAAGATCACCCCCGCTCACGACTTCAATGACTATGAAGTCGGTAAGCGTCACAGCCTGCCAATGATCAATATTCTGACCTTCACCGCTGACATACGTGACCGCGCTGAAGTCTTCACCACCAACGGTGAACCAAGCGATGTTTACAGTGCCGAACTGCCTGAAAAGTATCATGGCATGGAGCGTTATGCCGCCCGTAAAGCCATCGTCGCTGAATTCGAAGCACTCGGCCTGTTGGACGAGATCAAAGATCACGATCTGACTCTGCCAATCGGCGACCGTGGTGGTGTAGTCATCGAGCCTATGCTGACTGACCAATGGTACGTTCGCACTGCGCCGCTGGCACAGCCTGCTATCGAAGCCGTTGAAAACGGTGATATCAAGTTCGTTCCTAAGCAGTACGAAAACATGTACTTCTCCTGGATGCGTGATGTTCAGGACTGGTGTATCTCACGTCAGCTCTGGTGGGGTCACCGTATCCCGGCTTGGTACGACAACGACGGTAACGTCTATGTCGGCCGTACTGAAGAAGAAGTGCGTGAGAAAAATAATCTGGCACCTGTTGTTGTTCTTCGTCAGGACAATGATGTACTGGATACCTGGTTCTCTTCTGCGCTATGGACCTTTGGCACGCAAGGCTGGCCTGAGCAGACCGATGCACTGAAAGTTTTCCATCCATCAGATACCCTGGTCACCGGTTTTGATATCATCTTCTTCTGGGTTGCCCGGATGATCATGATGACCATGCACTTCATCAAAGATGAGGATGGCAAACCACAGGTACCATTCAAAACCGTTTACGTGACCGGTCTGATCCGCGATGAAAACGGCGACAAAATGTCGAAGTCGAAAGGGAACGTCCTGGACCCGATTGACATGATTGATGGTATCGATCTTGAGTCTTTGGTAGCCAAACGTACTGGCAACATGATGCAGCCTAAGTTGGCGCAGAAGATTGAGAAGAACACCCGTAAAGCCTTCGAGAACGGCATTGAACCTTATGGCACCGATGCCCTGCGTTTCACCCTTGCGGCGATGGCATCGACGGGTCGTGATATCAATTGGGACATGAAGCGTCTTGAGGGTTACCGCAACTTCTGTAACAAGCTGTGGAATGCCAGCCGCTATGTGCTGATGAATACCGAAGATCAGGACTGTGGTTTTGCCGCAGGCAGCAACGTGGAATACTCACTGGCAGATAAGTGGATTGAATCTCAGTTCCAGCTGGCAGCGAAAGACTTCAATGGCCACATCAGCAACTTCCGTCTCGATATGGCAGCCAACACGCTGTATGAGTTCATCTGGAACCAATTCTGTGACTGGTACCTGGAGCTGACCAAGCCTGTTCTTTGGAAAGGCACTGAAGCGCAACAACGCGGTACCCGCCGTACCCTGATCACTGTGCTGGAGAAAACACTGCGTCTTGCACATCCGGTGATTCCATACATCACTGAATCCATCTGGCAGAGCGTTAAGCCAATGGTTGAGGGTGTAGAGGGCGATACCATCATGCTGCAGGAACTTCCTCAGTACGATGACAGCCAGTTTGATGCTGACGCTTTAGCGGATATCGAGTGGGTGAAGAGCTTCATCACCTCAATCCGTAACCTGCGTGCAGAGTACGATATCGCGCCGAGCAAACCACTGGACGTCATGCTGAAAGCGGCAGACGAGAAAGATGCGGCCCGACTGAATGCTAACCAGCAGGTTCTGATTGCACTGGCTAAGCTGGAAAGTATCCGAGTTCTGGATGCAGGTGAAGAAACACCTGCCTGTGCTACTGCACTGGTAGAGAAATCTGAACTGATGATCCCTATGGCTGGCCTTATCGACAAGGATGCAGAACTAGCGCGTCTCGATAAAGAAATTGCTAAAGCTCAGGGCGAGATCAAACGCATTGATGGCAAGCTGAACAATCAAGGCTTTGTTGCTAAAGCACCAGAAGCAGTTGTTGCTAAAGAGCGCGAAAAACTCGACGGCTACAAAGAAGCACTGGTTAAACTTGAAGAACAAAAAGCGACCATTGCCGCTCTGTAATATTCAATAGAGCGATACAAAAAAAGGGCTGCCTGACGGGTAGCCCTTTTTTATTTCCCGATGACATGTCAGTCCGTCATACCAGCATTCTCAACCGCTTGGATCCTGTCATCAATATCGGGGTGGGTGCTTAACCATTGCGGCAGCTCACCCGAGTCAGAAGATGAAGCAAGTCGGCGGAACATGGTAGCCATCGGTGCAGTCGTGCCATAGATTTCCATCATATACTGGGCCGAGAACGCATCAGCCTCGGTCTCCAACTCACGAGAAAAGCCCGTCACAGCAACCAAGGTTCCTGCCCCTGCCAACATATCGATAGCGCCGGAGCTTTCCCCTGTCATCACAGTCACAGCCACAGACAACAGCCCTGCCCTGACCACAGATTTCATGACGTGCTCATGATAAACATGACCGAGCTCGTGCAGAATAATACTGTCGAGTTCCTCAGGAGCTTTACTCAGCGCGACCAGTGAATCCATCACCACCACGGTCCCATTGCTGAGAGCAAAGGCATTAGGCCCCATTTCCCATGATCGGAATTCAAGTTTGGGCGCAAAGGGCATCGGCGGAAGTTGGCTGACCAGTCCGGCAAAGCGCTGTTGAAGCTCAGCCTGTTTGTCTGCCGTCAACGATGATGACTGAAACGTGGTTTTGTCCAGCTCGGTCATCACCTGCTCGGCCACCAGCTCGGGCACATCGTCTGGCAAAACCGACACAATGCCGCGTGTAGCTGCTGGTAAACCATGAAAGTATCCAAGCCAGACAAACAGTAGACAAATTACCACACTGGCAAGAACCAGTAGGATGTTGTCTTCTGTCCGCTTGAGCCAGCCACGTTTTGGCCTCAAGGCGTCGGGCACCTTTGCCATATCATCAGGAATGAAAAGTTGTCCCTGAGGAAACCGCACCTGAAGCCTTAAACCGCCAACATCTGAGCCGAGTTCCAGCTCACTTAACGCTGACTCAACCCAAATACCATCAATATTCAACCTCACACGGTCGCCCGGCAACATATCCAGCTCTGCATCGTACTTGTCTGAACGTCCAGCCTGATAGGCGATGCCCGAGATCATCAGTTAAGCCCAACTTCCAAATTAAAGGCCTGCGAGACTTCGTCGCCAATTGATGATGTTGCTTGATCTCCAGAATCTGCGGTGCGCAGTAGGCTCATGTCGCCCTCTACAGCCGTTACCGAAGCCAGATAGCGCGATGTCCGAACCAGCACCCACGGTCTTGCGAGACCCAAAGTCACCAGTTGAGCAAGAAAGTTTGATACAGTCAGCCAAACAAAAGCACCCAGCGTTATCTCAGAGCGTAACTGATACTTGTCTTCACCTTCTGTCAGCATTTGGCCGAAAACATAGTTTCGGGTGCGGACAGCAACAAACGACGTCACCACGATCCCGCAAACGAGAGCAAAGAGATACAAGCCGATAACGAGCGCAAATGTGCTACCTGACGCCAGATCGCTATTAAAGATACTGGAAGGATCGCCTGAACTCGCCACCGAAATAAGTGTGAGTGCCAGACCGGAGAAAAATAGCGCTCCCACCACCATCAACGCGATGCCAATCGCCAAGCCGATCAGCCAAGCCTGTAAGTAGGTTTTAACAAAGAAACCCGTTGAAAGCGTCGCAGAAAATGCCTTTTCACCATAACGGTAACCGTTGGCAAAGTAAGACATGATGCCCCGGATTACCCAGCCATAGCCGACAATCGCAGCGATAAGAAAGGCCAGCACTGACACCACCATGCCCACTGCACCGCTCACACCGAAAGCGAGAAACGTCGCACCAGCAACAACAGCGACCAGCAGCAGAGGACGGCCAACAAAGGCAATATAGGCTCCCAACAAGTCACCCGCGAAACTGAATCTCACATTGCGATAACTTGTCATGCTTGAATCAAATCTGGCATTGTTTCTCGCCAGAACAGGTAGCAGTAGCATGAAGATCAGGGCGGCAATAAGCGCCACCTGTGGAAGAAGGCTCTGAGAGATCACCCAAGCTGCGAGAAGAACAACAGCAATAATTCGACCAATCAGAATCTGAACAGGTGTAGCATGGTAGTCAAAGCGGTCGCCAGCCAGCTCTGTGTTCCCATAAAAGTATTTTTTTGTTCTGACTTTGGCCCATGCTGAGTAAATTCCCAGAGTGATTATCGACAGCACCAGATTTACAATCCAGATACCGAAGAACTCTCCAGCCTTACCATGGAATACCAACCGATTTTGCATTTTTTATTTTCTCCTTGTACGAATAGTAAAAGCGAAAATATTCTGACAGTTAACGAAAAATCAAAGGGCTTTAGCAGCAATATTTGCGGGTTAATTCTTACTCCATCTATCCATAATGCGAGTGCTGCCAAAAACTGCCATCTTTGTTGAATTTCCTATACACCTTTTTCACCTTTTTCATATTAACCATCAGGAAAGGTCTCAAAAAACATTAGCAGGTTGGACTAATACCAACCTCCTCTCAAGCCTGCATATTGAAACGGCTCAGGTATAATAAAAACAAATCAGAATACTGACTGTGGTGAAGACCAAAGTCTGCAATAAGGAAAAGGTCGACAATGGCGACAGGAGCCAGAGAAATTCGGGGTTTGGTCAGACAGTTATTACGTCACAGGGGACTGCTGGACAATATCTACGGGAATGCAGGACTGACAACCGTTCAATGCCATGCGATGATCGAGCTTGAGCACTGCGAAATGGCGGCGGATACACTGGCAAGAACGCTGAATATTGATACCGCAAATGCTTCACGCACTCTGGCAATTCTGCAAAACAATGGCAATGTTAGCTATGAAGTGAGTCCCGATAATAACCAGCCTTTATACAAACTGACTGAACAAGGAAAACAACGTCTAGGCTCTCATCACCTTCAAATCAACGAAGAAATCGATCACTATCTGGCGCAGTTAGATAATGACGAAATTGAACAGCTTTCTTTGTCGCTGTTTCGTTATAACCGTGCGATGGAAATGACCGAAGCCCAAAAGCCTTATACGGTAAGGGACTTCGAACCTGCTGACCATGCGGCTATGGCCACCATTATCGCTAGGTGTCTGACAGAACAAAAGAAAGATGCGGCAAGTACTCAAACGGATTTACAGCTTAACCCAGTATCACCGCAAAGTGCCTACTGGGTGATCGTAAAACAGGGCAAATTGTTTGGTGGTGGCGGTATCCGGCCGATTGAGGAAGATGCAACTGGCGCGCAGCTACACAATCTTTACCTGACCAAATCACTACGTGGGAAAGGCTTTGGCCGTCTACTCGCAGTCAGGGCTCTTAAATGCGCGCGGAAACACGGGTTCAACTATTGTGAGGTAGTCGTAGCAACAGACCAGACTGGTGCTATCGCGTTATTTCAAACACTTGGTTTTCACTCCGTTGAACATGCAGACACCGACCGACAACAGGTAGATTTCGTGACGATGAGAAAAATGCTGCGCTGAACAGACAAAAAAGCCAGCGTGATCGCTGGCTTTATCTCGCAAGATGAGAGTGCTTATTCAGCATCACTCTCGGCGTCGTCACCTTCTTCATCCCCTTCGGATTCAAAGTAGGTACCCCAACCGTCATAATCAATGTTGTGTTTTTCTGCCAACGCGACAAGTTGCTCAACCTGCTCATCAATACGGTCAGCATCCAGAGCACTGTCCATTACGGCATCGAAACAAATCACTTTGCTGCCGTCATCCAGCTCAAGCTCTTCTGCTTCCGACACATCGAAGCCCAGTTTAAATGCCTCAACAGCGGCGCCTTCGAGCTGCTCAAAGCGGTCTGCAGAAAGATGGTGCTCAACGGTATAAAGCGCATCCGGATCACTGCCATCGGCCAGCAGTGCCTCGATGATCTCGCGGGTTTCGGCTTTCTGTTCTTCAATTAGTTCGGCGGTGCTCATCGGGATACTCCAGCGTTATTCATTAATCCGGCGCAATATCTCATTAATTACACGGTTTGGCTATGGCAAATTTACGGTTTTCAACCTGACCAGCGGTACTCAGCAGTCTCTGTTGCCAGTCTTACAGACAACCCTGACAAACAACAAGATTTGACCTTGCCTGCGAACCTTGCCATTATCTGTGCACGCATAGAAAAACCACAAGTTATTGATTTTGAATTAAAAATCATTTTGCGCACATTGTCATTAAGTTGATAAGATTAAGTTTTGCAGCTTATAAGCATAGATAAGCAACACTAAATGGAAGTACTTATTCACTTTGTATATATATCTTGATGTTAGCGGGAACGCTAGTCAGCCAAAGTGAATAAAGCTTAATTACGTGATAAATGGATTTACGCATATTCAGGCACAATTTCGCTAAAATTGCTCACCTGCCGAATTCCATTCACTTTGTCACGCCGAGTTTTCACGCCTACTGTTGTGATATGGCATTAAATTTTGTCTCACTCTTAAATGCGAGACAAAATTATGTCGCACAAAGACTGGCCTGAGAGAATTTATATCGCGAGAGAGAATTGATATGAGTCGATTTTACGTGGGTTCAGAAGTGGGCCAGCTCAAACGGGTAATGTTACACCGCCCAGAGAGAGCCCTGAATCACTTGACGCCATCAAACTTTCAGGAGCTCCTGTTTGATGATGTGCTGGCTGTTGAGCGAGCAGGCAAAGAACACGATGTTTTTGCACAGACCCTAACAGAACAGGGCGTGGAAGTATTACTGCTTCACGACCTGTTGGTTGAAACCCTGGCCGTACCGGAAGCCAAAGCTTGGCTGCTTGATACACAGGTCAGTCCCTATCGCCTTGGTCACCAGTTTGCCAGCGATGTTCGCCATTATCTCAATGAGCTTAACCACAATGAACTGGCCGAAATACTGCTTGGCGGTTTGAGCTATATTGATTTCCATATCACCTCTCAATCTATTATGCAGTCGGTTCATCAGAAAACCGATTTCATTATCGAACCTCTGCCTAATCACCTATTTACCCGAGATACATCCTGCTGGGTTTACGGTGGCGTATCCCTCAATCCAATGGCAAAGCTAGCCAGACAACGGGAAACCAACCACTTGAGAGCCATTTACCGCTGGCATCCAGATTTTGCTCAGGGCGACTTCGTGACTTATCTTGGCGCAGAAGTCTGCGACTATGACAACGCCATGGTTGAAGGCGGTGATGTACTGGTTATTGGTAACCAGACCGTACTGATTGGCATGTCGGAGCGCACCACGCCGCAGGGTGTTGAGGCATTGGCGCGCGGCCTGTTTGAGCACAAGCAAGCCAAAGAAGTGATTGTATTGGACTTGCCTAAGAACCGCTCTTACATGCATCTCGATACCGTTATGACCCATGTGGACAAAGATACCTTCTCTGTCTATCCCGAAGTCATTAACACGTCAATGCAGTGCTGGAGCCTGACTGACAAGGGCGACGGACAGGTGAAAGTGAGTCAAAATAGCAATTATCTGTCTGCAGTAGAAAAAGCGCTGGGGATCCCTCAGCTGCAAATCATTACGACCGGCGGCGACAGCTTCGAAGCTGAGCGGGAACAATGGAACGATGCTAACAACGTTCTGACAGTGCGTCCGGGCGTAGTCATAGGCTATGAAGGCAACCACTACACCAATGAGAAGTACGATAAAGCCGGTATTACTGTGTTACCTATCCCTGGCGACCAACTTGGCCGTGGACGAGGTGGCGCTCGCTGTATGAGTTGTCCTCTGGAAAGAGACGATATCTAATCATATTTATCGCTTTGGGCCGCTTGATTTATAGCGGCCCTCATATCGAAGCAAAAGAAACATTGATCTCCTCCCTACCTTATCTGCCACCGCTTTCTGTAAACCTCCTTGTCGCGACTCACTATCAGTGCCATGTTCTGGATGAATAACAATTTGTGGCGTAATAAGTCTGTCTAATTATGAATGTTTAATTAGAAAACCTTCTTGAAAACTGCGTCATCACCGAATATCATCTCACCTATTATTAATAATTATTCAAATTTTATGGATAAGAATTCTAAGCACGCCAGTTCAATAAGCTGACGCAGAGTGTGCAACAGACGTCTGAAAGGAGCAATGACATGGCATTTAACCTTAGAAACAGGAATTTTCTGAAACTGCTCGATTACACCCCTAGCGAGATTGCCCATCTGCTGTCACTGGCGGCCGATCTAAAAAAGGCAAAATACGGCGGATACGAGCAACGACGTCTGAATGGCAAAAACATCGCGTTGATCTTTGAAAAAGCCTCGACCCGAACCCGCTGTGCATTTGAAGTGGCTGCTTTTGATCAGGGAGCACAGGTTTCGTACATTGGTCCATCCGGGTCGCAGATAGGACACAAAGAATCGATGAAAGACACTGCGCGGGTTCTCGGTCGCATGTATGACGGCATTGAGTATCGCGGCTTTGGTCAGGACATCGTCGAGGAATTGGGTGCTCACGCCGGGGTACCTGTCTGGAATGGTTTAACCAACGAGTTTCATCCTACCCAGATTCTGGCAGACTTTCTCACCATGCAAGAGCACGGCAGAGGGAAGCCGTTACATGAAATCGCCTTTGCTTACCTTGGCGATGCAAGAAACAACATGGGAAATTCCCTGATGGTTGGTGCAGCAAAAATGGGAATGGATCTCCGGCTGGTCGCTCCACAGGCATTATGGCCGGATGCCTCGCTCGTTGAACAGTGTCAGGCGATTGCCAAAAAAACCGGCGCAAAAATTACTCTTACAGAGAATGTCACAGAAGGCGTGAAAGGATGCGATTTCATTTACACCGACGTTTGGGTGTCCATGGGTGAATCCAAAGAGGTATGGGATGAGCGCATTGCGATGATGATACCTTATCAGGTGAACATGGCAGTGATGGAGGCGACAGGCAATCCTCACGTTAAATTTATGCATTGCCTGCCCGCGTTTCATAATGATGAAACTACCATTGGTGCTGAAATTGCCGAAAAGCACGGGATAAAAGGGTTAGAAGTCACCGAGGATGTCTTTGAATCCGATTATTCTATCGTGTTTGACGAAGCAGAAAACCGTATGCACACCATCAAAGCGGTATTAGTCGCAACACTTGGTGACTAGCCTAAAACAGGGTTCCATGTGGTCGGAACTAATGCCTGATTGTTAGAAGATGCTCCCTTACGGGGGCGTTTTTATTCTCACCATTTAATAATTAGGGTTATAATCGTCGTAAAGAGGGTTAACGTTCAATCAGTTAGACGCAGGCTTGCATAGACGGTTTAACGGCGTATAATCCACCGCAATTTGTAACAAAAGTGACCCAGTATGCCAAAACAAGCATTACATACCATGGTTAAGACTTGCCGATATCTGGCAATGGTCGTCGTTTTTGTTATCACCGGATTTTCAAAAAAAGCCTCCTGATTCAGGGGGCTTTTTTTTAGCCAGATAAACCGCAAAGTAAGAGGGAAAAGGGACTATGGCGAACTCGCTGTACAATAAACATATCATCTCCATCCCGGAGCTATCACGCGAAGAACTTGAGTTGATTGTCAGCACAGCCGGAAAGCTGAAAGCAGAGCCCAACCCAACGCTGCTCAAGAACAAGGTTGTGGCCAGTTGCTTTTTTGAAGCCTCGACCCGAACTAGGCTATCGTTTGAAACGGCAATACAGCGACTCGGTGGTACCGTCATCGGTTTCCCTGACGCGGGAAATACCTCTTCCGGTAAAAAAGGGGAAACATTATCTGACTCAGTACAGGTGATCTCCTCCTATGTTGACGCCTTTGTGATGCGCCATCCCAAAGAGGGGGCAGCCCGCTTAGCTTCTGAGTTCTCTAATAATGTGCCAGTGATTAACGGTGGAGACGGCGCTAATCAACATCCGACCCAGACTCTGCTCGACCTGTTCAGTATTTCTGAGACTCAGGGCCGTTTGGACAATTTGAATATCGCTATGGTGGGCGACCTCAAATATGGCCGCACGGTTCACTCACTTACTCAGGCACTGGCAAAATTCAACAACAACCGATTCTACTTTATTGCGCCGGACGCACTGGCAATGCCTGATTACTTGCTGGAAGAACTGGATGAAGTAGGCATTCATTACAGCCTGCACACCAGTATTGATGAAGTAGTACCAGAACTCGATATTCTGTACATGACGAGGGTACAGAAAGAGCGTTTTGACGAGTCAGAGTATGCCCATATCAAAGCGGCTTTCATTCTCGACACTCCAAGCCTTGAAGGCGCAAAAGATAACCTTAAGGTGCTCCATCCCCTGCCACGGGTTGATGAAATCACGGTCGCTGTCGACAAGACGCCTTATGCTTACTACTTCCAGCAGGCAGAAAATGGCGTCTATGCCCGTCAGGCTTTACTGGCACTTGTTATCAACGAACAACTTTAATGCGGGAAAGCATCATGGCTAAAGAAAATAAACTGCAGGTAGAAGCAATCAAAAACGGTACTGTGATTGACCATATTCCCGCGCATATCGGCTTTAAAGTCCTCAGTCTGTTCAAAATGAATGACTCTAATGAAAGAGTGACAATCGGTTTGAATTTACCGTCATCGGCACTGGGCGCCAAAGATTTAATTAAGATTGAAAATGTGTTTATCAGTGAGGAACAGGCCAATCAGTTGGCACTGTTCGCGCCGCAGGCCACAGTGAATAAGATTGAAAGCTATGAGGTAGTTGCCAAATTGCCGCTTAGTTTACCGGATACGATTAACGCAGCGTTTCATTGCCCGAATACCAATTGTATTACTCATGACGAAAAGGCAGTGGAAAGCAGCTTCAGAGTGATCACCAAAGTCGATGATATTCAGCTTAAGTGTAAGTACTGCGAGAAAGTGTTCTCTCGGGAAATCGTCGCTGATAGCCATTAATCGCTTGTTTCATCGCCTGACTTTTGCATCAGGTACTCAGGCTCAAATGAAGAAGAAAACGATGATGAGGGGCAATCCAGAAGGATCCCACCAAAGCGATGAGTAAGGACTGTCTCTCTCTTTCGGTGCTCATCAGCTACTCACCTTCCAGTCTGTTTCTGTTAATGCCGCAATCAGCGGCATTAATCAGTTGAAAGTCTTTACCTCTTGGTCCTGCCGATGCAGACTTACCCCTGTTTATCCATTTAGAGAACACACTACTTCAGAAGGAATTCGAAATGACTAAAGTCCTGCACACTGATAACGCGCCTGCAGCAATTGGCCCATATATTCAGGGCGTTGATCTCGGTGGTATGGTGATGACCTCTGGTCAAATCCCTGTTAATCCTGCTACCGGTGAGGTCTCTTCAGACATCGCAGAACAAGCCCGTCAGTCTCTGGAGAACGTTAAAGCGGTAGTTGAGGCTTCCGGCCTCAAAGTACAAGACATTGTGAAAATGACAGTATTTGTCAAAGACCTTAACGACTTCGGCACCGTCAACGAAGTGTACGGCACATTCTTTGACGAGCACCAGGTAGCGCACTACCCAGCACGCTCATGCGTTGAAGTAGCCCGCCTGCCAAAAGATGTGGGTATTGAGATTGAAGCTATCGCAGTTCGTAAGTAATCAACATTGCTGATCGAAAATAAAAAAAGCGGCAATGCCGCTTTTTTTCATCGTGAAGCATTCCATTGGACGAGTTTTAACTTACCTGCTCAAGCATCTCACGAGTGAGCTGGCGTTTAACACGCAGGAACACTTCAGGGAACCAGGCTGTAAATGTCTCAGGGGCGTTAGCCAGCAATTGTTCAATACGCGACTCAGGCCACCAGCCGTAATCCATAATTTCTTCCGGTATGAGCCTGACATCCAGCTCAGCAGACTCACCAATCAGGATCTGATCCAGCTCGTGTTCAACTAAGTTATTGTCTAACTCGGCTCGGTAACAAAAACGATCTCCCATTCGGTATGACAGCTCCTCAGCCACGCCCAGCTCTTCCATCATTCGTCTTACTGCGGCCGTCTGGAATGATTCGTTCTGCATCGGGTGCGAACAACAGGTGTTGGTCCAGAGTCCACCGCTGTGATATTTGTCCATGGCACGACGCTGAAGCAGGTACTCCCTGCCCGATGGGGTATTGCGAAAAACCATGATCGAAAAAGCGAGGTGAAGCCAACCTTCGCGATGAGCTTCCATTTTTTCGGCAAGCCCGGTTGGCTCACCGTTTTCAGTCACAAGTACGACCTGATTTTTCAATTCCAACATCTGTCTGGCACCTAAATCGATACGGCATAAACACAAAAAAAGGATGCTTTTCACAGCATCCTTTCAGTGAAAAAGAGTAAAGAATTACTGCTTTTCGAACACCCCAACGCCTTCATTGAGAGTCACAACTTCTTTATCCAGCTCAGCAAGCCTGTCTTTCATCAGGTTATAACAGCGGTCAACCAGCTCGTTGACATTGTCCTTGTTATAGCCTTCGACTGAGATGGGGTCCAACAACTCTACAAGTACATGACCATTGTTGCCCCTGTTCACACTGAGCTTGTTGGTGGAGCTACATACAATTGGTACGATGGGCACGCCCGCAGCGATCGCTGCATGAAAAGCGCCTTTTTTAAAGGGTAGTAAACCACGGCCCCGTGAGCGGGTGCCTTCTGGAAATAACCAGATAGAAAGATCACATTCTTTAATTTTTTCAACGATCTGCCCTATTGTGCCTACCGCTTTGGTTTTGTTCTTACGGTCGATAAGAATATTACCCGTCAGCCAGTATAGTGGTCCAAAGAACGGCACATAGACCAGACTCTTTTTGCCAACCGTCACAGCGCCGCGTTGAAGTGCGTTAGAAACAGTGACCAAATCCCAGTTGTTCTGGTGATTAGCGATGTAGACGCAAGGACCGGTTCCATCGATTTTTTCTGACTTTCTTATCTGTAGCCGAATCCCGAAGAGACGATAGAGCGCACCAAATTTATGGCCGATCACAAAAAGGTTTCTGGGATTACGAGGGCTGAGTAAGCAGTAACCACAACCGAAGACAAATATGACCAGAATAAAAAGAATAATGGCCAACAGTCGTAGTATAAAAAACATTCATCTCTCCTTTAAGCGAACAAGTGTGCGCTAAAAATAAGCAGAAAGATGATATACGTAATCGAACCCAAAATACATTTTTTATTGCAATATCTATCCAACGGCTCAGATTAAACGCATATCAACATGCGCTGACATCAACAATCGATAGGCAAATAACAAAATACCCTCCAAAAGGAGGGTATTTTTTAGCGCGCTTGGCGTTAACTATCGGCATCTGGTACGGGCGGTGCCGCTATTTCAACGTCAGTAACCCGCTGAAGTCCACGGGGTAACATACTGCCCCGCCGCCCTCTCTCGCCACGGAAATTATCCAAATCCGCGGGTTTCAGTGACAATTTACGCTTACCTGCGAACAAGGTGACTGTCGCCCCTTGTGGGACCACATACAACTGAGACAACAACTCTTCTCTCGCCTTTGCCCGTGCGGCAGGGATGTTGATGATTTTATTGCCCTTTCCTTTGGCCAACTGTGGCAGCTCTTTGAGTGGGAACACCAGCATCCGGCCTTCATTAGTAATAGCCATAATGTCATCAGTTTCAATGTCTGTTACCCGGGCAGGAGGCATCACCTCCGCTTGTGCAGGTAAATTCAGCATGGCTTTACCGCTGCGGTTTTTCGACAACAGGTCTTCATGCTTACAGACAAATCCATATCCGGCATCAGACCCCATCAGCATCAATTCAGGATTGTCACCCATGAGTACATAACGGATTGTAGTGCCGGCAGAGATGTTCAGTCTTCCGGTGATCGGTTCTCCCTGACTCCTTGCCGAAGGCAAAGTATGGGATTCAAGTGCATAGCTGCGGCCGTCAGTACCAATGAACACCGCGGGCTGATTGCTCTTGCCTCTGGCATAAGCAAGATAGCTGTCGCCGGACTTGTAATTCAGCCCGGTGGCATCCACCTCATGACCTTTGGCGTGGCGAATCCAACCTTTTTCAGACAGCACAACGGTAATTGGCTCACTCGGAACCAGATCGCGCTCAGTTAAGGCTTTGGCCTCTGCGCGCTCAACCAGTGGTGATCGTCTGTCATCACCGTATTTCTCAGCATCAGCAAGAATTTCTTTTTTCAGCAACGTATTCATGCGGCGCTCAGAACCCAGCAGTTTTTCAAGCTTGTCGCGCTCTTTGCTCAGCTCTTCCTGTTCGCCACGAATCTTAATCTCTTCCAGTTTGGCTAACTGGCGGAGTTTGATTTCGAGTATTGCATCAGCCTGTTTTTCGCTGAGTTCAAAGCGGCGTATCAGCTCAGCTTTTGGCTCATCCTCTGTCCGGATGATCTCAATCACTTCATCAATGTTGAGATAGGCGACCAGTAAGCCTTCAAGAATGTGCAGCCTTGCCAATACTTTATCGAGACGGTATTGCAGACGGCGTCTGACTGTCGTTCGACGATACGTCAACCATTCAGACAGGACAGTCGTCAGTCCTTTCACCTGAGGTCGCCCGTCAAGACCAATCATATTCAGGTTAACGCGGTAGCTCTTCTCAAGGTCTGTCGAAGCAAACAGATGATTCATCAACTGTTCGCTGTCAACACGGTTTGAGCGAGGAACAATCACAATACGGGTTGGGTTTTCATGATCTGACTCATCGCGCAGGTCATCCACCATCGGCAGTTTTTTCGCGCGCATCTGGTTAGCAATCTGCTCAAGCAACTTGGCACCAGACACCTGATGAGGTAAGGCAGTGATAACAATGTCGCCATTATCTTTGTGCCAGACTGCTCGCATCTTGATCGAGCCTTTGCCTGAACGATAGAGCTTTTTCAGATCTGTCAGCGGGGTGATAACCTCAGCTTCCGTTGGATAATCAGGCCCCTTAACGTGCTCCATCACCTCATCCAAATCCATCGACGGCTTGTCGATCATCGCGACCGCAGCATTCGCTACTTCGCGCGCATTGTGAGGCGGAATATCTGTCGCCATACCTACCGCAATACCTGTCACACCGTTTAACAGGATGTGTGGAAGACGCGCAGGCAGAGACTTAGGCTCTTTTAGCGTGCCGTCGAAGTTTGGCGACCAGTCAGCCGTTCCCTGCCCCAGCTCACTCAGCAAGACTTCGGAGAAACGGGACAAGCGTGATTCGGTATAACGCATCGCAGCGAATGATTTCGGATCATCCGGTGCACCCCAGTTCCCCTGGCCGTCCACCAACGGATAGCGATAAGAGAAAGGCTGAGCCATGAGTACCATGGCCTCGTAACAGGCTGAATCACCGTGCGGGTGATACTTACCCAGCACATCGCCCACGGTACGGGCAGATTTTTTATATTTTGCCGTTGCCGACAAGCCCAGCTCAGACATCGCATAAATAATGCGTCGCTGAACGGGTTTCAGACCGTCGCCGATAAAGGGCAGCGCACGATCCATAATGACGTACATTGAATAGTTGAGGTAAGCATCCTCAGTAAACTTGCGCAGAGGCAGCTGTTCAACACCGTCGTAGGTTACATCACTCATTGATAACGTCCGTCAGTCAAATTCAGTTAAATCTCGGTCAGGTCGGCCATGTCGCCTTTGTCCTGCAACCAGCCACGACGATCTTCCGCCCGCTTTTTGCCGAGCAGCATATCCATCATTCGATCGGTCTCTTCGCTGTCATCAATAGTCAGCTGAACCAGACGGCGGGTATTCGGATCCATGGTGGTCTCGCGTAATTGCAGCGGATTCATCTCACCCAGACCTTTGAAGCGTTGGACGTCAATTTTGGCACGCTTCTTACTTAGTCTTTCCAGTACGCCCTCTTTCTCTTCGTCATCGAGTGCGTAATACACTTCTTTACCGCAGTCGATGCGATAAAGCGGCGGCATCGCGACATAAACATGCCCCGATTTAACCAGCGCGCGGAAGTGACGGGTAAACAGTGCGCAAAGCAGGGTAGCAATATGCAAACCATCAGAATCCGCATCGGCGAGGATACAGATCTTGCCATAGCGCAGACCGGAGAGATCTTCACTATCGGGATCAATTCCCAATGCCACGGAGATATCATGTACTTCCTGAGAGGCCAGTACCTGATCCGCAGAGACTTCCCATGTATTAAGGATCTTACCTCTGAGCGGCATGATCGCCTGAAATTCCCGGTCCCGAGCCTGTTTGGCCGAGCCACCTGCCGAGTCCCCTTCCACTAGAAACAATTCAGTGCGGGACAAGTCCTGCATCGAGCAGTCGGTGAGTTTGCCCGGCAGTGCTGGACCTGAGGCAACTTTCTTACGGACAACTTTTTTTGCCGCCCGCATTCTGCGATGGGCATTAGCAATGCAGACTTCAGCAAGTTGTTCTGCAAGCTGTGGTCTTTCGTTAAGCCACAGACTGAAGGAATCTTTTACAACACCAGAGACGAAGGCCGCACACTGACGAGATGACAGACGCTCTTTGGTCTGACCGGCAAATTGAGGATCCTGCATTTTTACCGACAGCACGTAAGCACAGCGCTCCCAGATATCATCTGCGGTCAGTTTTACGCCGCGCGGCAGCAGGTTGCGAAATTCACAAAACTCACGCATCGCGTCCAACAGTCCCTGACGAAGACCATTAACGTGTGTGCCGCCTTGAGATGTCGGAATAAGGTTAACGTAGCTTTCCGCGATCAACTCGCCACCTTCCGGTAACCAGATAACCGCCCAGTCCGCTGCTTCATGCGGCGCGGTAAACTCACCGATAAACGGCTCCGCAGGTAGAAGCTCATAGCCCTTAACACCTTCAGCGAGATAATCTTTCAGGCCATCCTGATAACACCATGTCAGTGTCTCGTCGGTATTTTTATCAGTGAAGACAATCTCAAGACCGGGGCAAAGCACCGCTTTCGCCTTCAGGTTGTTTTTCAGGCGAGACACAGAGAATTTTGGTGTATCAAAGTAGCTGCCATCAGGCCAGAAGTGAACACGGGTGCCTTTTGCACGACGGCCACATGTCCCGACAACTGTCAGGTCCTGCACCTTATCGCCATGTTCGAATGCAATTTCGTAAACCTGACCATCGCGTTTAACGGATACCTCAACGCGCTTTGACAGGGCGTTAACGACCGAAATACCCACACCGTGCAAACCACCACTGAATTGGTAGTTTTTGTTCGAGAACTTACCACCGGCGTGAAGCTTACACAGGATCAGCTCAACGCCCGAAACTCCCTCTTCCGGGTGAATATCCACGGGCATTCCCCGCCCGTCATCAATCACTTCCAGCGACTGGTCAGTGTGAAGGATAACCTCCACTTTGCGGGCGTGGCCTGCCAGTGCCTCATCGACACTGTTATCGATGACTTCCTGCCCCAAGTGATTGGGACGGGCAGTGTCTGTGTACATGCCGGGGCGTCGTCTTACAGGCTCAAGACCATTAAGAACCTCAATGGCACCTGCGTTATAAACTTGCTCTGTCATAAATGATTGGCTTACTAGTATTTATCGATCTAATGCGCTTCTGTGTCATTAATATGTTATGACACAGTTAGCGAAGACATTCTGTGAGTGAGGTTTATAGTCCCAAGAATTGGACTATGTTCGCACAATAACGCTCAAAACCCACAAAGCTGTGATCACCGCCACACTCAACTGACTGGCGACAATCTTGGTATTTTTCGACTGCTTCCCGGTAATCCAGTACTTCATCGCCTTCCTGTTGTAACAGCCATATTGCGGGGGGATGATTTATATCCGGGGAATCCAGAGCTCTGAGTTGTTCCATATGAACTGACTCTAGATAATAATTTTCCCCAGTGTAGGGATTTTGCTGCGGTCCGAGATAATCAGCGAGTAAATCATACGGTTTAGCAGCGGGATTTACTACTACAGCAGAAAAACCGTGAAGGTTATGTAACCAAGTCGCTAGATATCCTCCCAACGAACTGCCGACCAGCCCAATACGATGCGTCGATTTGTACCTTTCTATCAACGACGATAACTGCTCGGCAGCTGGCTCGGGGTAACAGGCCAACTGTGGGACTTCAATACGGATATCGGGTCGGTGCTGTTGACACCATGCCGATATTTGTTGCGCTTTGAGAGATTGTGGAGAACTGTTAAAGCCATGAATATACAGCAGCAAAGATGGCATCTCAGTACCCCGATGAGCCCATATCGGGCTTAAAGTCGATTCCCGTCAATCGCTCAACCTTGCTGACTAGCTGCCCATCGGGTAGCAACTCCAGCCATTGCCAACCGGGATTAAGGTTATCGATAGCGAAGTCATCAGAATTAGGCTTGAACTGAATACAGGTTGATGGAGAAGCGAGCACTCTTACGTCCTGATGCATTTTGTCCAACGACTGATGGATATGGCCACAGACAACTGCCCTTACATTTTTCTTAGGAGCCAGTTTCTGCCATAAAGCGTCGTGATTACGGAGTTTGTGTTGGTCAAGCCATGCGCTGCCTGCGAGTAGAGGGTGATGATGCAACAGAATCAGCGTGTGGCGCTCTGGATACTCATCAATAAACGACACTAATTTGGCGAGCTCTGACTCAGAGAGCTCCCCGAAGGGCACGCCAGCAACCTGACTGTCTAACAATATCATTTGCCAGTGATCGCCAAGCATGACCCGGTCAGCTCTTACCATAGGTTTTTGGTTAAGCACATCGATCATTTCTGGTTGGTGATCGTGGTTGCCCGGCAGCCAGAAACAGGGCACATCAAACTTTGCCACACCTTCAACAAACAGGCGATAAGATTCAGCAGTGTGATCCTGTGACAAATCCCCGGTGGCAATCACAGCGTCGAAATACCTGTTTTCAGCAATGATTTTGTCCACCACCGCTCTAAAGCTATCCAGCGTATTGACGCCCAGAAGACTCCCGTGAATATCAGAGAACAGATGGGTATCGGTTATTTGTAGCAGACGGACGACGCCGTCTTGGCCATCAAGTGATTCACAAGTCCGCAAAATGCTGAAAATCCTAAAAAAACGTAAAAAAACTTAACTAAATAATGATGTCGTGTTTTGCGATACCGCTTCGCAGACAATGTGCTAACCAATCGGAAAGGAAAGCATTTACCTGATGCTTTTCATTTTTCTGGTGCATGCGCGGGTTCGGATAATCATAACGCGGCTGAATACGTGAAATCTGCTGGCTGGTACACACTTCAGCAACACGTGCATCGTGGTATAGCCGTACCGATAGTCGTGGACGCATGTACTCAGGCGCGCTGCTTTTTTGCCAGATATCCACCAGCGTGGTGTATCGCGTCGATTCTAAAATATCAATCTGAAACTCACTTCCCTGAATATCATAAACGCAAGAATCTCCCACATCATCGCTGTGTGGTATAAGTCGGACCAACTTGGCATAGTTAGTCTCATAAACACGCATCAAGGCACTGAGATCTACGTGATACCCTCGTCCAATCATGCTGATTCCTGTCTGATTATCAAAGAAGCCGTTCACACGGCGTATTGTCGCGCATCAGTATTGGCTAGAGCACTGAGCGCAGATGTTTATATCTCTGTTGCCAAAAGGTCGGCTGGAATTTCCTCGCCGACTGAATCCTACTTACCTATACGAAGCTTATCAAGGTTGAGTTGCAGCCACTGCAAGGCAATAATTGTCGCTGCATTTTCTATTTTTCCATCGGCAATCCACTGATAAGCCTGCTCCCTTGGTACAACATGAACCAGGATATCCTCATTCTCATCCGGTACGCCATGGATGCCCGTCGCGTTATCAGCATTCACTTCACCGTAAAACACTTCAATGCACTCGGAACATCCGCCAGGGCTGGGTAAAAAACGCGTGATCGACTGTAAGTTTGTCACAGCGAGACCCGCCTCTTCCTGTGTCTCCCGGATAGCAACCTGCTCTGGAGACTCTCCCTCTTTGTCGATAACACCTGCAACAATCTCGAGCTGCCATGGCGACCTGCCCGCTGCAATCGCACCGATTCTTACCTGCTCAACGAGAACAACCTGGTCAGTTACTGGGTCATAAGGGAGCAAGGCAACAGCGTGACCACGTTCAAATAGCTCACGAACGACTTCGCCACTCCAACCACCAGCAAACAAACGATGACGGAATGCATACTTTATCATTTTAAAATAGCCGTTATACACAATATCGTTACTTTCCATAACGATATCCTGTACTCCAAACTGCTTGTTATCGTCGTGCATTACCACCACACTCTCCGAGGGTTGAAACATACAGAAACATAAAAAACCGCAAATAATAACTATGCATGCTCCACCGCTGCAACGCAAATTGATACCTTTTCTCACTCAACTGCGCGCATATAACCATTCAACTCTAGATTTTTGACTGTTTTCGCAGCAATCTAAGAGCTACATCATAAAAATGGAATTTCCTAAGTCGCAAGCCGGACGGTAGACTAGGGCTACAACTTACAATATTCATACACTGACGGAACCCGTGATGAAAAAATTGCTCCCTCTTATTATCGCTTCTGTTTTGGGCTCAGCCAGTTTCAATGTCCTTGCGACAGATTTGGCCGAGGTTTTTGAACAAGCCAAAGCAAATGATCCAGAGCTGTTGGAGGCGAAGGCGAAACGAGATGCCGCCATCGCACAAATCGGTGTAGCCCGCGCAGCGCTACTTCCTTCCTTTAACTTCGAGGCATCACACCAGCGCAGTGGCGCAAGCAAGATATTACGTGAAGGCTATTCCAGTGGTTTTCAGGTCGCGTTCTCCCAAAGCATTTACGACCGCAAGAATTGGATAGGACTGGACAAAGCAGAAATGAGCGTTCAGCTTCAGAACGTCTTATTCGAGGCTGAACAGCAAAAAACCATGTTTAAAACATCGCAGGCTTACTTTGACGTACTCAAAGCGCAGGATTCACTGGAATTTTCTCGCCTTGAAAAAGTAGCAATCAGCCGTCAGTTGGAACAGGTAAAGCAGCGCTTTGATGTAGGTCTTTCTGCCATTACTGACGTTAACGAAACGCAGGCTGATTACGATACCGTTTTGGCCCGAGAGATTCAGGCTGAAAATGAGGTAATCAACAAGCTTGAAGTACTTCACGAGATCACCGGCATTCAGTTTAAGGATCTCGATAAATTAGATACGGCTAAGTTTTCAGCCAGTAAGCCGACAGTCAGCCTTCCCGCTTTGGTAAAAACGGCAACAGAGAGAAATGTTGGTATTCTGGCAGCGCGTATCGGCAAAGATTTGGCGAAGTTTGATATAGAGACAGCAACCGCAGGGCACCTACCAACATTGCGACTCGATGGTGGATATCAGCAGACCCTAAGTAAACAGCCAAGGTCTATACTTAACATCGAAATTCCAGCTTCGAAAGAAAAACAAAAAAACCTCGCGGCAACTCTCAAATTCGTCGTACCCATCTACCAGGGTGGCGCCATATCTGCAAATGTAGAAGTTCAGAAAGCTAACCACATAGCTGCATCACAGCTTCTCGAGCAGGCTTATCGTGAGACCATCAAAAATATCCGGGCGGTGTATAACAACATCAATGCGGCTATTGGTCTGATAAAGGCTTACGAGCAAAGCGTGGTATCGGCTAACTCAGCACTTGAAGCAACAGAAGCCGGTTTTGAAGTGGGCACCAGCACCGTTGTTGATGTGTTGAACGCCACTCAGCGTCTTTATGATGCCAACCGAAGACTATCTGAAGCCAGATATAGCTATATCTTGAACCAACTTCAGCTCAAGCAAGTCATAGGGGAGCTAAATGAAGGCGACCTTAAAGACATCAATGCAGGGCTAACCAAGGGATAAACCTTGTTTCATTGATAAAAAAATAAGGCGCTGAAAGGCGCCTTATTTTTTGCTCGACGATGTGCAAACAACTATCGTTTGAGCGTCAGATTTATTGGTGGCCACTCAGGATTGAGTTAATAATTTCAGTGGTTGAGCAACCATCCTCAAAATTAAGGACTTTCACCTCTCCCCCCGCTTCAATCACCTCTTTACCACCCGCAATCTGCTCAGGCTCGTAGTCACCGCCTTTCACCAGCAGGCTCGGTAGTACTTCGCTAATCAAACGCTGTGGTGTTTCCTCGTTAAAAGGCACCACCCAAGAGACTGCACCCAAACCAGCAAGTACCGCCATGCGGCGTTCAGTTGGATTGACCGGGCGACCGGGACCTTTCAATATTTTTACCGACTCATCAGTGTTGACGGCAACAATCAGACGGTCACCGAGTTTTGCAGCCTCATTGAGGTAAGCAACGTGCCCGGCATGGAGAATATCGAAACAACCATTGGTCATCACCACCTTCTCGCCACGCGCTTTCGCCATTCTGACTGCAGCGATCAGTGCCTGTTCTGTTACAACACCAAAGCCAGATTGATGACTACCGTGAACCGCTTCTGTCAGTTCAATCGTTGACAGGGTTGAGGTACCCAGCTTACCAACAACCACACCGGCTGCCGCATTTGCCAGTGCACAGGACTCCTCAAGAGATTTACCTGCTGCCAACGATGCTGCCAGCACGGAGATCACCGTGTCACCAGCACCTGTAACATCATAAACTTCTTTGGCGAGTGTAGGCAGATTAAGAGGTGGCTGACCGTCACGCAGCAGTGTCATGCCGTGCTCACTGCGGGTAACCAGCAGCGCATCAAATTCATATTGACGGATCAAAGACAGACCTTTCTCAACCAGATCATCTTCATCACGCACTTTACCGACAACGGCCTCAAACTCACTCATGTTCGGCGTCAACAGCGTCGCACCGCGATAGCGTTCAAAGTCTGCACCTTTGGGATCGACCAAGATGCTGACACCTGCGCGTCGTGCCATTTGGATCATCGGCTGAATATTTTCCAGTACCCCTTTGGCATAATCAGACAAGATCATCGCTTTTGTTGTAGGAAGCGCAGCCTCTATGCGTGCAAGAATTGGCGCAACATCAACATTGTGGAACCCTTCCTCAAAGTCGAGACGAATCAACTGTTGGTTACGGCTCAAAATGCGCAGTTTGGTAATGGTAGGGAAATCTTCCAGTTCGACAAAATCACAGTCCACATTTAGTGAGCTGAGTTTATCTGACAATGCTCTGGCCTGTTCATCCTGCCCTGTCAGACCGACCAGTGTTGTACGGCCACCCAACGCTGCAATGTTCAGTGCGACGTTTGCAGCTCCGCCCGGACGCTCTTCGGTATGATCAATTTTGACCACCGGAACCGGTGCCTCAGGCGAAATACGCCCAGTCGGTCCATACCAGTAGCGATCCAACATGACATCACCAACAACCAGTACATCTGCTTGTTGGTAGTCTGGCAAAGTCAGTTTCATTTGTTTCTCCAGGGAACAGTGAGTGGAGGCGATATTACCATAAGCGCTTCAAAGCGACAGCCGCTAAAATTTACACTACAATATCGCCCCTATTTTGTTTTGCTGGTGGTCAATACACAAAAAATGAGTAACTTCGACGTACCCAAGTTTTCGCTCTCTTTTCTACATCCAAGGTATTTGCATACCTGGTTAGGTGTGCTGCTGATGTATCTTGTCAGCTGGCTGCCTTATCGCCTGCAACGCATGTTAGGCAGAAAACTCGGGCTACTGGTGATGAAAATACTCAAGAGCCGGAAAAAAGTGGCAGAACGGAACCTCGAACTCTGTTTCCCTGACTTATCAGTTGCTGAACGCGAAAAACTGCTGAAAGAGAATTTTGAACACGCAGGCCTTGCGGTATTTGAAACCTGTATTGCGTGGTTTTGGCCAGACTGGAGAGTACGCAGACATATCACCTACAAAGGGTTTGAGAAACTCGACGCGATAAGGGAAGACGGTCGAGGCGTCATGCTGATAGCGATTCACTCCTACAACATTGAGATCACTGCGCGGGCTTTTGGCTTACTGACCAAAGGCTATGGAATTTATCGCCCCAATACTAATCCGGTTTTTGAATGGTTTCAGTATCTTGGCCGAACCCGCCAGAACGGCCTGATCGACCGTCTGGATGTGAAACAAACCATACGCCGCCTGAAAAAAGGCGATGTAGTCTGGCTGGCACCTGACCATGACTATGGCCGCCACCGTTATACCTGGGCGCCATTTTTTGCTGTCGACAAAGCCTGCACAACCACCGGCACATCTCTGTATGCCAGAGCCAGTCAATGTCGGGTGATCCCCTTATCGCTGGTTCGTAACAGTGAGGGAACAGGGTATACGCTGACCCTCGAACCCGAACTGGAAGACTTCCCATACGGCGATGAACAGGCTGCAGCAGAGCGGGTTAACAAAGCCATTGAACGCTCAATCATGAAAGCACCGGAACAATACATGTGGCTCCACAAGAGATTTAAGAGCCGCCCGGATGGCGAACCGCCAGCATACGATTAATTCAGGAACGTCGTAGATATCATAAGGGATAAAGGTGCATGCGCACCTTTATCATTTCATCAAGTGTCCAACCATTGTTGCCATGCTGATTTTACATCTGCACGCTCGTCGGAATAATGACTGTCATCAACGTCTACGCTTTTATCCAGAAGGTTCAGGCGGTGTATCTCATCACGTAAAGTGACATAAGCGGAAATCAGTTTGTCAGCCTGTTCCTGTTCAAGCACACCAGCCCGGGCCATGTCCTCAAGGATCCGGACGTTATCACTCCACCGAAACAGTGCACTGTCTCGATGGGCATAGGCCAACACTAAATACTGGGTGAGAAACTCAACGTCAGTAATACCACCGGGATCTTGCTTGATGTGAAATGTTCCCTGACTCTTGCTGCCGAGATGTTCACGCATCTTTATGCGCATCTCAATCACACGTTCACGGAGTTGCTCAAGGTCACGCGGTTGTGACAACACACTCTCCCGGACAACGCGAAACGCCTCAGTCATTGGCTGGTCGCCATAAACAGGACGCGCCCTGACAATTGCCTGATGCTCCCACGTCCAGGCTTCCTGATGTTGATATTCATGAAACGAATCAACGGTTGAAACCAGCATCCCTGACGCACCAGAGGGCCGCAGCCGGGTATCAATTTCATAAAGAACCCCAGAGGCTGTTCGAGTCGAGAACAGGTGAACAATGCGTTGAGCCATTCTGAGATAAAACTGACGACCATCAATTTCTTTCGCGCCATCGGTGTAAACATTCTCCGGGCAATCGTGAAGGAATACCACATCGAGATCTGAGCCGTAGCCCAGCTCAAGGCCACCTAACTTACCGTAGCCAATCACAGAGAAGCCCTTGCCTTCTCGACCCGCCAGATGTGTAGGACGACCATATTTTTCCACCATCTGATACCAAGCCTGATTCACCACCGCCTCAATGATGGCTTCAGCAAGGAATGTCAGGTGGTCACTGACTCTCATCAGGGGCAGCACTCCTGCAATGTCTGCTGCAGCAATTCGAAGAAGCTGTGTCTGTTTGAACTGACGGATCATTTCCATCTGTTGCTCCATGTCCTCTTCAGGTACACGGGCAAGGTATTCAAATAGCTCAGTTTTATACATCTCTGGGGGAGTAGGGTGATAGAGATGTTGCGGATCAAGCAGCTCATCCAATAACACGGGATAATTTGCCAGTTGTTCAGCCACCATAGGACTGGCAGCACAAAGCTTCACCAAATGAGAGATTGTCGCCGGATGTTCGTCCAGCAATTCAAGGTAGGTCGTACGGGTTGCGATCCTCAGCAGCAGCCTGCCAATTCTTGGCAGTACGATATGACCGTCCTCGCGGGAGAGCATCTCGCTGAGAATGACAGGCATCAGATGATTCAGCACCTCCCGGCCACGGGTTCCCAATGTTCGCTTGCTGAGTTCGGTTCTGAAATGCACCAGCGCATCGGCAATCGAATCTGCCTGCGCAGCATCAATGTCATTCAGGATTGTGATCACTTCATCATGATGGCGCGACACTGACCACAGCTCGTGGTAAACCGCATCGACAGTCTGTTCATCTTCCGTATCATCATCGCCAATCATTCCTGCAAAAATGGTATGGACGGCGACCATGTGATCCTCAAGAGTCGCGCAGAAATCAGGCCAGTCTTTTTCCTTGAGCGCAACCGCCAGTCGCAGCTGATCCCGCTCATTGTCCGGCAGCGTCTGGGTTTGTTTATCCGCATGAGCCTGCAACAGGTTTTCCACCCGGCGTAAAAACCGATAGGCACTGTTCAGCGTGTCGACTTCAGGCTGCGGTAATAAGCCAAGCTCTGCTATCTCTGTCAGTGTTTCGGGCAATCCACGTTTACGCAATCCCGGCTCTCTTCCACCACGGACCAACTGCAAGGACTGTGCAATAAATTCAATTTCACGGATCCCCCCCGGCCCCAGTTTGATGTTATCTGTCAGGCCACGGCGGCGCACCTCGCTGCGGATCATCGATTTCATCCGCCGCAGAGACTGGATAGCACTGAAATCTATGTAGCGTCGAAATACGAAAGGCATCAACATCTGCTGTAATGCCTGATACGCCCCGCCCTGTTCATCGCCCATGACCCGGGCTTTGATCATTGCGTAGCGTTCCCAGTCACGGCCCTGCTCCTGATAGTAATCTTCCATTGCTGAGAAGCTCATTACCAAAGGGCCACTGTCACCAAAGGGGCGAAGTCGCATGTCGACGCGATAACAGAAACCGTCAACCGTGTGCTGATCCAACGCTTTGATCAGCCGTTGCCCCAGTCGGGTAAAAAACTGTGCGTTAGCAATCGAGCGACGGGCACCCACTGTTTCGCCGTTTTCTGGATAGGTAAAAATCAGGTCGATATCGGAAGAGAAGTTAAGCTCTGAGCCACCCAGTTTGCCCATTCCCAGCACAAGCATCGGCTGTGCTTCCCCTTCAGAATTACAAGGGGTTCCCCATTCAATACAACAATGCTTGTAAAGCCAGTGGTAAGCCTCAACGATCATGGCCTCTGCCAGTTCAGACAAGTGAAGCAGGCTTTCATCCAGACTTATTGCATCATGAATGTCCTTCCATGCCAGCCAGACCATTTCGCGACGGCGATATTCGCGCAATCTGCGCAAAAAGACAGCCTCATCGTCGGTCTCATCGAGCAATGCCTTAAGTTGGGTTCGGTACCCTTGCCGTCTTAAGTTCTCTGGTAACTGCGCCTGCAGCCAAGGCAGCAAGTCATGATCGGCAGAGATTGAATCCTGAATAAAGTCACTCATAGCCAGTGCGACAGTCAACTGCTCTCGCTGTTCTGCCTGCCAGTGCGACAGATGTTCTGACTGATGTTCGTTGAGGTGTTCGATGGCATTCTCTGCCAGTGTGAGGAGAGAGGGTGGCAGCAACATCCTGTTCCTTTTTTAGACTATCGATATGCCATTACCTTAGCACAGGCAATGAGGTTTCCGATGCGTCATCAGGAGCCAAAATGCGTTTCGCTATGTATTTCGTACCCTAGATAGAAACAAGCCCGCATTATGCGGGCCTGAGATCATGTCCTGACTTATTGCAGGTGCTGTTTCGGCGATCAGATAGAAAACGCTTTTATCTTGGCGTCCAGCTCTTGAGCGTTGTTTTTGATTGCACCTGAAGTCTCAGATAGCTCTGACACCACAGTCACCGAGCCCTGCACCAACTCTCTGACGCTGGTGAGGTTCACGTTCATCTCATCAGCGACCGACGCCTGCTGTGAAGCACCGACGCAATCTGGAAGTTCATATCGTTGACCTTGGCAATCTGATCAACAATCAGCTCCAGCTCCTCACCCGCTTTAGAAACGGTTTCTACACTGTCATCGGCTTCGGAAACGCTCTGTTTCATCAAGGTCACCGCCTGCTGAGCGATCTCTTGCAACTGATCGATCATCTTCTGAATTTCCACCGTCGCTTTTTGGGTATGCTGGGCAAGGTTTCTCACCTCATCAGCAACCACTGAGAAGCCGCGTCCCGCTTCACCGGCCCGGGCAGACTCAATCGCCGCATTCAGTGCCAACAGGTTGGTTTGCTCAGAAATGCCCTGAATGGTCACCACAATCGAGCTGATTTTTTCCACCCGATCTTCAACCTTGTTGACGACATTGGCAGACTCAGTCAGATCCGCAGACAATTTGTGAATACTGCTGATAGTCTTTCTGACATACTCCTGACCGCTGTCCGCCTGAGTCCGTGACGTTTCTGTCGCATCGGATGCTGCACGGGCATGACCAGCCACGTCCTGTACCGTCGATGACATCTCACTCATTGCTGATGCCAGCTGATCGATTTCAGCGAACTGCTCACGCGCTGCATCATGGGTCTGCTCCATGGCATCGGTCATCTGATCAGCCATATCGAACAACTCGCTCGATGAATCGCGCTGGTTGCTGAGCAATATCGCCAGCTGCTCACGCGCGGTCTCCAGCTCACGGGTCAATTCACCAAACTCATCAAGACAATCCATTTCGATAGGTTCACTCAAATCACGGCGTGCCATCGCGCGGATGCCATCCGCAATATGACGCAGCTGACGCAGGATGAAACCCGCACCACTGAGCAAAATCACCACAAATGCGCCAATCATTACCAGTGTCTGCCAGGCAATCTGGAACAGGAAACCGTTGTGGTAACTATCTGCCACATCGGCAGATTTACTGGCAACCGCCACCCAGTCAGTGCCTGATACAGGAACAACCGCACCGCGTCGACCTGTAGACTGTTCGACATAGTTCACCACACCCGATTTGTTGCGGAGGACATCAGATAGCGCATTACCACCTTCGGTGCGGGTATTGAGCTGGTTCATGCGGCTCGCGTTAGGGTGAGCAATCAGCTTGCTGGTTTTAGTGTTAGCGAGAAAAAGGTAATCAGCATTGCCGAAGACGTTCTGTTGTGAGACCGCTTCTTTGACCAGTGTTTCACCGTCTGGCTGACGGAGCAGCAAGGCAGCCAGAGACGCCATTCGCTCGGCTTCAAGTTCGGTCTGTTGGCTGGAAAAGTCATTGATTGAAGAACGGAAGGTCTCCGCGTCCCACAATTGTTTTCCCACAATCAGCAGGGTACTGAACACCATCAGAATGATCATTTTGGGCAACAGCCTGATATTGCCGAGCACCTGCTCCCATCTGCGCAGCTTCATTTTCGCCATAATTCACAACTCCTTGATGGTGGACTTATTTCCACCTCTCAACCTCAAAATCGAAACGTCACTCATCTTATTGCTATATCGGTAAAAATTGTGGGGAATTTACTTATATTGCCGAATAATGCAGTGAAACTTGATATACATCGCATTGATCTTATCCGCATAAAAAAAGCTGGCGAGTAAGCCAGCTTCTTCAAATGATTTCTTGCGTATTGGATCAGTTATACCAGTAGGGCGTCAGACCGACGCCAATGAAGCGACTCTGTTGCATGGCATGCAGTAAAGACTCTTCTTTACGACGCAGCCACTTGTCGATTTGTGCCGCGTCATCTTCACTGTCAATCTTGGGCCTGAGAGCTCGTACAGGCTCCAGAAGATGAAGATCTTCTATGCCCTGTAACAGATCGAGCCAAGGCAGTCGGAAGGTGCTTCGCCTTTCCTCATCGAACAATGCCGCAATGCAAGTGCCTGTCAGCAGATTACGTTGCAGACGCGCCTGCTGATCGTAATAGCCATAGCGGTCAAACTCATTGGCGGTACCAAAGACCTCCAACAGTTCCTCCCACGACTGACCCAGCATTTTATCAGCAAAATCTTTGACCGGTTCAGCCAGCTTGTTACTGCCCCTCTCATCAAGGAAAGGTCGCCAACCTTGTGTCAGCAGCCATCGACTGAGATCAAGCAGCAGGTTGCAATAACGGGAAGAGTGCAACAACTCAAGTAAAGCGCTGCGTTCAGGCAGGGCCTCATATTTTTTCTTAAGGTGTTTTTTCAGCACTTTCTGGCTGTTGAGCTTTCTCAGAAAATGCGCCTTATCTTCCAGCAGGCGTTCGATAGCCATCGCTTCATCAATCCAGCTCAGTTCACCCTCAAGCCATTGTAATTCCTGACGTAAGAGTGCACTGGCACGACGAGGAATCAGTCCACCATACAACACCAGTGCCTGTCGGATGAGCGCCACCGCCTGACAGATTTGCTGCAAGGCCGGCAATTCAGGACGCTCAACATAAATCTGCTCGTGGTAGTGCCAGTGCTCAAGGGCATGCTCCAAAATCTGGATAAATGCCTGCTCTGTGCTCTGGTCGGGTTGCAGCTCAACAGCGGGAAGCTGACGAACTTCATCGCCCTCATAACCACTGAATAAACGGTAACCACGCGCCGCTTTGCTGAGATTACCCAGCCTCAGGCCACCATGCTCAGCCAGCTCCCGGGCAAGAGTGAATATTGCATCGGTCTGGCCAGATTTCAGCTCAATCTCCACTTCACTGATAGGATCAACACCGCCTTGATCCGTCGAGACCTGACCATTGTCGTAGGCAAGCTCTATCTGGCTACTGTCAGGCATTGCCACCAGCCATTGCTGGCGCTCAAAGTCTGTCGAGAACAGAGGAATAAGCGAAGAAGACAGCCTCTCTGGCTCAATGCTGTCAGGCCAGACTTCCGCAGGAAGCAGGCTGATATCTGGCGTTGGGCCTGTCAGTTCAGCATTGTACTCCGGACGTTGATGCAATCCGGCTACCACGCGGCCAGCAGTCTTCAAGGTCTGCACAAAGACATCGTCATAGCGCCTGACGCGCAGCCCGATATCGCTGTGTCTAAGTTGAAGGTCGGGCGTATCATAATAGATATTCCCCAAATTTCGATGACTGTGCTGCAATACCTTAAGTTCAACAATCTTGTCCCGAACATGTCGTGAAAAATCGGGAGAAACGAAAAACTTAAGTTCTATCTCAGTTTCCATATAGGTACCTATAACCAATAGCAAACCAAGGATATGGACAATTTAGTTTACGGGCAAGACCCATTCGCAAATCATCTCCCCATTCATTTCCATCAAAGAAAGCGGTTTCATTGCTTTTGTGATTAGGATAACATTCGCCGCTCGTTTAATTGTCGTTTAATATTTAGCCTGAGACCAAGGCTAACAGGTAGATACGGCTATGCCAGTAAATACAATAGTCGGGCTTTTCGCTAAGAGCCCTATTAAGCCATTACAACGCCACGTTGGGCGTGTTAACGAATGCTGTTCATTACTTGTGCCATTTTTTGAGGCATGTGAACAGGGAGACTGGGACAAAGCCGAGACACTGCGAGCGCAGATCTCTGACATCGAAAAAGATGCAGATGTGCTCAAACGTGAGATTCGCCTTAAGCTTCCCCGCGGCTTGTTCATGCCCGTTGACCGTACCGACATGCTTGATTTGCTCACTCAGCAAGACAAGCTGGCTAATCTTGCCAAAGATATTGCAGGGCGCGTCATTGGTCGCCAACTGCAAATGCCCTCCGCACTTTACCCTGATTTTGTTGCCTACGTTCAGCGTTGTCTTGACGCAGCCGAACAGGCACGCCGTGTGATCAACGAACTTGATGAGCTGCTTGAAACTGGCTTTAAAGGTCGTGAAGTGACACTAGTTGAAGAAATGATCCACCAGTTGGATACCATAGAAGACGATACTGACGCCATGCAAATCGTACTGCGTCAGAAACTGATGAAGATTGAAGACCAGTTCAATCCGGTTGATGTCATTTTTCTTTACAAGATCCTCGAATGGGTTGGCGCTATCGCTGACCAGGCACAGCGAGTCGGCTCAAGACTTGAGTTGATGCTATCGCGTTCTTAGTCATCCAATAGACGATAAATAACAAGGTAATACAATGGAAATCCTGGCGAACTACGGCACTATCATGGTGATAGTAGCCGCTGCTTTTGGTTTCATGATGGCAATTGGTATCGGTGCTAACGATGTCGCAAACGCCATGGGTACTTCAGTGGGCTCCAAAGCACTGACCGTGAAACAAGCCATCATCGTTGCCATGATCTTTGAATTTGCCGGTGCGTATCTGGCAGGTGGTGAAGTGACAGACACCATACGCAAAGGCATCATAGAAACCTCGTACTACACATCGCAACCTGAAGTGTTGGTGTACGGTATGATGGCCGCCCTTCTCGCCGCAGGCACCTGGTTACTGGTAGCGTCATACATGGGTTGGCCAGTATCCACTACCCACTCTATCATAGGTGCCATTATCGGCTTTGCCTGTGTTTCTGTCGGTACTGATGCCGTAGACTGGCACTCGATTCAAGGCATTGTTGGCAGTTGGCTCATCACTCCGCTGATCTCCGGTATTTTTGCCTATCTGATCTTTGTCAGTGCTCAAAAACTTATCTTTGATACCGACCGACCACTGATGAACGCTAAGCGATTCGTTCCCGTATACATGTTTATCACCGCGGTCATCATCGCCATGGTAACCATCAAGAAAGGTCTGAAGCACGTCGGCTTGCACCTCAGCACCACTGAAGCTGTTTTGGCCTCTGTGGCGTTTTCAGCGGTCGTAATGGTATTTGGTTTCATCTACATCAACAAAAAATACAAAAACGATAACGAAACAGGCAGCAACGGTTTTGCCGGTGTTGAACGTGTCTTTAGTCTGTTGATGGTTGTCACCGCCTGTGCCATGGCATTCGCGCATGGTTCGAATGACGTGGCAAACGCCATTGGTCCATTGTCTGCCATCGTGTCCACAGTTGAACACATGGGGAACATTGCCGAGAAGAGCACCATCGCATGGTGGATCCTGCCACTGGGTGGTGCAGGCATTGTTGTTGGTCTGGCGACCATGGGTCACAAAGTAATGGCAACCGTAGGTTCAG
Organism: Veronia pacifica; assembly: GCF_001707825.1. Classification (GTDB taxonomy): domain Bacteria; phylum Pseudomonadota; class Gammaproteobacteria; order Enterobacterales; family Vibrionaceae; genus Veronia; species Veronia pacifica. The sequence goes on along the minus strand of NZ_LYBM01000004.1, from coordinate 126,159 downwards.
GTATCACAGAACTGACACCAAGCCGTGGCTTCGCTGCTCAGCTGGCGACTGCCTCTACTGTAGTGCTCGCCTCTGGTACCGGTCTGCCGATCTCTACCACTCAAACACTGGTAGGTGCAGTTCTTGGTGTGGGCTTTGCCCGCGGTATTGCAGCGCTCAACATGGGTGTCGTTCGCAACATTGTTGCATCCTGGATTGTCACCTTGCCTGCTGGCGCACTGTTGTCAGTGATCTTCTTCTACGTGCTAGAAGCAGCCTTCCGTTAAAACCTGCAAATAGATTCGACCGTAAACTGAACTTTCATAAGGTGATACAGGTCGAATCTATGCTGTTTAGGGCCATCATGTGATCTAAAAAAGGGAGCTTATGTCTCCCTTTTGTTGTGCCTCTATCCGAAATTTTTTACTATCTGTCTGACATTTTACTCACGACCTCAGCAAAGGAAGAAACCGTGAAGCAACTCTTTTCAGCTCTGGCGATGCTCATGCTGCTATTGGCACCCGGCGCATTCGCGAAAAGCCAGTACGTCTCCGAAGACCTTTTTACCTACATGCACTCTGGTCCGGGTACGAAGTACCGCATTATCGGCAGTGTGGACTCAGGCGAAGCCGTCACTGTTATTGGTGGGCAAAAGGATGGTTATTCTCAAATCATTGACTCCCGTGGTCGCAAAGGCTGGATAAACAGCAAGTATGTATCTGACAATCCGGGCCTTAAAGTGAGAATGCCTGCATTGGAAAAAGAACTGAAAACGCTGAAGAGCGCACTGAACAACGCGCAGCAGGACGCTGACTCCAAGCAAAAAGGATTGGTTGAATCACTGGAACTTCGCTCAAAGCAGTTACAAGAACTTGAAGTGAGTAACAGCCAGTTGCGTCAGAAGCTCGAAGAAGCACTGACGGAGAAACGCGAACTCAGCGCCAAGCTGGACACGCAAAAAGATGACCTGCTGATGCGCTACTTCCTCTACGGTGGCATTGTCGCTGGTGTTGGTCTGCTCTTCGGCCTGCTCCTGCCACACCTGATCCCGAAGAAAAAACAGCACCCACGCGGTTGGGCGTAATCGTTCAGTCTCGTCCTGTATGAGGGCTAACTGAAAGTAAACATCCACCTTCTAAAGAAGGTGGATGTTTACTTTCAGTTAGCCCCGTAAAGGGGGCTTTTGGCTATTCCAGCTCTATCTCTAACTGACTTTGCTTTTCCACCCTTTCTTGGTGTCTTACATATCGGCGAATTATTTCTTCATTGATGCCGACCGTATCAACGAAATAACCCCTCTGCCAGAAACGACTTCCCCAAAGCTTGTTCTTACGCAAATACGGGAATTTGCTAAACATCTTCAGAGCTATTTTTCCTTTCAACGCCCCCATCAGCTTGGATATTGATAGTTTTGGGGCACCTTGACGACTAGGTGAACATGGTCAACTTGAACGCTCAGTTCTACCACTTCACATCCTAATTGACTGCAATAAACATGGATGCATCGAAACACCTCCTTGCCTACTTTGTTCTTTAAAATTAATAATCTATATTTCGGCGTTCATACAATTTGATATTGACACTTCCAATACACATGCGATGCTTGCTTGTATCTACTCATGCTTTATGTCCTCTTCGACTTCGCTAAAAATCGAGAGTCCATTTAGCATGGGTAGAAATGTATTAAAAATTTACTAACTTTAAGAATTAAAAACCTTTTTATTTCAATTAAACTTTTTATTTACTATGTGATGAAAATAGAGTTTTTTAGCAATGAAAATTTTAAAGATTATTTTTTATCTTTTATTTATAGTTAATAAAAATAATAATATTAAGACCCAAGCTAAGTTTGATTTACTAGCTCTAAATAAAAAGCCCTATCTTACTTAGATGGTATTTCATAAAGAATTCACGTATTGAAAGTCTGTATTGAAATTATTAATCATTTTCATATTTTTATTTATGGTGGTTTTTCCTGATGATTGTAATAAAACAAACTAATACTTTTAGTCATAAGTGTAAATTGAAGATAGACAGCTAATCACTCCCGAGTGTTCAATACTTATATCGAGACTTATAATTTTATGAGTAATTATTGCTATGTGACTCGACACATTAACCTATCATAGTCAAAAGATCATATCTGAGATGTTATTTATGAACAATGATGATGCATTTTAAATGCCAAATTTTTATAAAAATTCTAAATAGGAATCTTAAAATAAAATTAATTATTTAACTTCTTTCATAGTCATATCTTTCTCATGATAGTTAAAATTGAATAAATCTGTATATTCAATTATCACTTGAGAGGAAATAAAAACATATATAATAAAAAACATGGCTTTTAAAAGAGCAGATGGTTCAATTTTATATTCAATATATAGCTTATAAAAAAATTTAAACACATGCAATATTGCAATAGTCAATGCAATCATAGCGCTAATCAGAATAGCTCCACCTACAAATGTGAAAAAGGTTTCTTTCATTACTTCATTACTTGCTAAGTTATATATACTCTTCCCCACATCATATAAATTTTCGGTAAAGGGAAGAGAGCCAATTATTTTTTAGTAGTATCTTGGTAGCCTATATCAAAGACTACTTGTCTATCTATGATAAACTCCCTGACAGAAAATATAAAAATAATACATATTGCAAATTTCACCAATAAAACATAATCAATTTTCTTGTGTAAATATAATTCCTTGCTAATTTTAAACAGATATACCACTGTCATCAAAGCAACTATCATGATGGTAAACGATAGTACTATTACAATACTATTTAAAAAATTATCGCTAACGTGATCCATTTTTTGCCCTAAATATTGTTAACAAGCCCACTGAATACAGCTGGGTGCATAATTATGAAATTCAATTCCGTCATCTAAACTAAACTCAACCGAAAGTACTCTGGTATCAGTTCGAATAGCCTAGGCCCATATGCCACTTCTAAAGCCCACAGACGCAGATTGCATAACAGTATCCGACTCACCCGTAGTAAAACCGCCAGGACCGAGATAAACATCATAATCTGTACCGGAACCAGCAAAATCACTGAATTGACCTTAGTGTGTAGTTTTTGATAGACCCAAAATACTAGCAAATCTGACAGCCTTGACAAATTTATCATTCGTTCTCCTCTTTTGGCCCGGAACGTCTAATTCATATCCTCCTGACGCTGTAGTAGTAATGGCAAGACCGTATTTAGACAGACAAAGCCTACCTAAATGATAACCACCTACTGAAGTAGGTGGTTTAGGGCTGAAAACAAAAAAAGCTGCTCATGGCAGCTTTTTTTATGTCTTTTTATCGAAGGGATCCAGACTGCGCTCAGCAGAACTCAGCGGTCTGACAATGCAGGGATTGCAATCAGGTTCCTCTCAAACTGTACGACCACCTGCTGGGGTTCAATACCAAGCAACACCACGCCCTCGGCGACCTTCTGGCCTTCCAGCACTTTTCTGTTATTGACCTTCACCCATCGCTTATTGGGGTCAGAGGCATAATTGTGTTGCTGGAAGTTCATTTTTGGCATGCGACTCATCACGCCGGGAGGCAGGTCTGAGATACGCGATACGTTCGATGGTGTTGGCGTGACACGAGACAGCTTACCATCCAGTGTTCGACTGCCGTCACGGCTCAGGGCCAGCTCTACCCGGTCTGCCAGCTCTTTGGGCAGGGAAGACAGATCCAGATCATCAAGACCAATCTGTTCGTCCGTATCCGGTGTTGGTTTACTATCGGCCAGCGGTTTCGTTTGTGGAGATACTGCCTGTACTGGCGCTTTGGCCGTAACAACTGGCGATGGCGATGACGGTAAAGTGGTAGGCTTTGTTTCATTGGCCGCCTTGGCAACCAGAGCCGCCAGCGATGAAGACTCACTAGTCGAAGCTAAACGGATATCTTCCTGACTATCCTGCACCAATCTGCCGGTTTCCAGTTCCGGCCCCATTTTCTCTTTGAGACTGACAAGGGTCATCAGCGTTTTGGGTCCGGCAATACCATCCACAATGAGATTATTATCCTTCTGGAACTGAAGCACTTTTTCCCATAACTGAACATCGAACTTGCCACTGGACCTTGTACTTTTTACGCCCAGCATGTTTTCAAGCCATTTCACCCTGTCTCCCTGCTGGCCGTAAATCACCGAGCGGGCAGAGCCCAGTGGCGGACGCCACAACACCATGCTCTGGCCTTTCCAGTGAGCCTGTAACCATGCCTTACTGCGAATAATCCGTTCTCCGGCCACATTGAGTGCCACCAGATCCCGATAGTGCCCTTCGAGCACAGCATACCAAGTTGCGCCGTTTTCAGTGATTGTCAGCACAGCAGGTTTGTTAAGGGTCAACAGGCTTGATGTCGTCAGCGAGGTTTTCAGACAACTGAGGCCATTTTTCACAGCCTTTGAGCAACTCTGGTTAACAACCGTCGCCTCGACTCCCCAACTGGCATAAAGATTGCGTATCGCAACAGAGGGAACACTGGCTTTTTCATAAATCGTTGGAGCGGGCTTCGGTGTATCAATCACATCGGACGCGTCATCTGTGACTGCGCCATTATCAGTCATCGCCACCCCGTCAGCTAAGGGCGAAGTATCTTCAGGCTCAAAGTAGCTGTCGAAGTCAGTCAGTGGATCATTGCCATCAAATCTATCAGGGGCTGAAGTCACAATTAACTGAGGCTCGGACTCTTCGATATCACTAGCTGCCACCTCAGCCGTATCGCTGGGCGCGGTGACATCACCTTCATTCTTTTCTACAGGCGGCGTCAGATCCACCTGACGAACGGACTGAGCGGCCACGGGAGGACCAGTTTCTGCAGGCTGAGCGGGAGAAGCAGGCTGATTGACCAAGACGTTCAGCGCACTATTCTGCCCATTGTCCTGCCCTGCCACGTTAGATGATGCAGGTATCGCCGTGACAGTCGCACCGTCTGTTTGAACAGGCTGACGCTCAAAGAGGGTGTTAACTGCCACACCCAGCAATACAGCACTGGCCGCCGTACCCAAATAATAAGGCCAATAGCGGGGAATGCGCCGGGCGGAAACCGTATCCTGCCAATGCAACACCTCTTCACACGCTTTTGCAGCCAACTTGCTGTCCACTCGATAACAGCGTTGCAAACAGGCTTTCTTCAGTGCGGCATCACAGACCAGATTGATCAGGCGGGGAATACCTCCTGTCTCTTTGGCAATCACCTTGATGGCCCCGGGTTCAAACAGCGGGTCGAGCCCACCAGCACAAGACAGGCGGTGAGAGATGTATTCTTTTACCTCTTCAGTCACCAAAGGCATCAAGTGATAGCGCGCGGTTATCCGTTGGGCAAGCTGACGCAGATTAGGCTGTCGAAGCAGCTCCAGCAACTCTGGTTGACCAATCAGGATAACTTTCAGCAGCTTTCTTTCACTGGTTTCGATATTGGTCAGCAGTCTGAGCTGCTCAAGCACATCAGGAAGCAAGTGCTGGGCTTCATCCACCAGTAATACCGTCTGCATATCAGCGGCGTCATTGGCTTTCAGTTTGGCGACAATCAAATCATGGAGCCGCTTGGTGCCATCGGTTTCGTCGTAAGGCAGCTCAAGCTCGTCACACAGGGTTTGCATCAACTCTTTGACACTGACAGCGGGATTAAGCAGCTCAATCACCTGACTGTTTTCGGTCATCCGCTCTCGCAACGCACGAAGCGTCATGGTTTTTCCGGTACCGACCTCTCCCGACAGCAGTGCCAGACCACCTCCGTCCGCAATCCCTGTCAACACATGCTTGAGCGCTTCCTTGTGACGATCACTGAGGTAATAAAACCTTGGATTCGGCACAATCGCGAATGGCGATTCCTTTAGCTGGAAAAAGTCGTTGTACATCTTTACCTGTTTAATCCCTGATACACGCCGATGACCGTCACCCTAACCAACCTCATACACTCTGTAAAGCGGTTGCACAGTCAGGATAACAATTGGATTTTTGTTCATCACCATAGATGTTTAAGATAAGTAGAGTGATTTAAGAATAGTGGAATACGATGTGAGAACCTATCTTGTTGGTGGCGCAGTACGCGATCAGCTTCTCGGACTTGAAGTAAAAGACAAAGACTGGGTCGTCGTTGGCGCAGACATACAGACCCTGACAGACGCCGGATATCAGCAGGTGGGGGCTGACTTTCCTGTTTTCCTGCACCCCAAAACCCATGAGGAATATGCCCTCGCCCGCACTGAGAGAAAATCCGGTCAGGGTTACACCGGGTTCATCTGCGATTTCACGCCAGATGTTACCCTTGAAGATGACCTGATTCGTCGCGACCTGACTATCAATGCGATGGCGCAGGGCGAAGACGGCGAGCTGGTTGACCCGCATGGCGGTCAGCAAGATCTGGCTGATAGGATCCTGCGTCATGTCTCGCCAGCGTTTGTAGAAGACCCACTCCGGGTGCTCCGGGTTGCCCGCTTTGCTGCAAGATTTGCCTCACTGGGCTTTACCGTCGCAGACGAGACCATCACATTGATGCAGCAAATCAGTGACAGTGGAGAGCTGGAAGCACTGACACCGGAGCGGGTTTGGCGCGAATGGGAAAAAGCCCTGCACACCGAGCGTCCCGATGTTTTTCTCTCTGTGTTGCGAGATTGCGGCGCACTGAAAGTGGTACTGCCTGAACTGGATGATTTGTTTGGTGTTCCCCAGCCTGAACGCTGGCACCCTGAAATTGATACCGGCGTTCATAATATTATGGTTGCCCGTCAGGCCGCGCTTCTAACCGAGGATCCCGTGATTCGTTTTGCTGCCCAACTGCACGATCTTGGCAAAGCGCTGACCCCGGAAGAAGAATGGCCAAGTCATCACAAGCATACCCAGACCGGGCTGAAGCCAATCAAAGCACTCTGCACCCGGCTAAAAGTGCCCAACCCATACCGGGATGCGGCACTGGTAGTGTGTGCTGAACATACCAATGTTCACAATGCCGGAGAGCTGAGAGCCAGTACCTTTGTCAAAATCTTCGACCGCAACGATTTCTGGCGTAAGCCTGAGCGGGCACTGCAACTGGCGTTGGCCAGTAAAGCCGACCATCTCGGCCGCAAGGGGTTTGAGCAAAATGACTACCCGCAGGCAGACTGGCTACAACAAGCTTTCGCTGCCGCCCAGCAAGTGGATGTAAAGCCCATCGTTGCCGCTGGTTTCAAAGGGCCGGCAATTCGTGAGCAACTGACGCAGCAGCGGGTTGAAGCCGTCAAAGCCTATCTTGCTACCCGATAAAGGTTTCACCGCGACCATAAAAAAAGCTGCCAAATGGCAGCTTTTTTCGTTTCCCGTTCAGCAAAGCTAGGTTTGCCTCAGCAAACTAGCCATGCATGGACAGGAAGAACACCAGACCAAAGCCCAGCAGGATGCGGTAAATCACAAACGGCAACATACCAACACGGGTTACCAGCTTCAGGAACCAGTGAATCACCAGATACGCACTGATGAAGGACACCACGACACCGATCAGCATCGGCTCCCACATAATCGGTGCTTCGCCCTTGGCAAGGCTGATACTCAGCAGACCGCCAGCCAGCACAATGATGGGAATAGACATCAGGAAGGAGAAGCGGGCAGCCGCTTCACGGGTGTAACCCAGATACAGAGCTGCGGTCATGGTCGCGCCTGAACGTGAAGTGCCGGGGATGATTGCCATCGCCTGCGCCAGACCAATCAGCAGTGCAGATTTCGGCGTCGTCTCGTATTCATTCACCTGACAACTTGCCCGACGGTCAACCCACCAGAGCAGCGCACCGAACACGATACACGTGGTGGCAATCACCCAAGGTGAGCGCAGATAGAGGTCAACAATGTCGAAAGCTTTCACAAACAGACCGAACAAACCCGCCGGAATGGTCGCCAGCACGATCATCCATGCCAGCATCGCATCTTTAGAGCGTTCTTTTTTAAAGATCGAGCCAAAGAAAGCATTCAACAGTTGCACCACTTCCTTACGGAAATAACCCAGCACTGCCAGCAAAGTACCAACGTGAACCGCCACATCAAACGCCAGTCCCTGATCAGCCCAGCCCAGAACAGCAGAAGGAAGAATGAGATGGGCAGAGCTGGAAACAGGAAGGAATTCAGTCAGCCCCTGAATCAGAGCCAACATGAAGGCTTCTAAATTTGTCATATTTTTCTCAGATCAGTCATTCGAGACACACTTAAACCAGCACTGTCTCGTTTTAAACATTTAAAAAAGATAAGTCAGTCACAGGCCACAGAGGTTGCTCCTCATCAAACGCCTGCCATGCTTCGGCATAGGTTTGACTGTCACCCGGGATCTGTTGATCAGGACACAACTCTGCAAGCGGCCAAAGGGTGAAAGCAAACTTATAAACGTCTTTACGAGGGAGCGTGGGACCTTCTGGCTGGAAAAGATCACCGTAGGTCAAAAGGTCGATATCCAGAGTCCGGTCACGGAATTTAATCGCGTCGCGCTCGCGGCCCCAACGCGCTTCAATTTCTCGCAGCGCCTCAGTGATACCGTCCAGTGACATCTCAGTGTTGAGCTCCACCACCAGATTAAAAAAGTTCGGTCCTTCAAAGCCAACCGGCACCGCTTCAAATACGCGGGAGACACGGCAGGCCGGATCTAACTCTTTCAGCGCCTGAAGTCCTTCAGAGATATGACGCTCTCGCTCAATATTTGAGCCAACACTTACCAGAACCTGAGTCACCGCTCGCCTCGCTCAATTACTACACCCACGGTACGGGCTTCAGCCACTGCACCCGGCTTACTGACTTTTACCCGGATCCACGGCACCCCGAAGCGGGACTGGATCAGGGAAGCGACGTCTTCGGCGACACGTTCAACCAGCTTAAACTGGCCATTGGCAACCAATTCGATCACCGCACTACTGACCGCCGCGTAGTCAAGGGCCAGAGAGACCTCATCACTGTCCGCAGCAGGACGGTTGTCGTGTGCCATTTCAAGATCAAACACCAGTTTCTGTTTAATCTCCTGCTCCCAGTCATACACACCAATCGTCGTAATGACTTCAAGCTGTTCAATAAATACTAAATCCATGTTCATAGAAAATTTCAGAGGTCGGATACCTAAAACGATTGAAAATGCGTAACATCAGCTAACTCGGGATATAATCCACAAAACAGCATGCTGTCAGCTCGTGACGATACAATGAAGTCGTGCTACGGTGCCGAACTATAACAAGTAATATCCTGCAAACTCTAGCGATTGATCAATATTGGGATCCTGGATGACATTGATTGCCCTGTTCATGATAATTGCCGCCTACCTGCTTGGCTCTATCTCAAGTGCCATTCTGGTTTGCCGTGCAATGAATCTGCCAGACCCACGCACCGAGGGATCGGGCAATCCGGGTGCCACCAATGTACTGCGGCTCGGCGGACGATTTGCGGCTGTGCTGGTACTGTTTTGCGATATGTTAAAAGGCACTATTCCGGTCTGGCTGAGCTATTACCTTGGCATTAATCCCTTTTTTCTTGGCCTGATTGCCGTCGCTGCCTGCCTCGGCCATATGTTCCCGGTATTTTTTCAGTTTAAGGGCGGTAAAGGCGTTGCCACTGCCCTGGGTGCGATGGCTCCGATAGGTCTGGATTTGGCAGGGGCGCTGATTGCCTGCTGGCTGATTGTGGTCGTGGTCACTCAATACTCATCGCTGGCCGCGATTGTCACTGTACTTATGGCCCCGCTTTTCACTTGGTTAATCAAACCCCAATTCACCATGCCGGTTGCCATGTTGTGCTGTCTGATCCTGCTCAGGCATCAGGCCAATATCAAACGCCTGCTGGAGAAAAAAGAACCTAAGATTTGGAATAAAAACAAGCCTTTACCAGATAATGACGGTGATGACTAAGCCGTCTTTCCCTTTTCATGTGAGACGAGCACGAAGGGAAGATAAATCACCATAGCCTGTGACGCGGCGTAGAGAATCCAGTTTACATGGCGAACATCCGGGTAGTATCCCTGACCACCATTGCCGTAAATCCAAAAATGACCGATCACCGCATCAGCAATCGCTGCCAACATAAACCCGAAACCCACCATCCACACACCTTTTGACGCTCTGATACCGCCAAAAGAGTGAATCAATAAAATGCCCAGCAGGCCAACGGCACCGATAAGTGCAGCGTAGATACTGGTCATCGTTTTCACGAAAACACCTGTACCCGGTATATGCATAATAAATATCGATAACGCCCCTGCAAGCACGCCAGCAAGTATGAACTGCCCGATAACCGTCGGTTTTATGCCATTGCGCCTTGTGACTAATGCGCCATTAATAAGCAGCAACAAATAACCCGGCCCGAAAAACATCACAGAATCCGCCAGATAATCATGTTTCACCACGCCATCGTAGCGATAGAAGGTTTCGGAAAAATTGGCATTGGTGATGTCACCGCCAAGACAAACCAGCAATGAGAGCAGGCTGAGCCAGGCAACTTTGCGATAAAACCCGTCTGAGGTCTGTTGATAGACCCACCTTTTAACGGAGAAACTTAGCAGTACCAGAGCCAGTAATAACAGTCCCTTTATCACCCACATCTTATTTCCTGCCGTTTCAGGGGCAAACCAGAATCCCAACAAAGATCCAACGGCGTCTGTCGTTGCGACAACGAGAATGGCAAGTACGGCGAAGACGTAATTCTTTTCAATCAACATGGTTTGGTTCTTCCAGCAAACCATCGGATACTGATCTCAACAAACGCGGGCAGTCGCTTTCAACAGTCACAACAGGCGGTATTCAATCCCTTGTATGTCGCAGCCAGTTTCCGTTGGCATAAATGACGTTTTACTATTAATAGACTTAATAACAGACAGCTTAAGTCACTAGTTATGGCATAGCTCGGGATGAGTAACTGGATTGCATATGAGAAAAGTAGAATTTTTATTCTAAAACTAAAAATCAGCACGTTGGTGATATGGCGTTAATAAAGAGGAAGAGTGAAGGAAAGGTAAGGCGAATAAAAGAAGATGCCTTACTTAGCGGAAAAAGCAAAAACAGCCTAAACACCAGAAACAAAAAAGGCTGCACATTGCAGCCTCTTCTATATTAGAGCACATTCTTCATCAGAACCTGCTCTTTAATACGACCCGCTCTTCATCAAAGCAGATGAGGGAACGAGTGAAATTACTCAGCGATTGGCTTGAGCTGATCAATCGGCCAGCGAGGGAATGCCTTCACGCCCAGATCCATGTTTTCACCGTTTTTCAGACGCTGCATACCTGCATAAGCAATCATTGCACCGTTGTCGGTACAAAATTCCGTGCGAGGGTAATACACTTCACCGCCGATATTGTCTGCAAGCTCTGCCAGTTTGGCACGCAGATGGCGGTTAGCACTTACGCCGCCTGCAATCACAATCCGCTTCATGCCACATTGCTTAAGGGCGCGCTTACATTTAATTGCCAGCGTATCCACTACCGCATCTTCAAAGGCACGGGCAATATCAGCACGGGTCTGATCATCATTACCATTCGCAGCAATCGTGTTCGCCGCGAAGGTTTTCAGGCCAGAGAAGCTGAAATCCAGTCCCGGTCTGTCTGTCATTGGGCGCGGGAAGGTAAAACGGCTTGAGTCGCCTTTTTCTGCCAGACGCGACAGCAGCGGCCCGCCCGGATAGTCCAGCCCCATCAGCTTGGCAGTTTTATCAAACGCTTCACCCGCGGCATCATCAACCGATTCGCCAAGGATCTGGTACTCACCAATCCCCTTCACCTCTACTAATAAGGTATGACCGCCAGACACAAGCAGTGCCACAAACGGAAACGGTGGAGGATTGTCTTCCAGCATAGGTGCCAGCAAATGGCCTTCCATATGGTGAACCGCAACCGCCGGAATATTCCAAGCGTATGCCAGACTGCGGCCGATAGTCGCACCCACCAGTAGCGCACCCACCAGACCCGGCCCGGCGGTATACGCAACCCCATCGAGATCATCCGGCGTCAGGCCTGCATCTTTCAGCGTTGCCTTCACCAGTGGGATGGTTTTTTTAACATGGTCGCGGGATGCCAGCTCCGGCACCACGCCACCGTAATCAGCATGCACTTTTACCTGGCTGTAAAGCTGGTGAGCAAGCAGCCCTTTTTCATCGTCATAGATGGCGACACCCGTCTCGTCGCACGATGTCTCGATGCCCAGAATTCGCATAACACCTCAGCACAGATAACCTAAAATCAAAAATAGGCGGCAATATTACATGGGTGACATCAAATTCACCAGTTATGCTTTACAAGACCCCCAGTCTCGGATTAGAATTCCGCACCATTTTTAATCAAGGCTGGTCATATTATCACCAGCGATTACTGAACAACCCCTGAGGTGAAAGGCACATGCCAGTAATTAAAGTACGTGAAAACGAACCATTCGACGTAGCTCTGCGTCGCTTCAAGCGCTCTTGTGAAAAAGCAGGTATTCTTTCTGAAGTTCGCCGTCGTGAGCACTTCGAAAAGCCAACTACTGTTCGCAAACGCGCTAAAGCAGCAGCAGTTAAGCGTCACCTGAAGAAACTGGCTCGTGAAAACGCGCGCCGCGTTCGTCTGTACTAATTCGATTTAGTCAGAGGATTGCGCATGGAATTGATTGAACGTCTTAAAGACGAACAAAAAGCGGCAATGAAGGCGAAAGATAAACCTCGCCTTGGTACCATCCGTCTAGTCATGGCGGCAATTAAACAGCAGGAAGTCGACGGACAGAAAACTCTGAACGAAGACGAAATTCTTGCTGTATTAACTAAAATGGTTAAACAGCGCCGAGATTCCGTAGCGCAATATCAGTCGGCTGGCCGTGATGACCTCGCAGACGTGGAAACAGCAGAAATCGCCGTATTGGAAGAATTTATGCCGCAACCACTGTCTGAAGAAGAGATCACTGCACTGGTTAAAGAGGCGGTTGCGTCCTCCGGTGCCGCATCCATGCAAGACATGGGTAAAGTTATGGCAATACTGAAACCACAGGTTCAGGGCCGCGCTGATATGGGCAAAATTAGCCAGTTAGTGAAAGCTAATCTGGGATAATTTGCTCCACCTTGCAAACAAGCCGTGCATCCATTGCGGAGTGCGCGGCTTGTTCGTATCTTAAAGTAAGACATTTTCCCTCCCATTCAAAAAGGTTGGTGATCGTAAATTATGGCAGGCAAGATCCCACGCGCCTTCATTGATGACCTACTGGCTCGGCTCGATATCGTTGAACTTATCGATGCCCGGGTAAAGCTCAAAAAACAGGGCAAGAACTACGGTGCCTGTTGTCCTTTCCATAACGAAAAAACCCCCTCGTTTACCGTCAGTCAGGAAAAACAGTTTTATCACTGCTTTGGCTGTGGGGTACATGGCAACGCCATCGACTTTGTTATGGAGTTCGACCGCCTTGAGTTTGTTGAAGCCATAGAAGAACTCGCCGGTCAGCTTGGACTGGAAGTTCCCCGCGAGCAGGGTTCAGGCCCACGCGGCCCCTATGCCCGCAGCGATCAAAAACGAGACCTGTACCAGACCATGGGACAGATCGCCCAGTTCTATCAAGGTGAACTGCGCGGCAGTAAAGGCCAGACCGCCATCGACTACCTGAAAAACCGAGGGTTATCCGGCGAGATCGTACAGCAGTTTGGCATTGGCTATGTCGCCGATGAATGGGATCAGGTCAAAAACCGATTTGGCCGCGATAAAGACAGCCAGCAGGCACTGGTCAGTGTTGGCATGTTGATAGAGAACGACAATGGCCGCCGCTACGACCGCTTTCGTGGCCGGGTCATGTTTCCAATCCGCGACCGACGCGGACGAGTGATCGCCTTTGGTGGTCGGGTACTGGGAGACGGCACCCCCAAATACCTCAACTCACCGGAAACCCCCATCTTCCACAAAGGCCGCGAGCTATATGGTTTATACGAGGCACTGCAAAGCCATCGTGAACCAAATCAGTTATTGGTCGTAGAAGGTTACATGGATGTAGTGGCACTGGCACAGTTTGGCGTCGATTACGCCGTCGCTTCACTGGGCACCTCAACCACTGCCGACCATGTACAAATGCTGTTTCGGCAAACCTCCACCGTTGTATGTTGCTACGACGGAGACCGCGCCGGACGCGATGCCGCATGGCGTGCGATGGAGCAGGCCCTGCCCCATCTCAGCGATGGCCGACAGCTTAAATTTATGTTCCTGCCAGATGGCGAAGACCCGGACTCATGCATCCGACAGGAAGGTAAAGAAGGGTTTGAAGAACGCCTGAAAAGTGCCATGACACTGTCAGACTTTATGTTCTCCACCCTGATGACTCAGGTAGATTCGAGCAGTAACGAGGGCAGAGCCAAGCTCAGCACCCTCGCCGTCCCGCTGATAGATAAAGTGCCGGGTGGCACGTTACGACTATACTTGAGAAAACAGCTGGGCCAGAAACTCATGCTGCCGGACGAAAGTCAGCTGGAAAAACTGCTCAGCAAAAACGGGAAAAGTCAGGCCAAGCGCCCGACAGCAGAGCTGAAACTCACGCCAATGCGTGCCTTAATATCTCTGCTATTACAAAACCCTGACTACGTTGAGCACGTACCGCCACTTGATGGCATGAATGAGCCAGACATTCCGGGATTAGATTTATTTGTCTCGTTACTTGAATTGTGTCGAACCCGTCCCAATATCACTACGGGCCAGATTTTAGAAAATTGGCGAGAGTCAGATAAAGCGGCAATGCTCGCCACACTCGCCAGTTGGAAAGTACCGAACGATACAGAAGACGATATTTTGAATGTCTTCTTGGATGCACTGGACAACGTTCTTGCCCAGTGTGTCGAAAAACAAATAGCTAAGTTACAAGCAAAGTCGAACACTCTTGGCTTATCAGTCGAAGAAAAACGGGAATTGCAGTTGTTAATCCTCAACCGACCCGATTAGAAACTAGTCAGTACTCTTGTGATTTGGTAGAATTGGAAGTTTGCGTTTCCGCATACTAAATTTCTTCACTCAGACCCGAAGTTGGATACCGTCTATGGATCAAAATCCGCAGTCACAGCTAAAGTTGCTTGTCGCCAAAGGTAAGGAACAAGGCTATCTGACCTATGCAGAAGTTAACGACCACTTACCGGAAGACATTGTCGATTCCGATCAGATAGAAGACATCATTCAGATGATCAACGACATGGGGATCCAGGTTGTCGAAACTGCTCCCGATGCCGACGAGCTCATGATGTCTGAGTCAGTAGCTGACGAAGATGCAGTGGAAGCTGCAGCAGCTGCTCTCTCCAGTGTGGAATCTGAAATTGGCCGCACTACAGACCCCGTTCGCATGTATATGCGTGAAATGGGTACCGTTGAACTGCTGACCCGCGAGGGCGAAATTGACATCGCCAAGCGAATTGAAGACGGCATCAATCAGGTACAGGTTTCTGTCGCAGAATACCCAAGCTCTATCTCTTATCTGCTTGACCAGTTTGACAAGGTTGAAGCAGAAGAACTCCGTCTGACCGATATTATCTCGGGCTTCATTGATCCTAATGAGCAAGACATTGCACCGACCGCAACCCACATCGGCTCAGAGCTGAGTGAAGCTGAACTTGAAGATGAAGATGACGACATCGACGACGACAGCGATGACGATGATTCTGAAGAAGATACCGGTATTGACCCGGAACTGGCGCGTGAGAAATTCTCAGAGCTACAACGCTCATACGAGAACATGAAGAATGCCATCGACACGCACGGCCGCTTCCACGAAACCACCGCTGTAGCGGTTGAAGGACTGTCTGAAACATTCAAGCAGTTCCGACTGGTGCCAAAACAATTCGACCGCCTGGTCACGGACATGCGTGAAACCATGGACCGTGTACGTACCCAGGAACGTCTGGTGATGCGCCTTTGTGTTGATCAGGCCAAAATGCCGAAGAAAACCTTTGTTCAACTCTTCTCAGGCAATGAGTCGAGCGACAACTGGATTGACGCGGCACTGGCAATGGACAAACCATTTACCGAACGTGTTGCCAAGTACGAAGAAGACCTGCGTCGCTGCGTACAAAAGCTGAAGATCATCGAAGAAGAGACTGGCCTGTCTGTTGAGCGAATCAAAGACATCAGCCGCCGTATGTCTATCGGTGAAGCCAAAGCACGCCGCGCCAAGAAAGAAATGGTAGAAGCTAACCTGCGTCTGGTTATCTCAATCGCCAAGAAGTACACCAACCGTGGCCTGCAATTCCTGGATCTGATTCAGGAGGGTAACATCGGTCTGATGAAAGCGGTTGATAAGTTCGAATACCGTCGTGGTTACAAGTTCTCGACCTATGCGACATGGTGGATCCGTCAGGCAATCACTCGTTCGATTGCTGATCAGGCGCGTACCATCCGTATTCCGGTTCACATGATTGAAACCATCAACAAACTGAACCGAATCTCTCGTCAGATGCTGCAGGAAATGGGCCGTGAGCCAATGCCTGAAGAGCTGGCAGAGCGCATGCAGATGCCAGAAGACAAGATCCGCAAGGTACTGAAGATCGCTAAAGAGCCTATCTCGATGGAAACCCCAATCGGTGATGATGAAGACTCGCACATTGGTGACTTCCTGCCGGATGACACGCTGGAACTGCCAATGGACTCCGCGACCATGAACAACCTGCGCATGGCAACTGGTGAAGTTCTGGCGGGCCTGACGCCGCGTGAAGCGAAAGTGCTGCGCATGCGTTTTGGTATCGACATGAACACCGACCACACGCTGGAAGAAGTAGGTAAACAGTTTGACGTAACCCGTGAGCGTATCCGTCAGATTGAAGCGAAAGCCCTGCGTAAGCTGCGTCACCCAAGCCGTTCAGAGGTACTGCGCAGCTTCCTGGATGAGTAAAAACTCACCAATAAAGCGGTAAAAATGAGAAGGCGGGCACATCCCGCCTTTTTTGTTTGTCTCAGATGGTTTAAACGGTTAAAAACCGCGCGGAATTGGAGAAAGGTAAGCTAGACAGCCCTATGCTCTTCCCCTATAATCAACCACCTACAACGGCCCCTTAGCTCAGTGGTTAGAGCACTCGACTCATAATCGATTGGTCCGCAGTTCAAATCTGCGAGGGGCCACCATATTTAGAAAGGCCTGAACGGTTTATCACTGTTCAGGCCTTTTGCTTTTCTAAAGCAACTCAAGCAATAACCACTTCTTCTGCAAATAGACATTACATTCCTCGGCACAGAAGAGTGAACCCCTTCGATAAATCAACGTGCCAAGCTATTCGCTTTCTCACTTCGAACGTACCCTAACCTTGATAACTCTCACTAAAGGGAACACTGGGAATGCGCCACTACTTGATCACCACTCACCAACCGCCAAAGTTTTACCGAGTAGACGGCAGCATTGCAGAAGTTGAATTAACTTACGTCGCTCAAAAAGACTATTGGACGCTAGACGGGAGTGGAAACCTGACAAATAAGCTCATCTGTAGTGGCTCTTCATCAATCGCCAGCGGTCATTGGATGGTTCGTAACATTGAAGGTGCAATTGAAGAGCTTCAGAAAGCCGAGATATACCCGTTTGAAAGTAAACAAGCGGCTAAACAATACGCCAAGCAGCTTGCGATAACGTCATTTAAATACCTTTCGATACCCTAGTAGGCGTTATAACTAGTCACACGGAATGAGTATGTCAGGTTGTTTACTGTTGGCGTATTGAATGCTGAGGCATTCAAGCTGCCAAACCTGATTAACATGACTAGCGTTAACGAAAAGCTTACCCTTGCCATTAACACCTTGAACATCAAACGTCATCTCCGCAAAGCCTTTTGCTTCATAACCTCTTTGCGTTCCAGCATAAAGCGAATATTCGTAAGGCTTACCAATATTGGCTTGGAAGCTCTCACTTTGCTCCAAAGCAACTAGGGCAAGGCTGGCGTATGGCGCATTTTCAAACTCACTCACACCTTTATTTACATATGTCACTGCGAAAGCTATGAGCGCGATATAGAAAACCAGCGTGCCCAAGGTCCACTTTTTCTGCGTGGCTTTAAATGCCTCAATACTTTCCCAATGATTATTCTGCCAAGCCCACTGATTCGCTCTAGCACCAACAACAAAGAGATAAAAAAAGCCAAATAATGGTATGTAAACCAAAAACGTTTTGTAGCATTTAAAACGGATCCCCCAGATTATGCTGGTTAAGAATGCTCCCCAGTTCCAGCCTTTAATTTCTTCTGGGATATATTTGTCATTATCCATATGACTTGATACCTACTATTCGGTGATTTCTGCTCTCTAGGCTACTCACTTCAGGTCGGATGGCAATGCAGTACGATAAGATTTACCTGCAATATCAAGCAAAGGTAAAGTTATTCCAAACAAGCCAAGACCATCTATGTATTTAAATATGAATGGATTGCTACGATGAGATCCCTGCTAATCCGCAATAATCAAACAGATTGGCGAGTACAGGCCTACTTCGCAGTGGGGCGCATAAAGCCCTAGCATCGATCCAAGCACAAAGCGGTAACCGCCCACTATCGACAGATTCTAATAAACCACCTTTGGTCACAGGAGCTACGTCTGAGATTTCATCAAGTCTATAGAAGCGTCTTTTTTCCATACCAATCCTTTTAATTAAGATTTAAGGCTTTGCTGCCGAACCATAAGGCCTTTAGGCCAACGCTGTAACTAGGGCAAGTGAAAATGCGGCCTCGTCGGCCTACAGGCTCAGTAAATTCATTGAAATATAAACGAATACATAATTAAGTCTAAAGGCAAGTGTATCGGAGTGGGTGTATTGATTTGGTGACGTTGATCGAGGATTTAGCTGCAATCAAAAGGGGGAGTTCTTTGTGCTCTCGATGAAGGTAATAGCTTAATGGTTATACGGCATGAATGCTAAAAATAGCTAACTGAAACAGCTAAAATACACTCTGCATCGCCTAAAACGACACGTCAAAATCTAGATAAAGATTCAAAAATATAAAGAAAGAATTAGCGCTCTTTACACATCACAGAAAGTACTTTAACTACGTCGAACAACTAAACCCCTACTTTTCTTAAGAATAAAGAACTACTCTCGGATATCTACGCTTAGCCTCATATCAAGTGCAGAACTTTACTATTTGACTAAATTTATACACAGAGCCTTTGTCTACTTACAGGACAATAACTCAAAGTCATGATACATTCTGGCTTTCAAGACTACATTTAGTCGTACGGCCAAAGCTGAGGGGTTTATGTTACACAAGCTTATTGAGAAAAAGCTGAGATGCACATCTATCATTACACCGATGAAAATATCGGATTATCTAGATCTCATTGATGATGTCTATAAAGATAAAGGTGGATTACAAGGGCAGAGAACACCTTTAAAAACAAAAACAGCATTAGTTATACGTGATCGTATGGTTAAGGACATTCAGAATAATGCTATATTACCTCCTGTTGTAATAGGTATTCTAGTTGAACCAATAGAGATTGAAAAATTCAACAGTATTGATAATCTCGATGAGTTGCTAAAAATTGCGAAAAAGGATATTCCCGGACGTCTGTCTGTAATTGATGGCATGCAACGAACTACAGCTATAGCTGAAGCTATTGAATTGAACCCGAGTGTAAAAAATAATGAGTTGAGAGTAGAGTTCTGGGTATCAGATAGTCTTAACAGCCTTATTTACAGAATGCTGGTACTAAATACAGGTCAGGTTCCATGGGAGGTATCTCGTCAGTTAAATACTGTATATAATCCTCTACTCAAAATAATTAGTGATAAAGTGAGTGGAAATATTGATATATTCAACCAAGATGAAGAATCAAGACGAAGAACAAGAGCTGGTCAGTATCAAAGCGAAAAGTTGATTGAGTTACTATTACTTTTCTCTGCAAGAAAAAACCACATTGAATTAAAAAGTACTATTTCAGAAGATTTCGCACGATTAGATATAATTGAATCGTCTTCACATGAGCGATTCCTCGACTATTTCATCAAGACAATTGAACTACTAACTAGCTTTGATAAAACCATTTCTAGATATGAATCTAAAGGCGAAGTAGAACAAAGGTTGATTAGGTTTAAAACTGGTAAAGATATATTTAAATCATTCCCGGCAATGGTTGGGTTTTGCGTAGCAATGTCCATATATATTTTTGATCAACCTGGATTTGATATAGATTGGGATGAATCAGAACTAAAGTTTGAAGTAATCTGTAAGAAGCTCGAGTTGTTTTTTGAAAGAGTAGAAAAAATGAATAATGAACAACTTGAAAAGCTGCTGGATATAGAGAATTTAGACCTGCTACTAAGTGTAAAAAGTTCTAAGGTTGGTCAATTTGAAAGGAATTTTTTCACAACATCTTTTTTAACACTTTTAGAAGGTATAGAAAAAATAGAAAACTCGTTAAAACCATGCTGGAGAAGGGCAGGTAATTAATGGCTAAAGTAAGATATGATGAATATATTAAGTCAATATTCGAACCAATCGTAGCTTTAGCAAAAATCGGGGATATCAAAAAATTAAAGACCGCAGGATTAAATCCAGAAATACAGTCAGAGCAATTTGAGCGATTTGATTCATTAGAAGTATACTCTGACGAAGTAATAACATTACGAAATGGGGATTTCATAGCGAAATTAAAATGTAAAGATGAGTATTATATAGTTATTTCTACAGAGTTTTTTCCAAGCTGTGATACGGATAAATTATTTGATTGTATAGATAATTTAAATGCACAAGAGCATCATATCGAAGAATGCTTTTTTATTAAGCTTTGCTACCATCTACAAGGTTTCTACAAACCCTCGCTTGAAAATAGCCAAGATAGGGAGTTAGAAGAAAAGCTTGCTTTGGGGCATAGAGAAGAAAAAGAATCTTATCAGGGCCATGAAATTGACGAGTTAATTGATGTATATCGTCCCATTAAGGTATTTAAGCTAGATAGTAACTCTGTAATTCCTGAACTTGGGATATGGTATTTAGCGGCAAAACTTGCTTTATATTGTCCATGCCTTAGATCTGAGAACATCAATAGTGATATATTAAGTACAGCAAATAACATTATTGAATTAAATAGTGCAAATTATGAAAATATATATTTATCTCTTACATCACTTCATTGGAAACATATATATTTAGAAGTTTATAGGTGTATAGAGGGACTATATTATTTACCATGGATGCTAACCCTAAGAGACCAAATTGGTACGAACAAAAATGCATTTGAGTTAGCGAAGATAGTCCAAGAGTCTATAAAATGGAGAGAGAAAGAGAAAGAATCTATAAAAATCTCTTCTCTTTACTAACATTTGATTGCTTTGATACATCAGGTATTTCAGGTGGTAAATTTATCGATGGTTTAACTCTATCTGATAAAGATGAGCACAAACGACTAGTTGCAGGAAAAATCTACTCTATAAGAAATCAACTTGTTCATCAAGAAGATTATGAAGAGCAAGAGAAAGTGAAAATCACTCATTCATGCTGGCCTCCTCTAACATTATTTTTATATAAGGCTGTTGAGTATCTCTTTAGTGAATACGAATTACATTTATCTCAATAATACATTTTTATAAATATAGTTTACTAAAGTAAACGAAGTAATTTATCTATACCCTATATTTAAATATTAGGGTATAGTTCTTAAAATTTGAAGAAATTAATAAAACAAAAGTCATATTAGTGAAATAGGATGACACTATCACTAAATAACTTTTATTATAACTACAAATTTACCTTTCCCAATTTTTTTTAGTATATTCGAGCTCTCTAAAAACACGATTGAATTAGATACAAATGCTGCAATAGAAGCATCTGAAAGTTCATTCCTTATACTTGGAGAGCAGCGTTTTACAAAATCAATTACAGATTTATTTATAATTAGTATATCTTTATTATGTTTATTATTAAAAATTAAATAAAAGATATGGATAATAATCGTTTTTGTTATGTAATTATCTGCTTTATTTATAATAGATAATATTTCATATTTTATAAAGTCATCCAGTTTATTCATAACCAAAAGTGAAGCGCTTAAAAAAGGAGATATGTTATTCTTACTTTCTTTACTAAGAGTTTCCTCACCCTTAATTATATTAATTATCTTACTAAAGCGATTTTTAATTTCATTTTTACTACATATCATATCATAGAAAGAAAAGTTATCATCACAATTTCCACATCCAAAGTCACTGATTACTTCGCAACCACATTTGGAACAATTATTTAATTCATAATCAGAAACTCTAGATCTCAGTGTTATGTTTTTATTTCCAGAAACTCTAAAATGATTTAGGCTTCTATCAGTCCAACTGATTATACCGTCTATATGGGTAACTTCTAAATGACATAGAATAAGCTCTTGGAGTAACGGGTATTTTTCCGAATAAAAAAAGTAGCTATTCCATTTTTCGCACCAATATAGATTTAATATATCTCTAATCTCTAAATTGAATTTTAATCCTGAGTGTTTACTAAAAATTTTATTTTTCAATAAACCTTTTTCTGCCAATGACTTTACTCTTTCAGGATCTTTTTTATAAATTAAACGTCCCAGCTCACCATAGTCGCCATATTGTATATGATTAGCACTTAAAATTACAATACAACGACTAGTAGCTCTGGAATAAGCACAGAAGAAATCAGTTTGACTCATATCTGATGGTGCATAGATTATAACTATTGGCTTTTCTAATCCTCGATACTTTCCAATATTTTCTAATTCAATTCCAACTGGAACCAAGTCAATTGGAACAGTTACCTTTGCTGGTTTTAAAATACAAATATCAGACTTAGCGATGCCATCACTCAATAATCTAGCAATCGCTTTTTTAAGTTTTTCAGATTGATCAAAAGTAACAACTCTATTTAATGTATCTTTTTCAAATTCTCTTCTATTAATAACTGAATAGTCAGGAGTGCTAAATAACTTTAGCTCCTCACAAACTGCTTTAGGCATTCGCATACTTTCAGTTAATAAAAAAGCTTTGACGTTCATTAGGCTTTCTAAAAAAGCTAGATTTACTGAATTCTCATAGCCAAATGCTTGTGCGTCATCACACATAACTACAATTTTTTTATCCCTAAAACACTCTTCAAATAACCTCCATGATTCCTCACTTATTGCTTGCCCCTCATCTACTAGAAGAACATCAAATTCTGATAGTTTATTCTGTTTAACTATATTCCTTAATGATTCTTCAATACAAAAAGTAAAAACTCCCTCTTCACTATATTCAGTACAAAGCTTATTAAAGCTAAATACCTTACAATCGCTAGTTCCTTTGAGCTCATCAGAAATTTTATTTGAAAGGAGTCTGTTAAATGTGACAACTAATGTTTTTTTACCTTGAACAGCCAGTTGCCTACAGACATGAATGAGTACAATAGTTTTACCAGAACCCGGCCAACCAGTTATTATCGTCCGCTGTTTATCCATAGCCTTTTTCGAAATATATATCTGGTCATCAGTAAGTTTAAGCCAAGTTCTATTATCATCTTTTATTCTAGAAATCCAACATGCTTTGTTATAGACTTGAGGAATTAAGCAATCAACTATTTTTTTTACGCCATATTGAGTGAGAGGTTTTATTGCTAGTAGGTCTTTATAGTAGTCCATTATCTCTACTATTCTAATAGCTTCTCTCCCCAAGTCTCCTGAGTCTATGACTAAACGAATTTTATTATGTGCATCCTGATATTCGGGTGGTAGATTAAAACCTACATCTATTTTAGGAAAAAAATAGGCTCTACCTAATCTTGTATGAATATTATTTTTCTTTAATAAATCTTGTATGGAAAAAACGCCACGATTAAGTTGATTGAATGGATCAAAGTGGCTTTTACTTCCACCCTGGCTGTAGAAGTAACCATTTACATCTCTGAAGAATTCCCCCTACTTCTACAGCTAAAACACCTCTAATTGGATGAATGACTAAAAAGTCAACTTCACCAATTGCGCTTATATCACCATAAATTTCTTTAATTGCAGAAGATAACCACGGCACTGAATGTATGACCGTATAGGTATCATCTAAACCATTTTTTAATAAATTATAAAACTTCGGTTCTGCATAGTGACTCTCATTAGTCTTCGGACCAAAAGTTGGATACATCTTTGCCATATAACATTTCTAAATTTTTATTCTAGAATAATTTAATTGAACATCCATGTTCAGAAAAATACTGTTTTTAAATTAATGATAGTAAATACCAGCGCAATATTTTCTAACTATATTATCTTTAAGTTCCATCGACATTTTTAAATATCCTATCAATAAATACAAGTGGACTAGTTAAACTTTCAGTAAAAATGGTATTAACAAATCAAATTTACAGCTGCCGCCTTATGCTCTGGCGCTAAGTGTGTATACCTTAGCGTCATCTTTAGGCCTGAATGGCCTAGTAACTCGTGAACTCTGTTCAAATCAACACCCGCCATCATCAGCTTACTGGCAAAGTGGTCACGTAGGTCGTGAAATTTAAAGCTCTCAATCAATGCAATATCGAGCACAGTGACCCATGGCTTTTTAACGTCTGTGAGTGGTACGCCTGTTTTGCCCTGAAACACATAGCTGTTATCTGGGGTTTGCGTTCGCCACTCACTCAAGGTTTCAGAGGCTTCATTATTCAGCGGTACGGTTCGCCTGATTTTGACTTGGCGTTAGCAACTGAAAGATGGCGTATTTTTGCGGAAGTAAAATGTCCAATGCGTGCAAGTGGCAACATAGCCACCTGCACGCACAAACCCATCTCGCTAACTTCCAGAACACCCCACTCTATGCTCAACCCCATCAAGCGAGGCTAAAAATTCTTTTGCCTGACGGCGGCTCTGAATGCGGACAAAGCGGATGTGTGAGTAGTCGGTTGCGTTTAAATCCGCTTCATAGCGACGCTTTATTTTGTGGTAGTTCCTTATCGTCCACCAAACAATCGACTCTTTGGAGAACAGCTTTTTGAGCGACTCTGTGTTTCCTGTGCCCGGCCAAATCTCCTTGTTTGACATTACCCGCATTAAGGCGCGCTTAATGGCCTGAATGAGCGTTCGCGTAAACGAGTAATCAATCCAGACAACAGTATCTACGTCCTTCCATTTTATCGGTCGGGTTCTGTTGTAGTTGCCGTCCAATACCCAGGCATCCCGTTCGAGCGCGGTACTGAGATTGGCAAAAAATTCCTCATCTGAAGACATCTGCCAATTGGGCTTCCAAAATATCGCATCCATCTCTAAATAAGGTACGCCGAGCTTTTCAGCCAACTGTTTTGAGAAAAATGATTTACCGCTTCCGCTGGTGCCGACCACATTGATTTTCTTCATAAAGATGACCTCTCAATAAAAGGGAGCAGAAGCGTAACGATTTACTCAAGGGTAACAACGGGTCACGATGAAAATTGCGACTGACGATGAAAAGGTAAGCGCGGTGTTTCGACGAGACTGGCAAACGGGAAGGATGAGGATTTAATGCTGTGAATCTGTGGCGCTGTTACGCGATGACGACTCGGGCGACCGGGCTATTACTTGGTATATAGATTAATCAGCAGCAGAAAAATAACTTCTCTCTGTAAATAAAGATAACTTCACATTCCGTATCAATACTGGATTTTATACGCAGAAGTGCATCAACGGCCAGAGGTTCTGGTATGCTTGCAGCCGTTATGGCTTATAGCAATTAAGGAGTAGTCATTAAATGGATAAAGCCGTCAAAGTGTTGTTTGTTGTCAGTCTGTTGGTTGCCATTATCGAGAGCGTCAACTTTGCCACTGGTGGATTTTTGCCTGCGCAGTTAGCCTCTGTCGCCAAGTGGTTTGGCTTCACACTGATGTTTTTGGGCTGGGTAAGAGAGAAAAACTACGAGACTCTGCCCACTGAAACAAAATTCGGTTTGGTGTTGGTCGTTATCAGTGTGGTGGCGTGGTTTTTCTTGATGTAACGCGATAAACCGCCTGCTCACAACCCTTTGCTCACTGCATTTTTTGCCCTGGCTTTTATAAAGCAGGCCATGTGCTAGCTGGCCGTTAGGCTAATTGATAGAAGGCCGTTAGGGTAAGTGATGGCTTACTTTTATCATCTTCTATCACCTACCCTCTGTCTCTTTCTATTAAAGTGGCCGCGTTTAACACTCTTTTGCTTTTCAGCACTGAGGGTCAAATGGGCGGTCACTTTTTCGTTTTAACGTCTCATGTTCAATGCCCAGAGACGATTAAACGATTGGGTTGTCGATTCTCGACACTCTGCCAACTATCCCCGGAATAAGCCGTTTCATGAAATACATAAAGTGGCTCTCCAGCGTGACAGGACAAACGCCTTTGTTGCGTTTCACCGCCTTCACTATCTGCTCGGCCACGCGGTGGGGCAAAAAGTTACGCTTTTTGTAGAAGGCGACCATTTTGTCGAGAGATTCCGGCTTTTCTGCCATTTCTCCCTCGGCCAGCGCATTCTCCACGATGGGGGTATACACAATGCCGGGACAAATGGTGCTGACCCCAATCCCGTACTTTGCCATGTCTGCACGTAAAGACTCACTAAAGCCAAACACGGCAAATTTACTGGTGCTGTAGATGGATAAGTCTGGCGG
Organism: Veronia pacifica; assembly: GCF_001707825.1. GTDB lineage: Bacteria > Pseudomonadota > Gammaproteobacteria > Enterobacterales > Vibrionaceae > Veronia > Veronia pacifica. The sequence continues at coordinate 99,696 of NZ_LYBM01000004.1, read as the reverse complement.
GGCAAAGTAACCTGCCAGCGAAGACAGGTTGATCACGTGGCCTGCCTGTTTGCGATTTCTTTTGGCAGCCTCCACCATACGGGGCAAAAAGGCATGGCAGCCGTGAACGACGCCCATTACGTTGACGGAAAGCACTTTCTGCCAGCTTTCCAACTGGGTGTCGATAAACCGTCCTGCGGCACCGATTCCGGCATTATTTACCAGTATATCGATATGATCGATTTGTTGATGAATGGTATTGGCCAGCTCGTTCATCGCCTCTGCATCGGTGACATCGCAGTAGTGAACGCTTACCTCTCCACCTGACTCACGAATGGTATCGGCCGTTTCTTTGTTTCCTAGTTCATTAATATCTACCAACCACAACTTCGCGCCTTCTTGAGCAAAGGCAATGGCGGTAGCCCTGCCAATACCACTGCCTGCGCCTGTAACTAAAACATGTTTGTCTTTTATGTTTTTCATTGTGTTGTGTTCCCCACTAAAGGTCAGTATGCATATAAGCTTTGCAACCCAATGCTTATATAGCCTTAAATGAAGCACACTTTGTCGCCCCTTTTTGTTCATATGCCGCCCTCTTCTTCTCATGCGCCGCCCAAACAGCGCGTTTCTTTTTTTTGGTACAACGTTGCGCTGATGTATGACTCACAGCGGTTAAAGAGGGTTTACCGCAGGAGTGAGTAATTGCAGTAAGAAGCATGAAAGGAAGGAAGGCAAGATAAGAAATAGACGGCTCACCTCACTACCAAACGGCCATGTCGCAACCTTTAGTATGATGACTTGCTGATAATGAGGTGGAGGGAAGAAAGCTGTATAACGAAAGAATGCTCTCTCAATCGTTTTACTTACAGGGTGAGACGCCGAGCTTATAGCTGCGGCCAGGCCTGCTGCCTGCATACCAGATGTAGCAACTGTGCTTTTTAAGCGTGTTGTTGCCAGGGTTGCTTTTGTTGATGTTCACGTTATCGCGAAAAGAGAACAGAGCAAGAAGAACACTAGTGCCTGTTACCCCCTGTGCTTGTCGGTCGTTGTTACCCCAACCCGCAAACACTATGTCGTCTTTCTGGCCGATACCATCGACAAGTGATGAGAGGGTTTTCGATCCCGCTGACGGGTAACCCATCATGAAATAGCAATCGTGCCCACAGAAGGCAAAGGGGTTACGACCCGGTTCGTCATCGCCAAAATAGCCGCCACGGACTGCTCTTCTCAGCTCGCTATGTTTTGGATTCCATCCTGCAAGACCTGCCATTACCATTTCAGCATGGGTCATTTCAGCGGTTGATGCGATGTTTCCGGCCACTGACTTGAGTGCGGCGGTGCGGGCGTCAGCAGAAAAAGAGGTATAGTGAGCTGACGCGATTACCGCCAAGGTTGCCAGTATCACGATGGTGACTATCATGCTGACCAGCGTGAAACCCTGGGCCGTACGCGGTGTTTTTCTCCGTTGTGATTTCACGGGGAGAGATGCGCTGAGGACGTCAACGCAATCAAGTTGTTCTGAGATCATATCTGTACTCTTACTGCACAATGAGAAAATCCGTTAAACGTTCACTAAGGTTACATATCCCAATGCAACAGCGTTTTGTATTCTAGTTTTATTATGAACAACGTTCAAATAAAGTTGTTCAATGATGATGATATTTATTTTGAGTTGCAGAGGCTTATTGTGAGTCGCAGAGGCTCAGGCTATGTAAGTAGCGGCGAGTGGGTGCTGGCAGATGACGCATTAAAGTGAGGCGAATACGCGATCACTGGGTGGGTTCTATCACTTCCACTGCGCTCATCATTTGATCCATCATGGCGTCTACCAGCTTTTCTTCAGTGAGCATGGGTGAGGGGTCGACTGTCCATTTCATAAAGATATAAATCATTGCATTAACAGTCACATACATTCCGGCATAGCCCCGTCTGATCCGATAACGGTGGCTGTTATGCAGCAGATATGCCTGCAAAAAATCCGTGAGCAGCCTTTCAATTAATACCGCTGCACTGCCCTGTGCCAGCAAGGGAGCTTCGCGCAATATGGGTTTGATCACATTGGGATAACTGTCGTAGTAACGCAGCATGACCACTAACCCTGATCGCAGCAAGGTATCGGCATCTATATCAATATTCATTGCCAGAAACTTCTGCAGGATCTGCTCCACTTCCAACAGTGATCGCTCGATGATCCCGGCCAGAATGCTCTCTTTGTTGGAGAAGTATTGATACAGGGATCCAATACCCACCCCGGCACGATCTGCCACCTTGTTGGTGGTCATGCTTTGCAATCCGTTGTCCCTGATGATCTCGATACCGGCATTGAGAATGCAATGCACCATGGCAATGGAGCGCGGCTGTCTTGGGATCTTTATCAGGGAAGTCGCGGGTAATGGTGCATTGGGATCTATCGGTATGGTAGGCATGTCTTCCCCCCTCCGGCCATGTACTCAAATGCGAGTACTATACGAGTATATTTATAATTTATGATATACCCAAATAAGCCAAAGGTGCAGTAACAGAGGCCCTTTCTACTGTTTCAGTATAGGGATAACCGCTTAATTTAAGGCTGGTTTCGGTTATATGCATCAGATAAATGTCAGTAGCTAGTTCATCGAAAGTAACGGATTAACACACTTATTTTCAGTTGTTTAATAGAAGAATAAACAGGTGACAAGAAGTGAATGTGAGGAAGGAACGAATCATGAATAGTCTGGTAAAACACGGTATCAAGCTTGCGGCAGGCTTGCTGCTTTGTGGCTTGAGTTTGTCGGCCTCTGCATCAATAGGGCAATGGACATTTGAGACAAACCGCTCTTTTGAGGCCATGCTGGCGGGGCTGGATGAGCAAAGTGTGAACGTGGGTAAAGACAAGTGGATTTACTACGTGAAGCAGGACAGCGATAACAAAGCAGACACCTGCTTGGTGCTGATACACGGATTTACCGCTGAGGCCTCGCACTGGTTCCGTTTTGCCAGAAATATCGATAGTGCTGGCTGCATGATAGTGCCAGACCTGCCGGGCTTTGGCCGCAGCTCATATTTTCCTGAGTCAGATTATGCGATTTCTCAGCAGGTTGCCCGCCTGAATCACTTTTTACAACACCTGGATTTAGCCAAGCGCTATCACCTTGTTGGCTCTTCAATGGGCGGACATATCGCGGCGCTTTATACCATTACGCATCCTGAAGATGTGTCCAGCCTGACACTGGTCAATGCAGCAGGCGTGATAACACCCACCCAAACCGAACTGGACAAAGGTAAAGGCGAAAACAGCAGGCCAATCTTCGAGCCGGAAACACAGGCTGACTATGAGCGTACGCTGGATATGACCATGTCTGATCCACCTTGGGTGCCTTTCTGGGTTCGTAATTATCTTGGAGAGGAGGCTATTGCCCGTACACCTCGTCATCGTCAAATTTTCCGTCAGGTATACCGCAAGGATCTGCTGGATAACCAGCTCAGCAATATTTTCGTGCCGACACTGATCCTCTGGGGTGATCAGGACAAGTTACTGAGTCCGGATATGGCGGATGTTTTTCATAATAAGATCCCGGGATCGGAAAAGGTGATTTTCAATAATATTGGTCACCTCCCCTTCCTTGAAGTACCAAGCAAAGCAGCAGATGTCATCGATCTCCATATTTCTCAACGTTAATTACGTCTTTGGGAGGATTGAGTATGCAAAAACCTTCTCAACCGTTGTCGGCATCAAAACCCGCAGAAGAGTCGAGTACGCCGAAACGTAAAAAAAGAAGCTGGCTGTATTTATTGTTTAATGCCGAGATCCCAGATCTACCTGACAGCCTCAAGTTTATCGAGCGGATATCACTGATCGGTTTTATCGTGGTATTTACCTTTGTCATGGTACAGACCTATCCGGGGATCTTTCTTGGGTTCGGTCTGGGTGACGCGTGGGAATGGTCGCTGATTTTATCTTTCTTTACCGATCTTCATGATGATTCCCCCATATTATTCTGGCTATCTTTACTGGCGCTGGGGGCTAACCTTGCCAACAGGCTACAGTTGTTCCTGCGCGGACAACTGGCATACTCCAGCAATGATTCGGCTTTGCCGATAAAAACCATTGTGCTGTTTATGGTCGCTAACAGTCTTAACGTGGTGTTTGTTTTCGCAACTGTGGTGATGATTGGTACCATAGGTTGGTGGTTGGGGTTTGATTTTCAGGCGGGCTTTAATGCGGTAGAAAATCTCATCCATGCGGCGATCACCTTGGCAGACTCTATTCCCACTGTGATTGAGTTACCTTTGCTGGCGGCATTTATTCTGACCTATGTGGCGCAGGGCTTCTTCCATTACTGGGTACACCGTTTGTGCCATTTGAATCGTTTTATGTGGCTGACCCTGCACAGGTTTCATCACATGCCGGACATCCTGACACCTGCGACGACTAATGTGGTGATCACGTCCATTCCATTTTTCATCGGTGTGGTGTTTGCCAAAACCTTCCTGTTTGCAGCAATTGCCAAGCTGTTTTATGAAGAACACCTCTTTATGGAGATGTTTTTCTTCCACCTGATCATCACCTTTGCTGACCCTTATGGTCATCAGACTGCGCTGTTCAAGGAAGGGATCCGCTCCCGCTGGACGAGGGTGCTGTGCTTTATTTCCGGTAACGGACTTTACCACTACCTGCATCACTCCAATGATGAGGAGATTGTTACCTCCAATACTACCAATCAGGTGAATATAGGCGGCGGTATTGCTTATTGCTGGGATATTGTATTCGGCACCTTTAAGGAGCTGCCAAAACCTGACGCTCCCAAACCAGATGTGGGTTTATGGGGCAAGCCCAAGCTTCATCACAACCCTATCCGCCTGCTGCTCTCAGGGATACTACAGATAATGTATGAGGTGTATTACAACAAAGGATGGCTCACCAAAGCCAAGTGTATTTTTGGCTCTGTGAATTACACGCCGCCCATCACCCGACATTTTCACATCAGCGAGGAAAGCCAGTGATTTACTGGCTCCTTAACCGAGCAAAACATTGATTTCATTGTTAATTTGTTGATCGCTCTCACTGGAGTTATTTGCCCATTCAATAACAATCATCATTTATATCGTGGTCACTCTCAAGGCTGAGTTGAAACTATATTTTCCTGTCTCGCTGCTATTTCCTTTCAAATAGTCTGGATATGCTTTTCCGGACAATGTAGTAGCCTGTCAGTCTGATATGTGGCCACGAAACGAAGTCTCATTACGCAGTATTTCTCATTGCCAGATATCGAGTGGTTTGTCCCTGAAACTCATACCCTTTTCTAATAAGGACATATCACTATGTACAAATCTTTACTTGCTGTGTCACTGATGCTGCCAGCGGCAGTCAGTGCAGAGCAGCTATGGTTGACGGTGGACAAAGATACACTGCCAACCATATCGTCACTGAACGGATACGCTCTGGTATCGGATGTGAAGGGCTTTGCCGCCTCTCCGGCCGCAGTGATCCGTATTGACAGTGACCAACAGGACCTGCTCACTGCCCTGATGCACGATGACTTTTTTCGTTGTCCGGGCTACATGGTCCACAACTCGCGGGAAGATGCTGAACAGGCCATTCTCGCGGCGCAGCTCAAAACCGATTTCACTGCCCCCTCCCTGACAGCCAAATCCGATATTCCGAACTGGCTGGGTCAGGTACAGGAATCGCGGATCACTGACATGATTCGTTCCCTGTCGAATTTCACCAACCGCTTTTACACCACGACTCACGGTGTCAATTCGGCAAATTATATTCATGATGAATGGCAGTCGTTGGCGAGTGGCCGTTCAGATATGACGGTTGAAAAATATAACCACAGAGACTGGCCTCAGGACTCAGTCATTCTTACCTTTAAAGGCCATACCAAACCCGATGAGATCGTGGTCATCGGTGGTCACCTTGATTCAACGGTAGGCAGAAGCACAGGCGAGAACACCCGCGCACCGGGTGCAGACGATAACGCCTCCGGTATTGCGACCTTCACCGAAGTAATTCGGGTACTGGCAAGCCAGCCTAACTTTAAGCCCGACCGCACCTTACAATTTATGGGTTATGCGGCAGAAGAGGTGGGCCTTAAAGGCTCGGCTGAAATTGCGGCTGAATATAAGAACACCAATAAAGACGTTAAGGGTGTTCTTCAGTTGGATATGACCAACTACCACGGCTCAATGGATGATTTCTACTTTATCAGTGATTACACCAACGACGAGCAAACCCGGTTCCTGAAATCTCTGGTCTCTGAGTATTTACCGGAGTATCGCGCCAATTCGACCGCGTGTGGCTATGCCTGTTCTGACCATGCTTCATGGCACCGAAATGGCTTCCCGGCGTCTATGCCGTCTGAATCAAAATTTGGTGAACACAACAAGGCGATTCATACCGTCAACGACACGCTGGCGCAAAGTGGTCATGCCGCCGCTCATGCTTTCAAGTTTGCCAAGCTGGCACTGGTTTATGCGGTTGAAATGACTGACTTAGGTGGTGATTCTCTCGAAAGTCCGGTCGCTGGGTTCAGCTACTCGAAAGATGGCAGTACTGTCGCTTTCACTGATCAGTCAACCGATGATAAGGGCATTGTCGATTATCGCTGGAGCTTCGGCGATGGTAATGAGTCTACGATGACATCACCCAGACATACCTACAGCAGCGCGGGTACTTATTCTGTCAGGCTTACGGTTACTGACGCAGATGGCCTGAGCGATATGGCGACGAAAGAAGTGACTATCAGTCAAACCTGTCTGCTGAGCGAATCTGCGCCTGAGTGGTCAGAAACCACATCCTACTCGATGGGCGACAGAGTTCGCTACAACGGCAGCATTTATGAGGCGATTTGGTGGTCGACCGGTGCCCGCCCTGACATCTATACCAATGTATGGAAGAAGGTGGGTGACGGAGATGATGACGATGACACAGGTTGTAAGAATGAGCCGCCACAATCGCGCTTCAGCTTTGATGTGAATGATCTTAAGGTCACGTTCAGCAACCAGTCGTCAGACGATAAGGGTGTTGTCAGCCACCTGTGGACGTTCGGTGATGGTCAGTCCAGCACTGCGGAGGCTCCGTCTCATACTTACCGTAACTACGGCGAATACACAGTGACACTGAAAGTCACTGATGAGGAAGGCCTGAGCAGTACCCTGAGTGAAAGCATCGTGCTTAAAGACAGTGGTAATCCTGACAATTGTAGTGAGCCAGCATGGTTAGCCGACAAGGTGTATCTATCAGGCGATATCGTCTCTCATCAGGGCAAACGTTATAAAGCCAGATGGTGGACTCGCGGTAAAGATCCAGCGACCTCTGGACAGTGGGGTGGATGGGAAGCATTGGGTGCCTGCTCGGTAAACTGATCTATTCGGCAAACTGACTAGTCTGTAAACCATCAATCATGAAACATTAATCAAAAGGCCAGCACGTCGCTGGTCTTTTTTCATCACAGTGACAGGCGCGTGCGTTGTCTTTCACAGCCATGCGTCACAATGTGCGGTGAATTATTGAAAGAACTACTTACCCCGGTTAAGCGGGGAATTTTTCGCCTTTTTTTACACCGCATATCACGCATTCAATATTATCTCGCTGCGTTTTAACGTTTATGTAATGTGTTGATTAGTCACCTCAAAGCAACAGGTTGAATTTTATACTTTTTGTTACATTTTTTTGTGACTAAAAACAAATTAATCACATACAGGCTGTAAACAATTGGTTAATAATCCGCTCGGGCAATCTTCACATTTGCTCGTCTTGACGTTACTCAATGGTGATCTAGATAACATAGTGTGGTAAATTTACCTTCGAAAATTTTAAGAATGTGTAACCATCCCGGCAGCTTACAAAATATCCTTCTTCAGAGCTTTGATCCTCTCACAGCGGTTTAAGATCAAAATTCCGTCTTATTTTGTAGGTATACTGGCTTCTAGTGCGCGACAAGTTGTGTTTTTCAAGCGACATGAACGCTTCAACAACATAATTACGCTTTAAATTTTTTGAATTAACCCTGTGTAAGAGCCCAAAAATATCGGCGTCTGCTTTACCGATGTTTGTTGTTTTTTTACGAAAAAATATTGGGGCTCACACAGAAATAATTTTTCTGGGTAACATTCACACCGGAGACAATCCCGCATGAAAAAGACCAAAATCGTTTGTACGATTGGACCAAAAACTGAATCTAAAGAGATGCTGACCAAGCTGGCTGACGCTGGCATGAACGTTATGCGCCTTAACTTCTCACACGGTGACTTCGACGAGCACGGTAAGCGTATCGCTAACCTGCGTGAAGTAATGAAAGAAAGCGGTAAGCAGCTCGCTATTCTCCTCGATACCAAAGGTCCTGAGATCCGCACTATCAAGCTTGAAGGCGGCAGCGATGTGTCTCTGGTTGCTGGACAGCAATTCACTTTCACAACTGACGCTTCTGTAGTCGGTAACTCAGAGCGTGTTGCAGTAACTTACCCGGGTTTTGCTCAGGATCTTAAGCAAGGCAACATCATTCTTGTTGATGACGGTCTGATTGAAATGGAAGTGGTTGAAACCACGACCACTGAAGTTATCTGTAAAGTTCTGAACAACGGTGAGCTGGGCGAAAACAAAGGCGTTAACCTGCCGGGCGTTTCTGTAAAACTGCCAGCACTGGCTGAGAAAGATAAAGCTGACCTGAAATTTGGTTGTGAGCAAGGCGTTGACTTTGTTGCTGCTTCTTTCATCCGTAAGAAAGAAGACGTACTGGAGATCCGTGAGCTGCTAGAAGCAAACGGCGGCGCTGACATTAAGATCATTTCTAAGATCGAAAACCAGGAAGGTGTGGACAACTTCGACGATATCCTTGATGTATCTGACGGTATCATGGTTGCACGTGGTGACCTGGGTGTTGAGATCCCGGTTGAAGAAGTTATTTTCGCTCAGAAAATGATGATCGAGAAGTGTAACCGTGCACGCAAGATGGTTATCACTGCGACGCAAATGCTGGATTCGATGATCAAGAACCCACGTCCAACCCGCGCAGAAGCTGGTGACGTTGCCAATGCCATCATGGACGGTACTGACGCCGTTATGCTGTCTGGTGAATCTGCGAAGGGTAAATATCCTATCGAAGCAGTTAGCATCATGGCGCAAATCTGTGAGCGTACTGACGGAGCAATGAAAGCTGAAATGGGCTCTCGTCTGGATAGCTCTCGTCTGCGCATTACTGAAGCAGTGTGTAAAGGTGCGGTAGATTCAGCTGAGAAACTGGGTGCGCCACTGATTGTTGTTGCAACTCAGGCGGGTAAATCTGCACGCTCTATCCGTAAATACTTCCCAACGGCGAACATCATCGCTGTGACCACTGAGCAGAAAACGGCTGCACAGCTTTGTCTGACTAAGGGTGTAACGCCTGTAGTGGTAGATGGCTTTGAAAGCACTGACCAGTTCTACATCCATGGTAAAGAGATCGCGCTGGCATCTGGTCTGGCTCAGCACGGTGACATCGTGGTAATGGTATCAGGTGCATTGGTTGCTTCAGGCACGACCAACACCTCTTCTGTACACATGCTGTAATACGCTGTGCAGAAAGTAAAAAAGGAGCCAGTTGGCTCCTTTTTTTGTGCGTGGTTGTCAGCTTATCGGCATTACCAGCGAGTCAGTTCTTTACCGTGCGTATTGAACAGTACTGCCATTGGAACCAGATAAATCATGCTGATTTTCAACGCCAGAACGGCAAGGGTCACTGTCGTAGCTCTTACAAGACATTTATTGATCGTATGGAACACACTTACCTCTTATAAAATTTGTGTAGCAGTGAACAAAAAACAAGCGAAATGTGACGAGCGGCACAGTCTACATTTTAACCATCAGGATGCAAGTGAAAATCAGCCAGACTCGCTCAGCCTGTAGCAACCGTGATAAAAAAAGCCGGTTTTCACCGGCTTTTTGTTGGATTAGGCAGAATGAAACACACTACTGACGCAGTGCTCGCTCTCCACGGGCGATGCCGACCACTCCACTCCGGGCCACCTCAATTATGTCCGTTACCTGAGCCATGGCTGAGATAAAGGCTTCTATCTTCTCTGTGGTACCCGTAATTTGTACGGTGTACAGAGAGTTGGTGACATCGACTATCTGACCACGGAAAATGTCAGCAGTTCGTTTTACTTCTGCACGAGCAAAACCACTCGCCTTCACTTTCACCATTGCCAGCTCACGCTCGATATGGTCGGTTTCGGTAACATTACTGACTTTCAGCACATCAACCAGCTTGTGAAGCTGCTTCTCAATCTGCTCACGCTCAGAGTCTTTCACCACGGTGGTGGTGATGTTGAGGCGAGACAAGGTGGGATCATCGGTCGGTGATACTGTCAACGACTCAATGTTATAACCACGCTGTGAGAACAAACCTACGACACGCGACAGAGCACCCGGCTCATTTTCCATTAATATTGATACAATACTGCGCATCAGGTTCTCTCCGTCTTACTTAACCACATTTCATTCATCGCACCACCACGCACCTGCATAGGGTAAACATGCTCAGTCTCATCCACATTAATGTCGATGAAAACCAGCCTGTCTTTCATATCCAGACCACGCTTCAGTTCGCTTTCCAGTTCAGACGGATGGTTGATTCGGATCCCTACGTGACCATATGCCTCCGCAATCGCGGCGAAATCAGGTACAGAATCCATGTATGAGTGAGAGTGACGCCCCTGATAAATCATATCCTGCCACTGCTTCACCATACCGAGGAAGCGGTTGTTGAGGTTGATGATTTTTACCGGGATGTCATATTGCAGCGCCGTGGACAGCTCCTGAATGTTCATTTGGATACTGCCGTCGCCCGTCACACAGACCACTTCTTCGTCTGGCAAGGCGAACTTAATACCCATCGCCGCAGGCAGACCGAAGCCCATGGTGCCGAGGCCACCGGAGTTGATCCAGCGTCTTGGCTTGTCAAACGGATAGTACAGCGCAGCAAACATCTGGTGCTGACCAACATCAGATGACACGTAAGCGTCGCCGTTGGTCAGTTTGTATAGTGCCTCAATGGCTTCCTGAGGTTTAATGCGATCGTTATCTTTTTCATAGGCCAGACACTTGCGGCTGCGCCATTCATTGATCGATGACCACCATTCGGCAAGGGCTGCTTCATCGTTGGTGCCACCTTGCTCAACCAGCATTTTCAGCATACTGTCCAACACGGTGTCAGCAGAGCCAACAATTGGAATATCCACTGCAACGGTTTTCGAGATGCTTGATGGGTCGACATCAATATGCATGATCTTTGCACCCGGACAATATTTTTCCAGGTTGTTGGTGGTCCTGTCATCAAACCGCACACCAATACCAAAGATAAGGTCGGCATTGTGCATGGTCATGTTGGCTTCGTAGGTGCCGTGCATGCCCAGCATACCCACTGATTTGTCGCCAGTACCCGGGTATGAGCCCAGCCCCATCAGGGTGCTGACCACTGGAATGTTCAGGGTATCGGCAAGCTTGGCGACCTGCTCGCCGCAGTCTGCAATGATAGCACCGCCGCCGATATAAAGCGCCGGACGCTTAGCTTCCAGAAGCGCTTTCAAGCCACGCTTGATTTGTCCTTTGTGACCCGTCGTTGTCGGGTTATAAGAACGCATGGAGACCGTTTCTGGATACTCGTATTCGTGTTTTACTGCAGGATTCAGCATATCTTTCGGCAAATCAACCACTACCGGACCGGGACGGCCGCTGGCTGCAAGATAAAATGCTTTTTTGAGAATTGTCGGTATATCTTTGGCATCTTTGATCAGGAAGCTATGTTTGACCACAGGGCGCGAAATACCCACCATGTCACATTCCTGAAACGCGTCATTACCAATCAGATGGCTTGGTACCTGACCCGAGAGCACCACCATAGGCGCGGAGTCCATGTATGCTGTCGCGATACCAGTAATAGCATTGGTTGCGCCGGGACCTGATGTCACCAAAACAACGCCAACTTCACCAGTTGCACGGGCATAGCCATCGGCCATATGCACTGCAGCCTGTTCGTGACGAACAAGTACGTGATCGATATCGCTACCGTTTTGGTGAAGAGCATCGTAAATATCCAGGACAGAACCGCCGGGATAACCAAAGATGTGTTTTACGCCTTGATCGATCAAAGAGCGAACGATCATATCGGCTCCGGATAACATTTCCACTGTTGCCTCCATGTCTGCATAGTCAGGACTTATTTGTAGCCTGGGAAAGGGGTTAAAGCTGATCTGTGTCGGCTGTATACCCGCTATGCCTTCAACGCCGGTCGTAACAAGCGCTGAATCAGCCTAATAACTTTAACCTTTCGATATTACAAATGTCTATGAAGCAAACAGCTTTTGATTGCATTGTCTTAATTTAGCGTCATTAATCATCAATGGCACTGGCTTAACCAATAACCTTTAGTCTTTATCACTATTTAGGAGACATTATTTAGTATATATATTTGAATGGAGGATTAGGATTTGCCGTATGAAATGCCATATTTCAACTGTCATAATACATTTTTGTATCAGAATGGTTAAATTTTAGAGTTTGCCGGTAGAAAATATGAGAGGTAAATTAAGTTCTTCGAATCGGAACAAGCAGGATCCCAGTCAGGGTAAGGCTTTACTAACGGTTGTGAACTGATGCTGACAAATCTGTCAGCATCAGAAGGTCGTTCATTATTTATGTTTTTTGTACATCGCCTCGATCTGTTTTTTGTAACGCTCCAGAATCACTTTACGGCGTAATTTGAGCGTTGGCGTCAGTTCACCCTGTGCCATCGAAAACTCAGACGGCAATAAGGTGAACTTTTTCACCTGTTCAAAACGGGCGAGTTCAGTCTGCATACTGGCAATTCGCTTCTCAAACATTTCAACAATCTGACTGTTGCGGATAAGCTCAAGACGGTCATGGTATTTAATATTCAACTCTTTTGCATGTTGCTCCAGAGAGTCAAAACACGGCACCACAAGTGCTGAAACAAAGTTTCTGGCATCGGCGATAACAGCAATCTGCTCAATAAAGTGGTCTTTACCTAGACGACCTTCAATGGCTTGTGGCGCAATATACTTACCGCCAGAGGTTTTCATCAGCTCTTTAATGCGGTCGGTAATAAACAGGTTACCTTTTTCATCAAGGTGCCCAGCGTCTCCGGTTTTCAGAAAGCCATCTTCGGTGAAAGTCTTCTCTGTTTCTTCAGGCTTGTTGAAGTAACCGCGCATGACCATGTCGCCGCGTACCAGAATCTCGTTATCCTTTCCGATTTTCACCTCAACGCCCGGCATGGGTTTACCCACGGAATCGGCGTTGAACAATCCATTATCCCAGCAGGAAATGGTCGCTGTGGTTTCGGTCATGCCATAGCCCAGCTTGACGTTTACACCAATGGCATGGAAAAAACGGCCAATTTCCGGGTCGAGCTTGGCGCCGCCGCAAGGCATCATAGAAATGTTGCCGCCCAACAGAGTACGGAGTTTTGACAGCACCATTTTGTTTGCTGCTCGATACGCGACTTTCAGTGCTGAATTTGGCTTGCCGCCCTGACGACGGATATCAGCCACTTTTGCGCCGACAGTCACTGCCCAGCTAAACATGGCACGCTTGGTCAGGCTGGAAGCTGCCACTTTCTCATGAATAGCGGAATAAATTTTCTCGTAGAAGCGCGGAACCGCACACATGGTGGTCGGCTTCACCTCTCTCAGTGCAGTACGGATATCGCCTGTATTGGTGAGGTAGCAGTTCGTCGCTCCACTCATTAATACGTACAGGCTCCAACAACGTTCAAACACATGCGACAGCGGCAGGAATGCCAGTGATACATCGTCTTCTGTCAGCGGTAGTGCATCTTCGTGTGTGCGGAGCTGAGCGGCAATATTGGCATAATCAATCATCACCCCTTTTGGCTCACCGGTCGTACCCGAGGTGTAAATCAGGGTCATCAGATCATCGATGGCCCGATCATCAATTCGCTTGGTAAGCTCAGCTGCAACGTTGTCATTCCCCGATGACACAAAGTCCTGCCAATGACAGCAAAGCGGATGCAGACTGACATCAACATCTTTGTTAAAGCAGACAATTTTTTCTACTGTCGGGCATTGGTCAATAACTGATAAAGCGGCGTCGAGTTGCGCTTGCTCGCCAATGAACAGGATTCTGGCACCTGCATCATTAATGATGTAAGCCGCCTGACCCGGTGTGTTGGTCGGATAAATAGGCACGGGAACACAGCGTACCTGGAGCGCGCCGAGATCAGTCGTTGTCCATTCTGCCGAGTTATTGGCAAAGATAGCTATGCGGTCCTGAACGGCCAGACCTGCCACCAGCAGCGCCTTGGACACTGCGTCGATATTGTCACCGAAGGCTTTCCAACTGGTTTCTCCCCACCCCTGATCCTGCTGAAAACGCACAGCAGTTTTATCGCCATGACTGGCAACCTGTTGGCGTATACGGGTAACGATATGAAAATTCAGTGACATGTTGTTCTCTCTCAGCGCATCGGGGTAGCGGATAGGCTTAAGTGGTCAGATCCATTTGAGCTAACACTTGTTAGCTCAATTAAAGGGTGAAGTTTAATCGTCCACATAGGAAATACAAGTGTAAGTGCACAAATTTTGTAGATAGATAACACGAATCTTTCACTCACAAATCGTTAAGGATCACATTTTCTTTGTTCACCTAAAGCTAAGAAATATATGATGCAAGAGTGAGATACGGTGGATGACTTGTGGGAAAGGCAGAGGAGATAAAGGTGATCATCAGACACCCAGTATGATTCTGATACCGGGCGTCTGTGTGTTTTTCACAAGGCACTAGAGTGTGGGCATGGAGAAACTGGTTCCCTCGCGCACACTGGCTGAAGGCCAACGCTGGGTAATGGTTTTTCGTCGGGTATAGAACTTCACTGCATCCGGCCCGTAAGCATGCAAATCACCAAAGAGTGATTGCTTCCAGCCGCCAAAACTGTGGTATGCGACAGGCACAGGTAGCGGCACATTGATACCCACCATACCGACACGGATATGGTCCGAGAAATATCTCGCCGCCTCGCCATCACGGGTAAAAATACAGGTGCCGTTGCCGTATTGATGTGCATCGATGATCGCCATCGCCTCTTCCATCGTGGTTACACGGACGATTTGCAGCACAGGTCCGAAGATCTCTTCCTGATAGCTTTGCATTGAGGTGGTGACACAATCGATCAACGTCGCCCCAACAAAGAAGCCCTCTGGGTATCCCTCGACACTCACCTGTCTTCCGTCTACCAGAACGTTGGCGCCGTCTTGTTCCGCGGAGTCAATGTAGTCTTTCACTTTCATCTGGTGCTCACGGCTGATCAATGGACCATAGTCGTTGCTGTTGTCGCTATACGCGCCAACCTTCAGTGACGCCATTTTTGTAGTGAGGCTGTCTATGAGTTTATCCGCCGCGTCATCTCCCACAGTAACGGCAACCGAGAGCGCCATACAGCGTTCACCAGATGAACCAAACGCCGCGCCAAGCAACTGGTTGGTAGCATTATCAATGTCAGCATCAGGCATCACGATGGCGTGATTTTTCGCGCCACCAAGGGCTTGGCAGCGTTTGCCATTTTCTGTCGCTTTGCTGTAGATGTAACGAGCAATTGGGGTTGAACCGACAAAGCTGACAGCTTCGACATCGGAATTGGTCAGCAGGGTATCCACGACACTTTTACCACCCTGAACCACCTGCATCACCCCATCAGGCAGACCTGCTTCTTTAAGTAGCTGAGCAATAAACAATGCCGCACTCGGATCACGCTCCGACGGTTTGAGAATAAAGCAGTTGCCGCACACTAATGCCATCGGAAACATCCACAGTGGCACCATGGCAGGAAAGTTAAACGGCGTGATACCTGCCACCACGCCAAGAGGCTGATGTTCCGACCACGAGTCAATCGAGGGGCCAACATTTTTGCTGTACTCGCCTTTCAAAAGCTCAGCCGCAGAGCAGGCATATTCCACATTCTCAATGCCTCGCTGAAGCTCTCCCGCTGCATCGTGACCTATCTTGCCGTGCTCTTCGCCAATCAGCGCACAAATTTTATCCCTGTTGGCTTCGAGCAGGCGTTTGTATTCAAACATGATGCGTGCGCGTTTGATGGCAGGCTGGTTTCGCCACCCCTTAAACGCCTCTTTTGCTACCGCAACAGCATTATTCACGGTCTGCTCGGGTGCGAGCAACAATTCGCGGATCGCTTCTCCTGTCGCAGGGTTATAGACGGCTTGTCTGCCCGCTTCGTCGTAGGAGAGTTCTCCGTTAATCAGGTGTCCGACTCTATTCATTCCTGTATTTCCTTTTCCTTAAGTCCAGAGTTGTTGGTAGAGCGCCGCCATTTGCTGTGGTGACGGCACCCTTGGATTATTGGCAGGAGAGCCTGATGCAATGGCCTGATCAATCATGGTATCGAGCACCTGATCAAAATGGCTGGCCGACACGCCAAACTCAGCCAGTGTCGGTACACCCAGTTCTTGATTGAGTTTGACCAGTTCATCAACCAGCTGCTGGCAGGCAAGGCTGTCAGAGTCATCATCACTGGCAACAGCCATTGCGCGGGCACAATCGGCATAACGGTGCTCTGCGGCTTCTACTGAAAAAGCAGTAATAGTAGGTAATAACATGGCATTAGAGAGGCCGTGCGGCACATGGAAAAAGGCCCCTATCGGCCGACTCATTCCGTGTACCAGCGCGACCGAGGCATTAGAAAATGCCAGTCCCGCAAGCGTCGCTCCCTGCATCATCGCCTCACGGGCAGCGACATCGCGCCCGTCGTGAAAGACCCGACGTAAATTCGGCGCCAGCAGGCGCATTGCCTCAAGCGCATGATAATCACTGAACGGTGTCGCTTTTTTACTGACATAGGCTTCGATGGCATGAGTCAGGGCATCGATTCCGGTATCAGCAGTGATCCTCGCCGGGACAGACAGGGTCAGCTCGTAATCCACTATTGCGGCAACAGGTGCGAAGCTAAGCCCAACACATAACATCTTCTCATCAGTCTCATCGTCGGTGATCACCGTAAACCGGGTTACTTCCGATCCGGTTCCCGCCGTTGTCGGCACTGCAATCAGTGGGATCCCCGACTCATTGACCATTCTCGGCACTTTGTAATCACGCATTTTGCCTCCAAAAGCGAGCAAAATACTGGCAGCTTTGGCACTGTCGATGGCACTGCCGCCGCCGAGCGCGACCAGACAATCAAAATCATCTTGCCGCGCAGCCTCAACCAAGGCGTCAATAGAAGACGACGTTGGCTCAGGGATCGTGTCCGAATAGACATCGGCATGAATATCCGCATTGTGGAGGATCGACTGCAGAGTATCGACATATCCCAGCTGAACCATGGTGGGATCAGTGACAATTAGGACACGGGATGCTGCAAGGTTTTTGACCATCTGAGGAAGTTGCTTAATCGCTCCTCCTCCCATTTCTATCGTTCTTGGTAAAGTGACTGACGCAATCATTTTGCTACTCCTGCTATATCTGAATCAGGCTTACCGGGCAGCGGTTCACGGCGAAGCGCTTTATAGAGGCCGAATGTGGTAGTAATGATCACCAGCGAGAAAGGAAGTGCAGCAACGATAGACGCGGTTTGTAATGCAGAAAGCCCGCCTGCCAGAAGCAAAACGGCCGCCACAAAGCCAATCGACATACCCCAGAAAATTCTGTATCGCGCGGGCGGATGCTCATTGCCCATAGATAAAAGGGTGCAGATAACCAGAGTGGCCGAGTCCGCTGACGTGACAAAGTAGGTCACCAGCATGATGGTACAGATGGAAGCACCGAGAATGGTGAGTACTGAGCCAATGTCCATCAGCTCAATGGTTTTGAACAGTGCTAACGTCAGGTCGTTATTGACCGCTTCAACGACCCCGCCCTGCCCAAAGAGCTCAATGTAAACTGCTGTGTTGCCGAAGATAGTGATCCAGAATGCTGCGAGAGTTGTGGGCGCAAGCAAGACACCAAGCACAAATTCACGGATAGTCCGCCCACGGGAAATGCGCGCAATGAACATGCCACAGAAAGGTGCCCACGCAATCCACCAGCCCCAGTAGAAGATTGTCCAGGCACCCTGCCAGGTATTTTCAGGGTTAGGATCGACCCATAACCCGAGTGTGGTGACATTCAGCATGTAATCACCAAGATTGGTGAAGAACGAACCAATCACATAAGCTGTTGGTCCAAGAATGATGAAAAACGCCAACATCACTACCGTCAGGCGCATGTTGAGCTCACTGAGGATCCTGATCCCCTTATCGACACCGGTGAGAACAGAGAAGGTTGCGATCATCGAGATCACTACGATCAGCCCGATCTGAGTCTGCGTACTGATCGGGATTCCAAAAAGATACTCCAGTCCGGCATTCATTTGCTGTGCGCCAAGCCCTAGCGACGTCGCAATACCAAATACAGTGCCGAATACGGCTAACAGGTCTGCGGCATGGCCGAGTGGGCCATAAATCCTGTCGCCAAATACAGGATAGAGTCCTGACCGCACCGACAGCGGTAAGCCTTTGCGATAAGCAAAGTAAGCCAAAGACATGCCACAAATTGCAAATAGTGCCCAGCCATGCAGACCCCAATGAAAGATACTGATCCTCATGGCAATTTGCGCTGCTTCAATCGATAACGCTTGATCTTTAGTGATAAAAGGGTTGGTCTGCATGTGGTACATAGGCTCTGCGATACTCCAGAAAAGTATCCCTATCCCGATACCTGCACCAAAAAGCATTGAAAACCATGAAAAAAAACCAAATTGGGGTTTCTCATCATTTTTACCCAGTCGGATGCTGCCGTAACGGCTAAAAACAAAGTAGAAAGCAATAAAGAGGAAGGCACTCATCAAACCTACGTAATACCAGCTTAAATCTGTCGCGATATATTTTTTTGCGGCAGAATACACTTTATTGGCATTTTCAGGATCGATAACGGTATATAAGACGAATAATATAACCAGTATTGATGAACCGACAGCCATTACCGGATTAACACCGGCAAAGATCCCTTCTTTATTGTTCGATTGAATATCTATATTACTCATCTATCTCTCCCTTTCATTTAATTCCTAAATATATTCAGACGAAATAAAGCCTCAGAATAAATACTGAGTTTAATCAGCTTGTCCTTAAAAACCGTTTCAATCGAACAAAAACGGTAATACTAAGCTGGAGATAGTTAGTCACAATTTATATTGCTGAGACAATCAAGAAAATTTGCCCCATAGATATAAATTATTTTATAGATTGATGACTGACCAACTATTGATCCCGGAAAAATTTGAACTACTTTGAAAGGGAAAACATGATTCTACGTGGATAGGACGTCTCATAATGAAGAAAAGATTACCTCCGCTAAACTGGCTCCGCTCATTTGAAGCCGCAGCACGTCACTTGAGTTTTACGCATGCATCAGAAGAATTACACATCACTCAGGCAGCAATCAGCCAGCAGATTAAGGGATTGGAAAGTCAGCTGGGTACCACGCTTTTTATCCGCTTGCCGCGCGGTCTCAGGCTCACCGAGGCGGGCAGTGCCTACCTGCCCGTCGTGCATGAAGCCATCTCAAAATTGTCAGAAATCACAGAAGAGCTATTTGGTCAGGGCCGTAATAAGCTGTTAACCATCAGAGTTAATTTAGTGTTTTTTATCAATTGGTTATCGCCAAGATTGCAACTTTTCAGAGACTTACATCCGCAGGTGAATTTGAAAATTACCAGTAATATCTGGTTCGACGGCGCAGACAGAAAACACGATGCCGACCTGGAGGTGGTTTATGGCAATGGACGCTGGAGTGATCTTGAGGCCAGGCGGCTGACTTGGGATACCCTTTTCCCAATATGTAGCCCGGATTTCCGCGCTTCTCTACCCGACGAACTGACACCCGAGTTATTGCAGAAACAGCGGTTATTACATGTTATTGGTTATGAAGATGGCTGGGGACACTGGTTTAATAGAATGCAGGTGATCAATGCAGAATTTGATCAAGGCTGTCAGTTCGATACCTTGGTCAATGCACTTGAAGTAGCCGCTAATCATGGCGGTATTGCACTTGGGAGAAGTAGTCTTGCAGAGCGATATATTAACGAGAAAAGATTAGTGAGATTATTTGATGAAAATGTTATTACGTGTGAAGCTTTTTACTTAGCAAACTCTAAAACAAAGATACTTCATCCTCATGCTTCTTTATTTATTGACTGGATAATGAGTGAAGTGGAAAGTGATATAAATAATATTAATAACAAGCCCCTTTATAATTAATCAATCAAGTTAAGATATAAAAATTCTTATTCCTTTGAGTTCATTTTTATTAATAGTCCTTCGATTAAATAAAAATTAATCTTTAAGCGTTTAATGACACAGCAAGCATTGCTGTTCCTACGCATTTTGAGTCTTACATTTAGACACGGAAAAAAGGAATAAGAATTGATGAACAACGAACTGCCGCTCGCCGGAGTCAATGTCGTTGACTTTGGTCAATATATTGCTGGCCCTGCCGTCGCTATGATTCTGGCTGACATGGGTGCAACTGTCGTTCATATCGACCCGCCTTCTGGACCTCTGTGGCAAGATCCGGCGAATGCGACCCTTAATCGCAATAAACTGTGCCTGTCACTGGATTTAAAACAGGATCAAGACAGGGAAAAAGCACTGTCACTGTGCCGCGAAGCCGACATCATTATCGAGAATTTTCGACCCGGTAAGCTACAAAAACTCGGAATTGATTTTGCAGCGCTAAGAGAGCACAACAAGCGCCTTATCTCACTGTCCATTCCTGGCTTTGCCTCCAACGACACACTTCGCCGCGAGTGGAAGGCGACAGAATCCATCATTGCAGCAACATCCGGCGCGTTCACTGATATGGGCTTTAATCGTGTCCTTATGGGATTGAACCCCAGCTTTTCGCCCCTGTCTCTCGGCTCTGCCTATGCCACTACAATGGCTGCAAGTTCACTGGCATTAGCCCTATTTTCACGTGAAAAAACAGGTCTTGGCGAACATATTGAGGTGCCAGTAGCAGCAGCCTGATGGAGGGGCTTTCGTATAATTCCATTGTCATTGAAGATTTGCCCGAGCGTTACCTGACGATGCGCGAAAAAGAAATTCGTGACCGTCGAGAAAAAAACCAGCCGATGGATGTCAGCTATCAGGCGTTACAAGAATACCTCGACCCCTTTTACCGCACCTACAAATGCAAAGATGGTCGCTATTTTTACGTTGTCTGTCCGTCACATCGCAATCACGCCAGACGTTGCCTGAACCTTGTCGGCATTTACGATGAACTGATCGAAGAAGGGTTACCGGAAGTGGATGACCTTTATCTGCCTCTTGATGAGTGGAGCGGAGAGACGTCGATCGGGGTGTACCCACTTCCTGAAAAATGGGCTCAGCGTATTTCAGAAAAAATGAAACGCGAATTTGTCAAAAAAACCTCTGACGAATGGGGCCTTCTTTTTGGTGAGAACGGCATTCCCGGAGCCCCGCATAGAACGACCAAGGAGTGGGTTAACAGTGAACATTGTCGCGATAGTGGCTTAATTGTCGATATTCAAGACCCGGAATTCGGCGAAATGCGTGTCCCCGGTCCTCTCGTATGGTTCGAGCATCAGGCCGATATAGCCATTAAAACCAAAGCCAGACAGTTTGTCTCTTACTCTGACGCACTGACGCAATTTAGATTAAATACGCTGGCACATTCCCCCGCCGATGATGTGGTGTTGGCCTCTGATAAACAAGGTTGGCTGTCAGGCGTAAGAATTCTGGATTTAACCAATGTGATTGCAGGCCCTCATTCTGCTGCTTTTCTTGCCCGCTTTGGCGCTGACGTTATCAAGCTCGACCCGACTGAACCCATGTACGATCCGCTGATTGGCGTCCTGTTCAGCATTCAGTCAAATATCGGCAAGAAAAGTATGCTGATGGACATGCTGTCACCAGAGGGAAAACACATATTTACCAAATTGGTGCAAAGCTGCGATATCGTCGTGATCAATGCACCAGATAGACAGGTTATTCCCTTGGGATTGGATGAAGTCAGCCTGAAAACTATCAATCCTGATGTGATCTTTTGTCGTCTTGATTGCTTTGGCGGTCCACTGCGGGCAGAGAAAACCAACTACATCGGCTACGACGATATCATTCAGGCCAACAGTGGGATCATGAGTCGGTTTGGTGGGCCGGACACACCAGAGGAGCACGCCCACTTAGGCACGCTTGACGTTAACTGTGGTTTTGCGGCCGGACTAAGTATGGCACTGGCGCTGTATCACAGAGAGAGAACGGGTGAAGCTGTGCGTTGTAGAACCTCACTTTCAGCTATCGCTAACCTTGCACAAATCAAATACGCCTATGACTATGCTGACAGGGCACCATTTAACGAACCTTCTGGACGCGACTCGCTCGGATACCACTGGCTTTCGCGTTTTTACGAAACTCAGGATGGGTGGCTATTTTTGGATGCCGAGGATAATCAGTTAGATTTGCTCGCCAGCCTGTCCGACTTCTCCTTGCTGTCGAGGCTTCCAGATAATTTAAGACAGGAGTACATCGCCGAGCGTCTGAGAAGTGTCGGAACAACCTACTGGGTTCATCTTTTCGACGAAGTGGGTATTGCCGTTGCCGATCCAAAAAGTATTGAATGGCTGCGGAAACATTACACTCGCGATGCAGATGGTAGAGTCGGTATACACTTGGGAAGCTATGCTTTTTCAAGATATCAAGACCACCCAAGCGGACATTGCATTACCATCGTCGACCATTATGCGATTCGGCCGGAGAACGCCGCCATTATTTCCCTTCCGCCTACCGAGGCTTTCGGTCGCTCCACCAAGGAGGTGCTGAGTTGGTTAGGTATTAAAGATGATGAAATCGAAAAGCTGGTTGTCGATAACCGGGTGAGCCTTAGCTGGGGAAGAGAGTACCTACCCAGCTAAACAATGAGTTAGTGCGTCAGGTCTTTTCAGTCACAGAAACCTGGCGCACTTTTTTTGTTACTGCGCAGGCTTGTCTTGTGGTGTATCTCCAGACGTTTTTCGGTCTCGTCGGGTAGTCAAAAATGATGACGTTCGAACCTGAGACCAATCGCGGAAATCTGACAACAGATCAGTCACATGTTCAGGAAAGACCGCCTGCTGCCAAAGCTGATTTTGCAGTGCCGGAAGCTCGTTGAAATCGCCCTTAACCAACCATTTGGCAATCGCTGGGGCAACATCGGGGTAATCAACAACCTGAGCAGGCGGCTTTTCGAGCCATTGGCGAATGATCTCGGGGTTAAGATCATCCATACAAGTCGCAAGACCAAGCATATCGAGGGTTGCGACATTACTTTGCTGTTCAAATTGTCCCATCAGAGGTTTCAGCAATAGCTTTTTACCCAGAGTCAACGCTTCAGAGGGCAACTCGAATCCGCCGTTGGCAATCACTCCAGAGCACTTCATCAATGCAGCGTGAAAGCCTTCCTTACACTGTGCCCTGACGGTGACTTTATCGACAATTTTCTCTTTAGTCGCGTCAGGGTGGAAGCAGACAAACTCTCCTTCCTGCTGATTGAGCAAGGCAACAACCGTATCCAGATCCTCAAACGGCAGGTAGACAAGCACAAAGTCTGACGTCTCTGCCTCACTCACAGACCCAACATCCACGATAGGTGCAGAATCGGGTTATCAAAGTGATACCAGTGCAAACCAATTTTATGCTCTGTGGGTGCGAAATACTTCATGATCTGGGCATCAAGAAACCCCTCACCCCGCTTCGGAACATCAAACGAGAAAGCGGCCTGATGACTGATAGCCAGTGAGGGAATATTCTGGCGTCGTGCCGCCCAGGCACTGACAGGTTCAAAGTCTGACACCACCAGATCGTACCCTGTGACATCAAGACTGTTGATTTCTTTCAGCAGGGTAAGAGGCTTGTTGTGAATGGCTGTGCGGAGAATACTGACATTACCGGCATGAGTAATAAATGTCATGCCAGTACGGGTTTGATAATCGCCAAAAATTTCCATATCAAAATACTTTTCGGGGTCACGACCAGAAAAGAGAAAATCGACCTCAACATCCGGTAAATCGGCAAATGCGCGAGCCATTGCGCGGGCACGGGAAATGTGGCCATTTCCGGTTCCCTGAACACCATAAAGTATTTTCATTTTTATCCTCTGTAATGTTGTTTGCCGCGCTTAAAGTGACAGGATGATGCCAGCACAACTCAGGCCTAAAACCATTCCTGCTAAGATGTCGGTGGCGAAGTGCACCCCCAGCAACACTCGGGAAATACCAATCATGGCTGCCCAGCACCAGTAGACCGGCTCCCACTCGGGATAGAAGTGACTGAGCAAAGATGCCATTAAGAATGCTGCTGCTGTATGGCCTGACGGCATACTGTAGAGATCAGAAGGTGTGATAAATGATGGTAAGTCAGACGGTCTTGCCCGGCGGAATGACCGCTTGAGAGTGACATAAATTGGTAACTGAATCGCGAATGCAAGCAGGCCTGCAACCAAAAAAGACTGACCGTGAAGACCATCGGTCAGCGCAGCAACTGCGCCAAGGACGGCGTACATTGGCCCGTCACCTGTTCTCGACACCCATCGACTGAGCTTCGCAATCGAAGGACTGAATCTGTTACACAGAAAAAGAGTAGAGACCGCATTGTCTACTCTTTTTATTGCCATCAGACCCCTCATAATTCACTCTCCTCTTATCAAACTCAGAGAAGACTAGTAATTGCCGATTACGCTCAGGTGACGGTTTTCCGACAAACATGTGAATCTGCGCGTTTACTCAACGGCTGACAAAATAACTCGATAAAAATAACGGGTAGTTAGCAAACATCAGTATTGGTTACATGGACTTTTCATGTCAGATCTCCCAGAGCCCCTGGTACTCATCAAAGGAAGAAAACGGGAATACCGCCGGTGTTATTAAGAGGACATAGAGAGGTCTGCCCTCTTGAGGTTTACTGCACCTTATTTCAAACATATCTGGCTTTTTGTAGACGGATGCAGACAACGCCAAGCACATCGGTCAGTTTTCCATTAAGGCATCTTCTGTATTGCACCCCGATATTTCTCCCACTCTCAGAGGCAAAGATATTTATTGTGATATCAGAGAGATACCACGATGGCTTTTTGACGCCTGACACTGCATATATCTCGAATCTTTATTTTTTTCTGATTTTTAGCCCAAGATAGCCCTTTAGTGGATTATTCTGCGACATACTCATATTGCAACGAATTGAACCAGTATTGAGAATTTAGTTAATGCTTTCTCATTATTTTTGCATTTCGTATTGACGGCTAGGCGAACGGTTTGATATTTCTTTGTGCATACTTATTGTGAGTGAATAAAGATGACGTTTCCTGTACTGCTGCTAGAACTACTCCTTCTTATCGCGAATCCTCGCGCGGGTAGTTTTTGGACAGAAAACGGAAACAAAAGAATGTCTAAAACCCGCGCTAACAGCGCGGGTTTTTTCGTATGGCGGACTGGAAAATAGTAGGGAAAAGAGGGAACGACAATGAAAGACGACCAAGTGATAATTTTCGATACCACATTACGCGATGGTGAGCAGGCGCTGTCAGCAAGTTTAACTGTTAAAGAGAAACTTCAAATTGCGCTGGCACTCGAGCGACTGGGTGTTGATGTTATCGAGGCCGGATTCCCTGTTTCTAGCCCGGGCGACTTTGAATCGGTGCAGACCATTGCAGCCAACGTCAAAAATAGCCGAATTTGTGCCTTATCTCGTGCGGTTAACAAAGATATAGATGTCGCTGCCGAATCACTCAAAGTGGCTGAAGCCTTCCGCATCCATACCTTTCTCTCTACTTCCACTATTCATGTTCAGGACAAACTGCGTCGCAGTTACGATCAGGTAGTAGAGATGGGGGTTGCCGCAGTAAAACGGGCACGTCGCTATACAGACGATGTTGAGTTTTCGTGTGAAGACGCTGGCCGTACACCCATTGATAACTTATGCAGAATGGTCGAGGAAGCAATTAAAGCAGGCGCGACCACAGTGAATA
This sequence comes from Veronia pacifica, assembly GCF_001707825.1. Taxonomy (GTDB): domain Bacteria; phylum Pseudomonadota; class Gammaproteobacteria; order Enterobacterales; family Vibrionaceae; genus Veronia; species Veronia pacifica. The sequence continues at coordinate 73,712 of NZ_LYBM01000004.1, read as the reverse complement.
TTCCCGATACTGTCGGTTATACGGTACCGGACGAGTTTGGTGGCATCATAGAAACCCTGTTCAACCGGGTACCAAACATAGATAAAGCCGTCATTTCTGTTCACTGTCACGACGATCTGGGTATGTCAGTGGCTAACTCTATCGCCGCGATACAAGCTGGCGCCCGTCAGGTTGAAGGCACGATCAATGGTATTGGTGAGCGAGCTGGTAACTGCGCACTTGAAGAGATCGCCATGATCATCAAGACCCGTGGAGATTTGCTGGGAGTAACGACAGGGATCAACCACAAAGAGATCAGCCGCACCAGTAAAGTGGTCAGCCAACTTTGTAATATGCCTATCCAGTCAAATAAAGCCGTGGTTGGCGCCAATGCATTCAGCCACAGCTCAGGTATCCATCAGGATGGTGTTCTTAAGAATAAAAAAACCTATGAGATCATGACTCCCGAGTCGATAGGCCTGAACAATAAAGCTCTGAACCTGACCAGCCGATCGGGACGCAGCGGTGAAAAGCCACATGGACACTTTAGGTTACACCGACTCAGACTATAACCTTGATACCCTATATGAATCTTTCTTGAAATTAGCTGACAGAAAAGGACAGGTGTTTGATTACGATCTTGAAGCCCTGATGTTCTTCAATAACGTTCAGGAAGAAGATGACTTTTATAAGCTGAAATACCTCAGCGTTCAGTCTGGCAGCGTAATGGCCACGACCACCATAACCTTACAATGCGGCAGTGAAGATGTGTCTGAAGCCGCCATCGGTAACGGTCCGGTTGACGCACTTTACCAGTGTATTTACCGCGTTACCGGCTACGACATCGTGCTGGATAAGTTCGACCTCACGGCAAAAGGTGAGGGTGAGGACGGTTTGGGTCAGGCTGACATTATCGCCAACTATAAAGGTCGTAAATATCACGGGACAGGGGCATCGACAGACATCATTGAAGCCTCAGGTCAGGCATTGCTTCACGTGATAAACAGCATCTATCGCGCAGATAAAATTGCAGAAATTAAACAACAGGCAACGTTAAAAACGGAGACAGTGTAACCATGGCAGGACAGTACAAGATTGCAGTATTACCCGGTGACGGCATTGGCCCTGAAGTGATGCAACAGGCACACAAGGTGCTTGATGCCATTCAGGATACGTTCGGGCTGGTGTTCGACAGAAGTGAATATGACGTGGGTGGTATTGCCATTGATAATCATGGTTCTCCTTTACCTGAACACACGTTAAAGGGCTGTGAAGCCGCTGATGCTGTACTCTTTGGATCGGTCGGCGGACCGAAATGGGAAAATCTTCCACCTGACGAGCAGCCAGAGCGCGGTGCACTCTTGCCACTGCGCAAGCACTTCCAACTGTTCTGTAACCTGCGCCCTGCACAGATCCATAATGGGCTGGAAGCATTCTCACCGCTGCGTGCCGATATCTCCCAGCGAGGTTTTGATATTGTGGTAGTACGTGAGCTGACTGGCGGTATTTATTTTGGTCAACCCAAAGGGCGTGAAGGCAGTGGTCCAGAAGAAAAGGCTTTTGATACTGAGGTGTATCACAGGTTTGAAATAGAGCGTATTGCCCGCATCGCATTTGAATCAGCCAGACTGCGCAGCAAAAAAGTATGCTCAGTTGATAAAGCGAATGTCTTACAAACCTCTATCTTATGGCGTGAAGTGGTAGAAGACATCGCTAAAGATTACCCAGACGTTGAGCTTTCACACATTTATATCGATAACGCCACGATGCAGTTGATCAAAGACCCGTCTCAGTTTGACGTAGTGCTCTGCTCAAACCTCTTTGGCGACATCATTTCTGATGAATGTGCCATGATCACAGGCTCGATGGGGATGCTGCCCTCCGCCAGCCTGAATGACAGTAAGTTTGGTCTGTATGAACCCGCTGGCGGTTCAGCACCAGATATTGCAGGTAAAAACATTGCCAACCCTGTCGCACAGATATTATCAGCTGCATTGATGCTGCGTTATAGCCTTGCCGAAGAGCAGGCCGCTCAATCAATAGAAGCTGCAGTAGCAAAAGCTCTGGAAGCCGGTGAACTTACTGCCGATTTGACCAGTGATACAGCGCCACTGTCTACCTCTGAAATGGGTGACAGAATTGCCGGATATATCCGCGAAGCAAAGTAAAATATTAAAATAAATCAAGGAAGTTAAGCATGTCAGTACACACACCTAAAACGCTGTATGAGAAAATTTATGATGCTCATGTGGTGGTCGAGGCAGAGGGCGAAACCCCTCTGTTATACATCGACCGCCATTTGGTTCATGAAGTCACCTCTCCTCAGGCCTTTGATGGACTGAAGGAAAAAGGACGCCCTGTTCGCCAGCTCAGCAAAACGTTCGCCACCATGGATCACAATGTGTCCACCCAGACCAAGGACATCAAAGCATCGGGTGAAATGGCGCGAATACAAATGGAGACACTGGCGAAAAACTGTAAGGAATTTGGCGTCACTCTGTATGACCTCAACCATCCTTACCAGGGGATCGTCCACGTTATGGGCCCGGAACTGGGGATCACCCTGCCCGGCACCACCATTGTGTGTGGCGACTCACACACCGCCACTCATGGTGCCTTCGGCGCGTTGGCTTTTGGTATTGGTACCTCAGAAGTTGAGCACGTACTGGCGACCCAGACTCTGAAGCAAGCACGGGCAAAAACCATGAAGATCGAGGTTCGTGGTCATGTCGACGAGGGTGTGACAGCAAAAGATATTGTACTGGCAATCATTGGAAAGGTCGGTCACGCAGGTGGTACGGGCCATGTTGTCGAGTTCTGTGGAGAGGCGATTGAGGCTCTCACCATGGAAGGACGGATGACCGTCTGTAATATGGCAATCGAGCTCGTGCTAAAGCGGGTTTGGTCGCCCCTGACCAAACGACATTTAGTTACCTTGAGAACCGCAAGTTCTCTCCCAAAGGAGACGACTGGCAGGCCGCGCTGGCGTACTGGAATGATCTGAGAACGGACGACGGTGCCTCCTTTGATACTGTGGTGACATTGGAAGCAAAAAACATCAGTAATCAGGTGACCTGGGGAACCAACCCCGGCCAGGTGGTGGGAGTCAACGACAGTGTGCCCGATCCGGAGAGCTTCGCCGACCCTATTGAACGTCACTCAGCAGAACGCGCTCTGAAATATATGGGACTGGAAGCCGGCCAAAAGATCACTGAGATCAGCATAGATAAGGTGTTCATTGGTTCCTGTACCAACTCACGCATCGAAGATATGCGCGCTGCCGCTGCGGTAGCGAAGGGTCATAAAGTAGCAGAAGGTGTACAGGCTCTGGTCGTTCCGGGATCTGAGCAGGTTAAAGCACAGGCAGAACAGGAAGGTTTGGATCAAGTATTCATAGAAGCTGGTTTTGAGTGGCGCTTACCGGGCTGCTCTATGTGTCTGGCTATGAATAATGACCGACTTGGACCTAAAGAGCGTTGTGCGTCAACCAGTAACCGTAACTTTGAAGGCCGACAAGGCCGTGAGGGTCGTACTCACCTTGTCAGTCCAGCCATGGCAGCCGCTGCCGCTATCGCTGGTCACTTCGTCGATGTTAACCAGATTTGAGGAACCAAGAGATGACAGGAATCAAACAACATACAGGACTCGTCATTCCATTGGATGCCGCTAACGTCGACACAGATGCCATTATTCCTAAGCAGTTCCTGCAGAAGGTGAACAGAGTGGGCTTTGGTGTCCACCTCTTCCATGACTGGCGTTATCTGGACGATGCGGGCGAAGAGTCTAACCCTGAATTCGTGCTGAATTTGCCTCGCTACAAAGGCGCCAGTGTGTTGCTGACACGAGAGAACTTTGGCTGCGGATCATCTCGTGAACACGCTCCATGGGCACTGGCCGACTATGGCATCAAAGTGATGATATCGCCAAGTTTTGCCGATATTTTCTATGGTAATTCCATCAATAACCAGATAGTGCCTGTAACACTGGACGACGCTGAAGTTGATGAGCTTTTCAAGTATGTGGAGAGCAACGAGGGTGCAGAAATTACGCTGGATCTGGTTGCTAAAACCGTCACAGCGGGTGATAAAACATATACATTCGAGATTGATGATTTTCGCCGTCACTGCCTGTTAGAAGGGTTAGACTCCATTGGTCTGACACTTCAACACAGTGATAAAATCAGTGAATATGAGCAAAAAATTCCTTCTTTTCTTGCCTGATCACAGCGTCTAACTCGTCTTACTATAAGAATGGAAACCTCAGGGTTTCCATTTTTTTAGAGTGAGACAAGTATGCTCAAGACCATTAAGTCCCTATTACTAATATTGCTATGTCAGGCATCCATAGCCTATGGAAAAACACAGCTCACTGTCACTCCCCCCAAAGATGAACAGCAGCGTACCGCGCTAGAATTCGCAAAACCTATCGCCAACACACTTATCACTTTGGTTAACGAAGAGTACCCGCTTTATCAAACGCTGACACTGACACTCGGTGGTGATGACGGCCCTCTGTTTGACCCTGAACAGATGCAAATTCTCATCCCCTACGCATTTATCAATGAAGTTCAACGACGTTTCAGATCCCCGGATGCGGTATTAGAGAAAGGAGTGTCAGTACAGGACGCATCAAGATACGGTCTGATACACGTTATGCTGCATGAATTTGGTCATGCATTAGTTTTTGATCATGACATCCCTATCCTTGGAAAAGAGGAGGATGCGGTCGATACCTTTGCAACGTTGATCATGATTTGGCATCAGAAAACCGATCACGCATTTGCTGCCGCCGAGTTATTTGCGCTCCATGATCTGGAAGTAGACGAATTTAATGAGTCAGACTTCTGGGGTGAACACAGCCTTGATGCGCAGCGCTATGCCAGCGCACTCTGCTTAATTTACGGCAGCGACCCGGAAAAATACAGTAACCTAATTAATGAAGAGCTGGCAGGCGAAGAGAGAGAATCATACTGTCAGGAAGAGTTTGAAAATCAGAGCCGAAACTGGGAACGGATAATCGATATGGCGAGAGTCTTTAAAAATCAAATGAAATAGAATTCTCATTAGTCAGGTCTGATCAGCACACACTGAACGAATTTTTTGGAGAAATAATGAGTAAAACATGGCGCCTGTTCACCCACATTTTCCTTTTCGCTATAGCATTAGTTTCTATGGTGGCACATGCCGCACCTAAAAGTGATCTTTGGCCTTTTTGGAATCAGAGTAACGAAGCCAGTACGGTGACAGTGAGTCATGATAAATGGCAACAATTGCTTGATCGTTATCTGGTCAAAGAGGGACAGCATACCCTTTTTCGCTATAGTACCGTGAGCCAGCAAGATAACGCTCAACTTCAGGATTACATCAACAGCCTGACTCTACTGGATCCTCGCACTCTTAATAAAGCCCAGCAATATGCCTATTGGGCAAACCTGTATAATGCTGTCACGGTCAAACTCATCCTCGACAACTACCCGTTGAAATCTATCAAGAAACTGGGCGGCCTGTTCAGCTTTGGGCCATGGGATGACGATGTTGTATCAGTGGTGGGCAAAACACTCACACTAAATGATATTGAGCACAGGATACTGCGCCCAATCTGGAATGATCCCCGCACCCATTATGTAATTAATTGCGCCAGCCTTGGCTGCCCAAACCTCCCACCGCAGGCATTGACGGCATCAAACAGTGAACAGGTTCGTGAGGTAGCAGCGCAAGCCTTTATTAACAGCCAGAAAGGTGTGATGCCAGAGGGTAAGCAACTTGAGCTATCGTCTATTTACGAATGGTTCGCCAGTGATTTCGGTAACAATGAGAAAGCCGTGCTGGAACATATCCAGTCTTACAGCAAAAACCCGGACATTGCAGGCTGGTCTGGCAAAATCAAATACCGCTACGACTGGAACCTAAACGAGAAGAAATAATCAGTTCGATGATATGAGGAGGCGTAAAAATTACGCCTCCTTTTTGATCACAGTATTGAGAGACGACATAAGAGGAATCGTTCCATTATCTGAGTCTCGGACAGGCCTCCAACGACCTCGTCCTTCGAGTTCTTCATCTCATAATAATCCACGATAACATGCCCTAATACGTGACACTTCCCCTCAGAGACCTTCACTACTGACGTGATACCGAAGACATCCTCCACATTAATATGCCCAATGCAGGAGTAAGCAACTTCAGCGCCTCAAGAGTACTGCAACAATCGGGATTACTACTTGATGCTACTTATGAGTAGTAGAGTTTCAGCAATAGATGAAACACATAAATATTGAACGTGGTATGACCAAATTACGCCTAAAAAAATAAGATCCCAGAGACAAACGCAAACATGGGTAGAACCTCAACTTATTTACCCTTCCGTTGTTGGTGTTCTTCACCGCATTGTATACACTGTGACAACTCTCATGGGGAGCCTGTTCAATGAGCAGTAGCTGAGATGGCACAAGCTGAACCCATATTACCTGAACCAGATAATGCTGGCGTAGGAATGAGATATCCCAAGTCCTGCATTTGAGGTTCCTCAAACCTGTGCCGCCTAACAGTGACGTGAGGCACACATGAAAAAACTATTTCTGTCCCTTGCCGCCCTGCTCGCCATGGCTGGCAATGCATACGCGCAAGATACCCTGACTGTTTATACCTATGATTCTTTCGCTTCTGACTGGGGGCCGGGTCCCGCGGTTAAAAAAGCGTTTGAAGCACAATGCGACTGTACGCTGGATTTCGTGGCACTGGATGATGGTGTCAGTATCCTGAACCGCCTTCGCCTTGAAGGAAACAACAGTAAGGCTGATCTGATACTGGGTTTAGATACCAACCTGATGAAAGAAGCGGAGCGTTCCGGGCTGCTGGCAAAGCACAATGCAGATACCAGCAAGGTGAATTTACCTCAGGGTTGGAACAACAAAATTTTTGTCCCTTTTGACTACGGCTACTTCGCTTTCGTTTACGACAAAACCAAGCTTAAAAACCCACCGAAGAGCTTAAAAGAACTGATTGAGAGCCGCGATGATATCAAGGTACTTTATCAAGATCCGAGAACCTCAACACCGGGTCAGGGCCTCATGCTATGGATAAAATCCATATACGGTGATAATGCCCCGCAAGCGTGGCAACAACTGGCTAAGAAAACAGTAACCGTCACCAAAGGTTGGTCGGAAGCGTACAATATGTTCCTGAAAGGTGAGGCGGATATGGTGCTATCGTATACCACATCTCCTGCATACCACTTGATTGCCGAAGAAAATGCTAACTTTGCTTCAGCAGACTTTTCTGAAGGACATTACCTACAAGTAGAAGTCGCAGCAAAAGTGAAGAACTCAAAGCATCAGAAACTGGCTGATCAGTTTTTGCAGTTTATGCTGAGCGACGGCTTCCAGAATACTATCCCAACAGGTAACTGGATGTATCCTGTCACTGCGATCAACTTACCCAAGGGTTTTGAGACCTTGCATGTTCCGACAACCAGTCTCCAATTCTCACCCTCTGAAGTGGCAAGCCAGCGACGTGGATGGATTAGGGAATGGCAATCTGCTCTGGTGAAATAACTCTGTGTTAAACCCTTCAAGAACCTGGCCCGGCACTGCTGCGGCCAGTTTAATTTCTTTATTGATTTTCGCTGCTCTACTGTCACTGCTCATACAGGCTCCGTCGCTCGATATCGGGTCACTGGTCAGTGACGCTTATTTGCGACATGTCACCGTATTCAGCATTAAACAGGCGTTTCTCTCGACGCTGCTCAGTGTAGGACTGGCAATCCCGGTTGCCCACGCCCTGTCACGACGTCATTTCCGAGGAAAACGCCTGCTACTGCGGCTGTTTTCAATGACATTGGTCATGCCTGTATTAGTGGGTGTCTTCGGTATTCTGGCTATTTGTGGTAATCAGGGACTGATTAAGCATACGCTGGCATCTTTTGGTGTCATAACTGATACCAATATTTACGGCTTAAATGGGATCTTGCTGGCTCATATCTTTTTCAATATGCCTTTCGCGGCCCAACTGCTGGTCCAGACACTGGAGAGAATACCAGCGCCGGAGCAACGTCTTGCCCATCAATTGGGGATGACAGGCTGGCACCGCTTTAAGCTACTTGAATGGCCTTTTATTCGCCAGCAACTTCCCCATATCGCAGGTCTGGTGTTTATGCTTTGTTTCACCAGCTTTGCTACCGTGATGGCGTTGGGCGGAGGCCCCAGTGCAACAACGATTGAGCTTGCCATTTATCAGGCTATTCGCTTCGACTTTGATTTGCAGACCGGTGCTTTACTCGCGCTGTGGCAACTTATCCTGTGCGCAGCTTTTCATTGGGCCGTTCAACGGGCCAACCGTCCATTATCTGTCAGTGTGGGTGGTGACAATCTCAGCCTGCCAGCTAGGCAGGATTCGCCATCTGCAAAATGCTGGGATGTCAGTTGGATAACGGTGGCAACTGTTTTTGTGCTCTCCCCGCTGGTCATGGTGGTGTATCAAGGAATTAATCCATCTTCGGCAGATGTCTTTACCGCTCCCACGCTGTGGAAGGCAACGTTGAACACTCTCAAAATTGCAACAATGTCTTCCCTGATCGCCTTTGTTCTTGGCGGCACCATCGTTTTGTCCAGCCGTTTCTGGCGACTGAACAATATGCGCAAGAAAGCCGATACTATCGAAATGATTGCCACCATTATTTTGGTAGTGCCCAGTGTCGTTCTGAGTACCGGGCTTTTCCTGCTTATCCGAAGTGTTGCCGATGTATTCAGTATGGCGTTCTGGTTGGTCATTATCGCGAACGCTCTGATGGCTTTACCCTATGTAGTGAAAGTACTCAGTCAGCCAGCTTTGCAACTGTCTCAGCAGTACAATTCACTGTGCAGTTCACTTGGCATTAAAGGGGTGAACCGTCTAAAGCTGATTGAATGGCAAGTGTTGCGTGGCCCGATAGCCCGCGCTTTGGCTGTGAGCTTTGCACTCTCGACGGGTGATTTGGGGGCTATTTCATTAGTGGGCAGCCAGCAATTTGAAACCTTACCGTTATACCTGTTCCGCCTGATGGGCAGTTACCAGATGGATGCCGCCGCAGCCGCATCGCTGGTACTGTTTTTACTCTGTCTGGGTTGTTATAGCTTTATCGAATTTATTGTTAGAAAGGCAGGTCATGCTAAAGGTCAATAACCTTACTCATAGTTATCAGACGACCAAGTTGTCATTTTCATTTACCGCCGAACAAGGGTCCATTAATGCGATTTTGGGCCCCAGCGGTGCGGGAAAAAGCACCCTTCTCATGCTCCTGTGCGGTTTACTCGAGCCGGATATGGGAGAGACGACGCTTGGCGGTCAGGACTTCACATTTGCTCCAGCGCACATGCGTCCCCTGTCAATTTTGTTTCAGGAACATAATTTGTTTTCTCACCTTTCAGTGAAAGACAACATTGGACTGGGCCTTTCCCCTTCACTGAAACTTAATGAGGCAGCGTGGCAGCAGGTATTCGATGCTGCAGACGCAGTGGGCTTATCAGAATACCTAAACCGCTTGCCTGACGCTTTGTCAGGGGGACAGAAACAACGTGTAGCATTGGCGAGGTGTATGATCCGCCAACGACCGTTGTTACTGCTGGACGAGCCTTTTTCGGCATTGGATCCTGCGTTGCGACAGGAAATGCTGCTGTTGGTTAAAAAACTGGCCCAGCAACAGGAAGCGACCATTCTGATGGTGACCCACCACCCCGAAGATGCTCGACTCATCGCTGATAATCTGCTGTTCGTCGATCAGGGGCAAATTGCCTGTGAGGGCCCAATATCATTACTGGATACCCCCCCACCCACATTAAAAATGTATTTGAGTCACAAATAATTGGAAACAACAACAATATTGCACATAAATTAGTCGCATCTATACTTGTTGCTAAGACTTTTCCCAAAAGAGAGATGTGCTTGTGAGCGTAACCAACATTGATGTGCTTGATTCCGTCGTTGACATAACTGCGCAGACCGAAACTGATACTATTACCGAAAGTCTCATAACCACAGTCCTTCAGTTAACCCCTGCGGAACAAGTATTAGTGTTGGATTACAACCGAGATTCATCCCCTGAGTTTATGGTGCTCGCCAGTTCTGACATCTTTCTGTACGAGGATGAAAAGGATGCTATTGAACGGGTGCTGAGAAACTGCATAAGCTGTGGTGACAACGTGGTCGAATATAGCCCGAAAGATCTGCAGGCTATGGTCGCTGTTCCCATCCATGCAGGCGAAACTGATGAAGCAATCAGCGCAGTTGTGTTTTGTAAATGTGCAAAGCTACAGGGCGATGATATCCACCTTGTCGAAGGCCTGGCCAAGGTCTACGAAAACTACCAGAAGATCATCTCTGCCAGTGAGCGTGACGGTCTAACGGGTCTTTACAACCGCAAAGTGTTGACCAGTAAGATAGACCTCTTATTGGATCGTTATCTGATTCAGAGCACGGATATCGCGCAGAATGGCGACCATTGGGTATGTATTTTTGATATTGACCATTTTAAACGCATAAACGACAACTATGGTCACGTATTCGGGGACGAGGTAATCCTTCTGATCACTGCGATCATGAAGGCGCATTTTGATGATGACGACATTCTGTTCCGCTACGGAGGCGACGAGTTCGTAGTCATACTTCACGCCAGACCGCGTGCAGAGGTCGAAGCTCTGCTGAACGGTTTCCTGAGTTTGGTCTGTGCGAGGGATTACGGAGCAGTCAAGGATGTCACTGTGTCATTAGGCGCAGCCTCCATCAATGAAAGCGAGTTAAACGCAATCACAGTATTGGGGTTTGCCGACCAAGCACTGTATAAAGCGAAAGAGTTTGGTCGTAACCGAATTTGTTTCTACGACGATCTCCTTGCATCGGGAGACATTGTTGAAATGATCCCCGAAGATGATGTCGAACTCTTTTGACAATTATCACGTTTAGCGTCATAAAATCGGCGCATAAAATATTCAATTATGTCTTTGCTGAGAGGTAGTACCAGACGTATAATAGTGTGATGCTGTTCGCACTTTTAGTCGTCTTTAGCCTTTTTTGTTTAGGATATATGTACCTCATTAAAAAATCTGCTCTGCTTATTGCGGTTGTTTTTACCCTGCTGTACTCAAGTTGCGCAGCAGCCCTTCCAAAGCAGTTAATCGTCACAGGCTCATCGACCTGGGAACCCTTTTCCTTTATCAACAGTGAAGGTGAACCCGATGGGATAATGGTAGATTTCTGGAAGCTATACGGCGAGAAGAATCACGTAGAGATAAAATTCCAGTTAATGAACTGGCCTGCATCGATTGCCCTTGCAAGTACAGACACGACAGTGATCCATGGTGGGCTGGGTTACACCAGTAACCGTGCAAAGTATCTTTACTTTTCGCGGGAACTGCCACTGCAAAAATACGATGTGTACCTTTTTGCCAAACGCGAACTTAACGATACCGCACTCTCACATCTCAGTGATCTGAAAGTCGGCTCTGTGACAGCCAGTGTGAAAGATGAATTTTTGACCACTCGCCTGCCCTCAGAAAGTATCCGTCGCTATGACACCTTTGGCGGGTTAAATGAAGCGGCCTATCGCGGTGATATTGATGTCTTTATCGATGACCTCAATACCACGCTTTACGGTTTGTATAAAAACGACCGCCAGGGCACTTTTACGCCACGCAAAAAGTTGTATAGCTTCTCAATCCATTTTGCGGTGAGCAGACAGAATGCCCGACAAATGCCAGCGATTGAAAAGGGTCTGGAAAATATTACCGATAAGGAAGTGGATGCGCTTTACCATAAATGGTTCGATGACATTCCCGGACTGGAAGAAAGTGCTGTGCAAGGTTCAAAATTAAAATGGCCACTGATTTCAGTATCGATTTTGTTCATTGCTGTCGTGTCTATCATACCTATGGTGCTGAGAAGAAAATCTCAGGACCTTAAAAATGCCCTGAAAGCATTGGCAACCTCGTCGGCAAAATTAGAACAGGTGACGCAGTTAGATCGCCTGACAGGTACCCTCAACCGGGACGCCTTTTACAATGTGCTTAATGAGAAACGCTTTAGTCCATCCCCATACTCAATAGCGGTGTTGGATTTGGATAATCTCGGCCAACTCAATGCCGAGTGTGGTCATCAGGTGGGAGACATCGCCATTAAACACTTGATTTCCCAGCTTCGTGGACAGCTTTCAAGCAAAGCCGTGATTGCGCGACTGGGCGGTGGGGAGTTTGCAATTTTGTTTGACTACTGTGACCGTAACCTTGCAATTAAGCGGATAGACAAGTTACGTCGGTCATTGCCGTCGATCCCGCTGTCTCTTAATCAGCAGGTACTGCCACTCAGTTTCTGCTATAGCTTTGCTCACTACCCGGAAGACGGTGATGAGGGCAGCGCACTGGTTAACACTGCATTGAAAAGGATGCGGCAGCACAAGGCAGAGAGAGTAAATAATCTCAGCGCAGGTATTGATGGCCATCGGCATCTGGATACTGAGCTTCCGTGGTAACGGTAACGAGCTAAAAAGGAAAAAGGGCTGGTTTTCACCAGCCCTTTGCCATTTGGCACATCGCTGTCAGAGATTTTCTTCAGCAAACTCCGCAAGTCGGCTGCGCACGACGCCATTGAGATAGACACTGGCGCTTCCCTCAAAATTCTTGAAACGTTCTACGATATACGTCAATCCGGATGTCACCGGGGTCAGATAAGGACTGTCAATCTGCGCAAGGTTACCGGAGCAGACCAGTTTGGTTCCTTCGCCACAGCGAGTAATGATGGTTTTCAGTTGTGATGCTGTGAGGTTTTGACACTCATCCAAAATAACAAAGGCATTCTGAATTGAGCGACCGCGCATAAAGTTAATAGATTTAAACTGGATGTTGGCTTTTTCCATGATGTAACGCATCGAACCATCTGCGCACTCATCATTTTTATGGAGTGCTTCCAGTGTATCGGTCACAGCCCCAAGCCAAGGCATCATTTTCTCTTCTTCTGTACCGGGCAGAAAACCAATAGATTCGGCGATTTCTGGCGTATTCCGAGTCACAATGATCTTGTCATACATCCCCTTTTCAACCACCTGTTCCAGCGCCGCAGCCATCGCAAGAATCGTTTTACCACATCCTGCAGGGCCGGTGAGAATAGCCAGATCAATACTCGGGTCGAGCAATGCATCCAGTGCCATCCCCTGATAGATATTTTTCGGCCTGATCCCCCAGGCTTCACGGTGCATCAGACGCTCCCTGCTGATGTCCTTAAGTTGCAACTCGCTGTCAGTAATAGATACAACCCGCCCCGCAAATTCTTCACCTTCATCCAGCACATACTGGTTAATGTAGGTATTTGCTATTTGGTCACGAGGTAGGGTATGCAGTGTGGTGCGCCCGCTGTTTTCTGTTTCACAGGCAACCACCTGATCCCAGAATCCCCCCTTGAAGACCTGAAAACCTTTAGACAAAAGGCTGACGTCGTCAATGAGTTGGTCGGAACGGTAATCCTCAACAAACCTCACGCCAGCACCTTTTGCCCGAAGACGCATGTTGATGTCTTTGGTCACCAGAACCACTTTGCGTGGCGAGCGTTTGGTCTGTAAATACAGGACGGCATTGAGTATCCGGTTATCTCCTGCCTTGTCAGCAAAAGCCTGGACCGTTTCTTTGATTTCGAAATCGGCAAGAATTGAAACTGTGCCGGTTCCCCCCTCTTTACCGACTTTCATCCCCTTAGTGATTTGGTCGGGTGTCGCGTCCTTAAATATGTCCTCCAGTGCACGGATCGCAACACGGGCATCACGCGCTATATCACGTTTGCTGTCTTTGATGCGATCTAGTTCTTCTAATACGGTCATAGGAATGACCACGTCGTGTTCTTGAAAGGAATAAATTGCGAAAGGTTCGTGGAGCAGGATATTGGTATCCAGTACAAAGAATTTTCGGTCACCATCGCCCATAGGCACCTCCTTGGTTGCTAAGGCTAGCGGGTTTTCACCGCTTATCTTAATCCTAAGACATATTTGGCGTCATACCCATAGTAGAACGTAAATTTTGTTACTCTCTTGTGACATGCTCTTGATTCACCACATTAACCGTGACCCTTTTCACAAGTTCAAGTACCATATCTGACCATTTTTCTGAGTGCCCGTCATGGCCTACACTGTATTTCTCAGGCAGGCATGCACTAGTCACTATGCATTCTTGGCACCCTATTTTGCTCAGTGCCAGCTTTTAACAGAGGTTTCACCGAATTATGCCTTACGCTCTAGGACAACGTTGGATCAGTGATACTGAAAGCGATCTGGGACTGGGGACAGTTGTTGCGCTTGATGCGCGCACCGTTACCCTGATGTTCCCAGCCTGTGAAGAAAACCGTCTTTATGCCCGAAGTGATGCTCCAATCACCCGGGTAATGTTTAACAAGGGAGACGTAATTGAAAGCCACGAAGGCTGGTCGCTTACCGTCGAAAACGTCGTTGAAGAGCAAGGAGTGCTGACATACATAGGGACACGTCAGGATACGGAAGAAGAGGACTATTCTCTGCGTGAGATTATGCTGAATCATCACCTCAGATTCAGTAAACCGCAGGATAAATTATTCGCGGGTCAAATCGACAGAATGGATCGTTTTGCGCTGCGTTACCGTGCCCTGAAGAACCAGTACGAGCAACTACGTAGTCCATTACGTGGCCTTTGCGGTATGCGTGCAGGCTTAATCCCGCATCAGCTTTTTGTCGCTCATGAAGTAGGCCGCCGCCACGCCCCCCGAGTATTGCTAGCAGATGAGGTTGGACTGGGTAAAACCATTGAAGCCGGTATGATCATCCACCAGCAGGTGCTGTCAGGCAGAGCAGAGCGCGTATTGATCGTGGTTCCTGAAACACTCCAGCACCAGTGGCTGGTTGAGATGTTGCGTCGCTTTAATCTTCATTTTTCTATTTTCGATGAAGAGCGCTGCGTAGAAGCTTTTGCTGATGCAGAAAACCCCTTTGACACTGCACAGTTGGTGCTGTGTTCATTGGATTTCCTGCGTAAAAGCCGTAAACGCTTTGAGCAGGCTGCTGAAGGCAGCTGGGATCTGCTGGTTGTCGATGAAGCACACCATCTTGAGTGGAATCAGGAAAAGCCAAGCCGTGAGTATCAGGTTATCGAAGCGATTGCTGAAAATACTCCGGGCGTGTTGCTACTGACCGCAACACCGGAGCAACTCGGCCACGAGAGCCATTTTGCCCGCCTGCGTCTGCTCGATCCGGACCGTTTCTACGACTATGAGGCATTCGTTGAAGAAGAACGTCAGTATGCGCCGGTAGCGGATGCAGTCAGTCAGCTTTTTGCTGACTCACCGCTCACCAATGACGCCAAAAACAGTATTACTGAACTGCTCTCCGAGCAGGACGTTGAACCACTGCTGCGGATCATTGAGGCCCGTGATCTGGATGAGGAGCAACGTCAAGATGCTCGCCATGAGTTAATTGATAACCTGATGGACAGACACGGCACCGGCCGGGTGCTGTTCCGAAACACGCGTTCAGCCATAAAGGGCTTCCCGGACAGACACCTCAATCTGTACCCGCTGACAATCCCCAGTCAGTACACCACAGCAATGCGCGTTGCTGGTATGATGAGCCGTGGTAAGTCTGCCGAGGAGAAAGCGCTTCAATGGCTTTACCCTGAAGATATTTACCAGCAATTTGAAGGTGAAGATGCTTCATGGTGGGGATTTGACCCGCGAATTGACTGGTTGCTGAACCTGCTTAAATCTCACCGTAACGAGAAAGTACTGGTGATTTGTTCACGCGCCCAGACGGCACTCAGCCTTGAACAGGCCCTCCGCGAGCGTGAGGGGATCCGGGGGACTGTGTTCCACGAAGGTATGTCCATTCTTGAACGTGACAAGGCGGCAGCCTATTTTGCGCAGGACGAGGGCGGTGCTCAGGTCCTGATCTGTTCTGAAATCGGTTCTGAAGGCCGCAACTTCCAGTTCAGCAATCAATTGGTGATGTTTGACCTGCCGATCAATCCGGATCTACTGGAGCAACGCATCGGTCGTCTCGACCGCATCGGCCAACAGCGTGATATCGAGATCCATGTTCCTTACATGGAAGGAACTTCTCAGGCTCTGCTGGCGCGTTGGTATAACACAGGCCTTAATGCATTTGAGGAAACCTGCCCAACCGGCCGTGCGGTATTCGAACATGTCCGCAGTGATCTCATCGAGATGCTGGCAAACGGTGAGTCCGATGGGGAAGCACTGGATAATCTTATTGAAACCAGTTCTGCCATGCACCATGAGCTGAAGGCCGCACTGGAGCAGGGACGTGACCGATTGCTTGAAATGCATTCCAACGGTGGTAAAGGCGCACAAGACTTGGTAGAGCAAATCGCCGCAAAAGACGGAGATACCAACTTGGTCACCTTTGCGCTAGGGCTGTTTGACACCATTGGACTCAATCAGGACGACAAAGGGGAAAATGCGATTGTCGTAACCCCGTCAGAGCATATGCTGGTGCCAAGCTATCCAGGTCTGCCTGCTGAAGGCTGCACAATCACTTTTGATCGCGATACCGCGCTGTCACGTGAAGATTTGCACCTGATCAGCTGGGAGCACCCAATGATTCAAGGTGGCATTGACCTGCTGTTGAGTGAAGATGTTGGTACGACGGCAGTTTCTCTGCTGAAGAGCAAGGCTATGCCAGTCGGTACTCTTTTCCTTGAGCTCCTGTACGTGATTGATGCTCAGGCACCGAAATCTTCGGGTATTCATCGCTTCTTACCTGCCACCCCAGTCAGGGTGCTGTTAGATGCAAAAGGCAATAACCTTGCTGAAAACGTCGCCTTTGAAGGGTTCCACCGTCAATTGAGTCCAGTTAATCGCCATCTGAGCAGTAAACTGGTGACCTCAGTCCAGACCCAGATCCACAGCTTGATTGAAGTAGCAGACACGCAGGCGGAAAAAGAACTGGAGACGGTTAAAGCAGACGCAGCGGAAGAAATGACGCATAGCCTGCGCGCAGAATTAGACCGACTGCAGGCATTGAAGGCTGTCAATCCAAACATCCGCGATGAAGAGCTGGAGACACTGGAAAATCAGATGGCTGAGTTGCGTAACTATATCGGTCAGGCACAGCTTCGTCTCGACGCGCTGCGCGTGGTGATCGTCAGTCATCAGTAAATCGAACTGACCAAAGAGGCACTGTCTAGGGTTCATAAACTCTACGGCAGTGCCTTGTCGTATATAGCGTGTTAAACTTGCGCCGACTGTTTTTTGAGCAAGATTATGAACAACGAATTCGTATACCGTCCACCGACCTCCCCCTGGCTGGATGTGATTTATCAGGATGACGATATTATCGCCATCAACAAACCCAGTGGCCTGCTGACAAATCCCGGAAGGGACCCTGCACATTACGACAGCGCCTGGTCTCGGATTAAAAAAGACTTCCCTGACGCAGAGCTTGTGCATCGACTGGACATGTCAACATCCGGCCTGATCGTGTTTGCCAAACACAAAGAAGCTGAGCGTCACCTGAAAGCCCAATTCCGTGAGAGAGTGACTCATAAGCTCTATTACGCGCGGGTATGGGGACACCCTGACAATGACCAGGGGGAAATCGACCTTCCCCTGATATGCGACTGGCCCAACCGCCCGAGGCAAAAAGTATGCTTTGAGACTGGTAAACCTTCTCAGACCGGCTTCGAAGTGGTGAAGCGAGAGAAAAAAACCAGCCTGGTCCGTCTACTGCCCATCACTGGCCGCTCGCACCAGCTGCGGGTTCATATGTTGGCAATGGAGCACCCTATCGTCGGTGATGAGTTTTACGCACACCCTCAGGCCCTCCGTTATTCGCCTCGCCTTCAGCTTCATGCCGCTGAGCTGAGCTTTTTGCATCCGGCCACCAATCAATCCATGCATCTTTGCGCGCCTTGTGACTTTTATCCGGCCGCACCAAAAGATATGTTGATCACACGTGGATTAGCCGCAACCCCGCTGGAGTTGTAATTACCACCTTGGTAACCGTAAAGTGGCAGGAAAAAGGAGTTGCCTGCCATGGAACATATTGTCTTTCTCGATCGGGAGACTATTCCAGATCATATCAAGATACCTGCCCCACACTTTCCTCATCGTTGGACGAGTTACCCGTCGACCTCGCCCGATGAGATTGAGGAACGGCTAAAAGACGCCACTATCGTCGTCACTAATAAAGTGATTCTTGATAAAACGATGCTGCCCCGATTGCCATCGCTTAAATTAATCGCCGTTGCAGCAACAGGATATAACAATGTCGATCTTTCCTGGTGCCATGCCAATCAGCTTCCTGTCTGCAATATCCGAGGGTATGCCACCCGGTCTGTACCCGAGCATGTGATAGCGATGTTGTTCAGCCTTCGGCGTAGCCTTTGTGCTTATCAGCGGGATATTCAAAACGATGTCTGGCAGGAAAAAGGGCAGTTTTGCTTTTTCACTCACCCCATTGGAGATATTGCTGGCTCAACACTTGGCATCTTCGGAAAGGGCAGTCTTGGTAAAGGCGTCGCTGCACTTGCTGAGGCCGTCGGCATCAACGTACTGTTCGCAGAGCACAAGGGGGCTGGTGATTGCAGACCTGGCTACACTCCTTTTGAGACCGTTCTTTCAGTCGCAGATGCCATTTCGCTGCATTGTCCACTCAATGAGCAAACACATCATCTGATTGGTCAACCTGAGCTCGCGATGATGAAACCAGAGGCAATCGTGATTAACGCTGGAAGAGGAGGGCTTGTCGATGAACATGCGCTGGTGAATGCACTGAAAAGCGGGACGATTGCTGCGGCCGGAATAGATGTATTTACCGAAGAGCCTGCCACAATATCAAATCCATTGGTGGCGCATGCTGGCTTACCTAATTTGTTACTGACCCCACACGTAGCATGGGGTTCAGATTCTTCCCTTCAGGCACTGGCTGACCAGTTAACACAAAACATAGAGGCCTTCAAAAGTGGAAAGCCGCAAAACCTGCTCTAACAAGCAAACTATTACTTGGGCTGTCAGGTGAACCCTTTTTCTTTCCGGATCAGATCGTAGGCAGCCTGAATATCCTGTGCTTTTTGCTTGGCAATTTCCATCATGGAGGCAGGTAAGCCTTTAGCGACCAACTTATCTGGATGGTGCTCGTTCATCAGCTTGCGGTAAGCTTTCTTGAGCTCTTTCGCTGACGCGTCAGGGGAGACGCCCAGCAACTCGCAGGCACCCGATATTCTGTCTCTCAGGTCTCGGGTCCGCCAGTGGCTACTGTGTTTGTCATATTTGGTGCTGTGTTCGTGAAAACGGTAGCTGGCATGCTGCATGGCAAGGCGCTGTTCCAATTGACGCCGGGAGAAACCCAGTCTGCTGGCTACAACATGAAGCACCTGCAGTTCGTTAGGATGAAGGTTTCCATCTGCACAGGCTGCCTGTATTTGCACTTCAAGAAAAAATTGCAGGAGATCAAAGCGACCAGACTGCTCTCTGCGCACTCTCCACAGCACTTCTTCCAACGGAAATTGCATGTCCTTACCTTCGCGGAAGGCATTCTGCGCCTGCTGCCTTGACTCGCCGTGCAATTCCATACGATCCATTAGTTTTGTAGCAACGCGAATCTCGTTCTCTGTGACCTGCCCTTTCGCCTTGGCAATATGCCCCATGACAGCAAATGTGGCATAAAAATACCCTTGTTCCCGTTGCTCGGCTCCCTGAGAACCCCAACGGGCTCCCTCGTACATCTCTTTTTGCCGCTTTTGATCGAACTTATGTCCTAGAAAGCTGCCTAAAAGCAGACCCGGAAGATGGCCTAAAAGGAAACCAAATGACGCGCCAACTAATTTTCCCCATACAGACATCTGATCTATCTCTATCCGTTAAGTTTTACCCGTTTCACTCTGACTTCAGGCAGGTTACGGGTGCTGTTGAGTGTAAATTGCATTATCATAGCTAACATTTTTAGCGAAAACGTGCCGAAAGCAGCGCCTTAAAAGTATATCAAGGCTGCAAAATAAACACAGGATTGTACTGTTCAATGCCATATACCGCCCGTATTTTTCTCCCAGCTATTGCCATGCTATTCGTTCATAGCCCGGCTTTTGCTGATACAGATACTACCAGCATAGATCCGAGCCTGATCACTTCTGATGAAAAATGCCATAAACAGGCATACCCATGCGCAGTGGCAAAGAATAAAAACGCGGACGATATCAATACGCTGCCAATCACTATCAATGCGTCAAGTACTGCCGGTGACAAGGAAAAAATCACCTACGAGGGAGATGTCATTGTCAGACAGGGGCACAGAACCCTAGAGTCTGACACTATGGTGCTGACCACCCCGGGGGAAAGGCAAGTAACCGCTGAAGGTAATGTTATCTTCAATGATGGTGAAATGTTGATCCAAAGTGACCGTATACAATCAAATCTGACAAATCAGGACACTTATGTCGAAAATGCGAAGTATCGTCTACTTTGTCAGTCAGGGCGCGGTGAGGCAAAGAAAGTCTTCAAAAACGGCACTACTTTTTACCAATTGGACGATGGAACATATACCACCTGTCCTGAAGAAAATAAGAGTTGGCGGTTCGGTGCCAAACGCATAGAGAAAAAAGATGACGATATCTTTGCGGACATGTACGGCACCAGTTTTCAGATACTTAATACCCCAGTTTTTTATCTACCCTATCTTCGAGTGCCTGTTGAAGATGGACGCCTGACCGGATTTTTGTATCCGACTATTGGCTTTCTCGACGAGAAAGACGGTATTTCGGTACAAACGCCATTTTATTGGAACATCCATCCGCAAGCCGATATGTTGTTTACACCAAAGCTGATGTCTAATCGTGGTACTCAGCTAACAACAGAATTCAATTACCTGGTCCGACCGGGCAACGGCTCGATCATAACGGAATACATGCCCGAAGACCGCGAGTATCCGGGAGTGGAAGATAGCTGGGGGATAAACTGGCGTCATAGTGGTGTTCAGGATCACTGGCTTTATGATTTAGATTACAGCCGTGTCAGTGACATCACCTACTTCAGTCGTCATACCGACTCCCAAGTGGGTAAAAGAGAGGATAGTAACCTGCTGCAGACTGCTGAAGTGGCTTACCGTGAGGACAGCTGGGACGCACACCTGAAAGTACGGGACTTCCAGCCGTTAACAAAAAATTCAACTGTGTATCGATTAATGCCGCAGTTGGCGCTTAACTATTACGGCCCTAATTTACCGGGAAACATGTCTTTTACGGTACCCAGTCAAATCAGTCGCTTTGAAACCGATACTGAATCAAAACCTGATGCGACGCGTCTTCATATTGAACCGACATTGACTCTGCCTTACAACTTGCCTTGGCTGCAGGCGTCGGCCGAAGCTAAGCTTTTGTATACCTACTACGAGCAGGATGTGAGCAGCACGCTGTCGAATGATATCCGCTCAACACTTGGATCACATACCACCCGCTCTGTACCTGTCGTTCGCCTCAACAGCACGATCATCCTTGAGCGTGAGCAACCGCTTTGGGGAACCAATTATCTACAGACACTAGAACCTCGCATTCAGTATTTATACGTTAAAGATGTTGATCAAAGTCAGATCTATAATCCTGTGTCCTACAAAGGTGGTGGTTACGACACGGTTAGGCTGCAAACTGACTACTATGGGCTATTCCGAACCAACCAATACAGTAATATTGACTACATTAACTCTGCGAATCAGTTTACGCTTGGCGCTTCAACCCGATTTTACGATGACGCATTAAAAGAGAGGTTTAACCTTTCTGTCGGCCAGATCTTTTATGTCGATCGCCCCTTTGGTTCCGGCGAAGCGCGGGTTAATTATTCAGCCTGGGCACTGGAAACAGAAATTAACGTCGCTGATCATTGGTTCCTGAAAGGCTCAATGGAATATGACAACAATATCAGTAAATTACAGTTCGCAAACAGCCTCGCTGAGTACCGCAACGGTAGCTTTTTCACTCAGGCCAGTTATCGCTTTGTCAGCAAAGACTACATTGCTTCAACGCTGAGAAACGGGTCAATCGACAGTATCACAGAAGACGGTATTTCTCAGGTCGGCCTTATTGCAGGCATACCCATTACAGATAGATTCAGTCTTCAGGGACAGTATTTCCACGACCTGACCCAAGACATTAAACTGGAAAATCAGGTTGGACTTGTTTACCGAGATGCCTGCTGGCAGCTGGGACTGACTTACAGTGAATATCTGCTCAGCAGGGGTAATATCTCACAGGAACCTAAATTTGACAGTGGTGTCTCACTGTCGTTCAGCCTCCTTGGACTAGGCGCCAATGCGGGCTTTGGCTTTAGCGACAACACCAAGAGTGCATTGGGTTACTACAACCCGTATGGTTTGAAAAACTGAATATAGTTAGATATTGGAATCCTCAATGAAGAAATGGACCCAAATTACAGCAGCACTGCTGCTCGCTCTCAGCGCCGCCCCATCTTTTGCGGTACCGAGCGAACTTGATCGTGTCGTCACCGTCGTCAATGAAGATGTGATACTGAGAAGTGACATCGATATCATGCGCAAACTGGTGATCTTCAGAGCTGACGGCAGCACCGACAAGCTGCCTTCTGAAGAAATACTCAATGCACAAATCCTTAACGATCTGATTGACGAAAAGCTTCAGTTGCAACAGGCCGAGCGTCTTGGGATCAGAGTTGGAGATATACGTCTTGACCAAGCTATTACCCGGATTGCGAAAGAAGATGGTCTGACGGTCCAGCAATTACGAAAAAAATTAATCGACTACCGACTGAGCTGGGCCGATTATCGCGAGGAGATTCGACAACAAATGGCTGCCAGTGAGGCACGTACGGCTCAGGTTCGCCGTCGAATCAACATATTACCTCAGGAAATTGATGCACTTAGTACTGCACTGAATGCCCGTGAACAGCAAAATATACAGTATAAGTTCTCACATATTCAGCTACCACTGAAAGAAGCGGCAACAGCAGAAGAGAAAAACAAAACGGCGTACCTTGTTCGCGCTATTGAAAAGAAGCTTAAGGAAGGCGCTGATTTCTCTTCAATGGCATTGGCGTATTCAAAGGGTCGTCGAGCACTTGAAGGTGGCGACTGGGGATGGCTTCGTCTTGAAGAAATGCCAACACTCTTTGCTGACCAAATAGCAAACCATAAAAAAGGCGAAATCATTGGTCCGTTCCGAAGTGGTGTCGGGTTTCATTTCATTAAGATTGATGATGTGAAAGGACAGAAAACCGTTGCTGTCACTGAGTTCAAGGCAAGACATATACTAATAAAACCTTCAGTCATTCTCAGTGACACAGGTGCTAAAAAACAATTGATGGATCTGATGAGAGATGTTCGCACTGGCAAACGATCATTCGCTGACATCGCACAGGAATATAGTGAGGATACAGGATCATCTGCCAATGGTGGCCTACTGGACTGGCAGACATCTGATACCTACACATCAGACTTCAAGGAACAACTTGAGCAGCTGAAAGTAGGACAAATCAGTGAACCATTTAAAACGATTTATGGCTGGCACGTCATAAAACTGATTGATAAACGGATTGCCGACCGAACCGACGATGCAGCTAAGAATCGTGCAGCTAACATACTGTTCAGACGAAAGTTCAACGATGAAGTTCAGGCATGGCTACAGGAGTTACGCGCTGCGGCGTATATAGAAAATATTAATGAACAGTCTGATGAACGCTAACCATAACAAGATACAACGCATTGCCATTACACCGGGCGAGCCTGCTGGTATTGGCCCGGACCTGGTGCTCGCACTGGCTGATGAAGTCTGTCATCACCAGATTGTGGTGTGTGCCAACAAACAGATGCTTGCTGAAAGGGCAGCATTACTTGGGCTCAATGTGACACTGAAAGGTTACCAGCCGGATACTGCACCTGAGCCTCATCAGCCCGGTTGTTTGTTTGTGGCTGATGAACCATTGGAAGCCAATGTGATTGCAGGAGAGCTTAACGAGCGAAATGGCCGTTATGTTCTCAACACTCTCACACGGGCAGCAGAGGGTAATATGCAGGGAGAATTCGCTGCAGTAGTCACAGGCCCGGTTCATAAAGGAGTGATCAATCGCTCAGGAGTATCATTCAGCGGCCATACAGAGTTTTTTGCTCATCAGGCAAACGTGCCACAAGTCGTGATGATGCTTGCAACAGAGGGGCTGCGCGTTGCGCTTGTTACAACCCATATTCCTTTGGCCTATGTAGCAAAAGCCATTACCAGTGAAAGATTGGTGCAGGTTATCAACATCCTAAATGATGATCTAAAAACCAAGTTTGGTATTGCTAAACCGCGAATATACGTTTGTGGACTGAACCCACATGCTGGTGAAGATGGTTGTCTGGGTCGCGAAGAACTCGACATCATGATCCCAACCATGGACGAGTTGCGTGAACAAGGAATGGATTTGGTTGGTCCACTTCCTGCAGATACTCTGTTTCAAGACAAATACCTCAATGATGCTGATGCAGTGCTTGCCATGTATCACGATCAGGGACTCCCTGTGTTAAAATTCAAAGGATTTGGAAAGTCAGTCAATATCACACTTGGTCTGCCTTTTATTCGTACTTCAGTAGATCATGGTACCGCATTGGATTTAGCGGGTACCGGAACGGCGGACACAGGAAGCCTTCGGACCGCGCTATCCCACGCCATTGAGTTAGTAGATAAGAAAGCATGAGCGACAACGTCCATTTAGGCCATAGGGCCAGAAAACGCTTTGGTCAGAATTTCCTTAACGACCCGTACATCATCGATGGGATAGTTTCTGCCATTAACCCACTTCCAGGCCAAAATCTGGTTGAAATTGGCCCAGGTCTGGGTGCACTGACTGAGCCAGTGGCCCGTGAAACCGATAAGCTAAATGTTGTAGAGCTTGACCGGGATCTGGCTGAGCGTCTCCGCCATCATCCAGAGCTCTCACATAAGCTGAACATTTATCAAGGCGATGCAATGAAGTTTGACTTTGCATCGTTGTCATCCGAGCAAAACCCGTTACGTATTTTTGGCAACCTGCCGTATAACGTATCGACCCCGTTGATGTTCCACCTGTTCAGTTTTGCCGGTGCTGTTCAAGATATGCACTTTATGCTGCAAAAAGAGGTGGTAAACCGCCTTGCCGCAGGTCCGGGTACCAAGGCTTATGGCCGCCTGACAGTTATGGCTCAGTACTACTGCAAAGTCGTACCTGTTTTGGAAGTGCCGCCAAGCGCGTTTAAGCCTGCACCAAAGGTCGATTCTGCGGTTGTTCGTCTGATCCCACACAAAACATTGCCTCATCCTGTCAATAACATGAAGTGGCTGGATCGCGTTTGTCGTGATGGATTCAACCAACGGCGCAAAACTGTACGAAACTGTTACAAAGCGCTTATTGACGGCGATACACTGGAATCTTTGGGTATCAACCCAACCATGCGTCCAGAAAACCTGACCTTGGCACAATTTGTGGCAATGGCAAACTGGCTGGACGAGAATCACAACAGCCAATAAGGATTTATCGCTTGCAAGGATTGGTAAAAGCTCACTTTACGGTTCGGGTGGTGACTCATTATGTTGAGGAACAATCTGAACCAGACAAACAGAGGTATGTTTTCTCTTACACCATTACCATTGAAAATAACGGCGACATCGACGCACAACTGCGCCGCCGTAAGTGGCTGATCACGGATGCCAATGGTAAAAAACTGGTCATAGAGGGCGAAGGAGTCGTCGGTGAGCAGCCCATAATTGTTGCCGGAGACCAGTATACCTATACGAGTGGCACTGTTCTGGAGACGCCTGTTGGTGTCATGCAGGGCACTTATGGTATGCAGACTATTGACGATGACGAGTTTGAAGTTGAAATTTCACCGTTCAGACTTGCCATGCCAAACATTCTTCACTAGCAGGACACATATCAATGGCAACCTACCTTGTCGGTGACATTCAGGGGTGCTTCGGGGATTTATGTGATCTGCTTGAACTTGTCAGTTTCAATCTAAAAGAAGATCACCTTTATTTAGCGGGTGATCTTGTCGCTCGGGGACCTCAATCACTCGAAGTCCTTCGTCTTATCCATGGTATGGGCTCCCACGCCCATACTGTGCTCGGCAATCATGATCTTCATTTGTTGTCAGTTGCCAATGGCTTGATGAAAGGCAAGCGTCAGGATAAAACATCGCCAATCTTCTCAGCTCCAGACAGAGATGAGTTACTGACATGGTTAAGACACCAACCACTGTTAATTCATTATGATAAACCATCAGGTAAAACACCTGGTTTTGTGATGACACATGCTGGTATTCCACCACAATGGGGGCTGAATACGGCAAAAAATTGTGCCACTGAGGTAGAAGCTATTCTTCAGGGTGACGATTATCTTTGGTTACTTGAGAATATGTACGCCAACCAGCCAGATCAGTGGGATCCGGCACTTCAAGGGCTAGATCGTTATCGCTTTATTATTAATGCATTTACTCGAATGAGATATTGTGACAGTACTGGCGCATTGGATATGGCCTGCAAATATCCACCGTCTCAGTTGACTGAGGAGGGACCGCTAAAACCATGGTTCAGCCTTAAGCGCAAAAAGAAGATCAAGGAGGCGTTGGTGTTCGGGCACTGGGCAGCCCTCGGTGGCGTCATAGAAGATAATCTTATCGGCCTCGATACTGGTTGCGTCTGGGGTGGCAGTCTCACCATGCTGAGGTGGGAAGATAAAAAAGTGTTCACTGTCTCCTGCCCGGTTCATTCAAGCTAATTTCCGAGGCAAGAAAGCTACGGAACAGAAGAAGGGGTAATGCTTTTTCTGTTCCCTTTTATCCGCTTAGTTTCTATCGAGTATCACAAACTGCATGTTGTACTTATTTTTATCATCTGCGCTAAATGTTTCAGAATGAGACTCTGTCCAGCTGTCTCCCCACTCCGGAAAACGCGTATCTCCATCCAGCTCGGCATCAATAAAGGTAAGATATAAACGGACAGATTTGGGAAGACAGGCATCATAAATTGAACCGCCGCCGATGATCACAGCCTCTTCGACCCCTTCAACCGCATTCAGAGCAGTATCAATGCTGTTCATCACCTCTACCCCCTCAGCTTGCCAAACAGGATCGCGGGTGATCACCAGATTTCTTCGCCCGGGCAGAGGACGTCCAATAGATTCATAGGTCTTACGTCCCATGATCACAGGTTTCCCCATGGTCTGCGCTTTAAACCAACGGAAGTCTGCGGGTAAATGCCACGGCATGGCATTGTCTTTTCCTATAATTCTGTCTTTTGCCATTGCGGCGATCATACTGATCTTCATTTATTTTCTTTTCCTGAATACCTGTAAGCATTTGGGATGATAGCAAATTACCCCGAAGTATGACGGGATTGATGGCAATAAAAAACCGCCATAAGGCGTTTTTTTGACGGGATAAAAATTAAGGTTTGTAGATAATCTCTACATCATAGTCGTCTTCATTCCAGTCGTCCCAATCATCATCGTCGTCATCTTCAACAGCATGCTTCTTGATTTGTTCTTCGTGGTAATCATCCCACTTGAACTCAACCTTGTCTTCTTCTTGCTGTTCTTCAACGAGTTCTGCTGGCAGAGAATCAATGAATTCCATCAACTCATAAGTGAGCGGCTGAATGTTTTTCTTGTTGATCGCCGAAATGCAGAAGTACTTATCGTCCCATCCGAGGGCATCGAGGATACGCTCAATTTCTTCCTGAGCCTGCTCTTCTGGCATCAAATCAATCTTGTTGAAGATCAACCAACGCGGCTTCTCTGACAGCTTATCGCTATACTTTTGCAGCTCTTCAATGATGGTGAAGGCATTGTCCACTGGATCGGTTCCATCGACTGGCATCAAATCAATCATGTGGAGCAAGACACGACAACGCTCAAGGTGTTTGAGGAAACGAATACCTAAACCGGCACCATCTGCAGCACCCTCAATCAAACCCGGTATATCAGCAACGACAAAGCTCTTTTCCTGAGAAACACGTACTACACCCAGGCTTGGCACCAGAGTGGTAAATGGGTAGTCGGCGACCTTAGGCTTAGCTGCTGAAACAGAACGGATAAATGTGGATTTACCCGCATTTGGCAATCCAAGCATACCTACATCAGCCAGCAAAAGAAGCTCGAGACGCAGGTGACGAAGTTCGCCTTTGGTACCCATGGTCTTCTGACGTGGCGCGCGGTTAACTGACGACTTGAAACGGGTATTACCCAAACCATGGAAACCGCCTTTTGCGACCATGATCT
Source organism: Veronia pacifica (assembly GCF_001707825.1). GTDB lineage: Bacteria > Pseudomonadota > Gammaproteobacteria > Enterobacterales > Vibrionaceae > Veronia > Veronia pacifica. Next base: position 45,492 of record NZ_LYBM01000004.1, on the reverse strand, counting down.
TCATGCCGTGTTGGGTCAAATCGGCAATCACTTCGCCAGTATCTTCATCAACCGCACGCGTACCCACAGGTACTGACAGAATAAGATCGTCACCGCGTTTACCCGTACAGTTACCGCCACGGCCATTTTCGCCACGCACTGCGGCGTGAAAGCGCTCAAAGCGGTAATCGATAAGTGTATTTAGGTTTTCATCAGCAAGCAGATAAACGTCACCGCCGTCACCGCCGTCACCGCCGTCGGGTCCACCTTTAGGAACATACTTCTCACGGCGAAAACTGACAGTACCGTTACCACCGTCACCGGCTTCGACGCGTATTACCGCTTCATCTACAAATTTCATCTTCTTTCTCCACGCCAGCTGAACATCATCCGGCCTTCCGGATAAACATCCGCTCAGGGTCTCTACCCCGGCGATTTCGCTTTGACCAGCGATCTCGCATTGAATAGTTGGCGACGATCATAATGATCTTAGGATCAATTGCTACTGCTGGTTAACTTTCATCACACAAAGGCGATTCACAGATACTGATTTATGATAACTGTGACGCTTGGATGAACCCTGCAACAATGCCATATCATTCACAGCATAAGTACGAACACCGCAGCTGTAACTTGATAATGCCCTTTCACACACGCCTAAGACGTTTAAAGTAAACAAACGTTGAGGAGGGGCGATCGCCATGTCAGGAAATGTCTGGGCTTTAGTCAAACAAAAAGCCCTGCCAATGGCAGGGCTTCTAAATTCAGTATCGAGTGAGATTACTCAGCTTCGATGCTAACGAATTTACGGTTCTTAGGACCTTTAATCTCGAACTTCACTTTGCCGTCAGACAGAGCGAACAGAGTGTGGTCTTTACCGCAACCTACGTTAGTGCCCGCGTGGAATTTAGTACCACGTTGACGAACGATGATGTTACCTGCAAGAACAGACTCACCACCGAAGCGCTTAACACCAAGGCGTTTGCTTTCTGAATCACGGCCGTTACGAGTAGAACCGCCAGCTTTTTTATGTGCCATTTATCTCTTCTCCTAAATTAAGCGCTGATGCCAGTAATTTTGACTTCAGTGAACCACTGACGGTGGCCCATTTGCTTACGAGAATGCTTACGACGACGGAACTTAACGACTTTAACTTTGTCGCCACGACCGTGGGTAACTACTTCAGCAGTTACTTTGCCGCCGTTAACAAACGGTGCGCCAACTTGGATTTCTTCTCCGTTAGCTACCAGCAGAACGTTGTCAAACTCAACAGTTGCGCCAGTTTCAACGTCTAGTTTTTCCAAGCGAATAGTTTGGCCTTCGCTTACTCGGTGTTGTTTACCACCACTTTGGAAAACTGCGTACATGATTTACTCCGCATTTCCGCACAGCCTACCGTAAATGTACAAAATTTGAACGGCTAGGGGTGCGCATATAATTCATCAATAGGGCGCGAATTCTACGGTAATAAATACAATCTGGCAAGGGGTGAAGAGAAGAAAATTGGCGAAAAGGTGCTCAGCGCATAATACCCATTTTTTTTCGCTCAACTACAACGTGTTGAAGTCTTGTATTTGGTGTAAGATCAACCCCAAAATAGCAGCAGTCAGACTGTAAAACCCCATAAAACCGGACCTAATAATGGATTTTAACACTATCCAGACGCTAACCGCCGATGACATGGCAAAAGTGGATGCAAAAATACTCGCTCAACTCAATTCAGATGTCGCACTCATAAACCAATTGGGGTTTTACATCGTCAGTGGTGGTGGCAAACGTCTCCGTCCCATGCTGGCGATTATCTCAGCACGCGTGCTGGGTTATCAGGGTGATAAACACATCACTGCCGCCGCATTTATCGAATTTATTCACACAGCGACTCTACTCCATGACGATGTGGTGGATGAATCGGATTTGAGGCGTGGCAAAGCTACCGCGAATGCAATGTTTGGTAATGCAGCCAGTGTTCTGGTCGGTGATTATATCTACACCCGCTCTTTTCAGATGATGACTGAGCTTCGATCTTTGAAGATCCTCGACCTGATGAGCGAGGCAACCAATGTGATCGCAGAGGGCGAAGTCCTGCAGCTGATGAACTGCAACGATCCTGACATCACCGAAGAAAATTACATGCAGGTGATTTATTCGAAGACTGCCCGCCTGTTTGAGGCCGCTACTCAGATAGGTGCAATCCTCAATGACGCCCCTGAACACATTGAGACAGCGCTGCAAGACTATGGCCGTTATCTCGGTACCGCGTTTCAGCTGATAGACGATGTCATGGACTACACGTCTCAAGGCGAGGAAATGGGTAAGAATACCGGGGATGACCTCGCCGAGGGTAAGCCTACCCTTCCCTTGCTGCATGCCATGGCTAACGGCACCGAGGAACAGGCAGCCATGATCCGAGAGGCAATAGAAAAAGGGAACGGTCTTGATAAACTGGATGCCATCCTTGAGTGTATGGAACAGACGGGATCATTAGCGTATAGCCGTGAACGTGCTGAAAATGAAGCCGAAAAAGCGATTCAGGCTTTGAGTGTTATACCAGAATCTAACTACAAAGATGCACTGATTGCTTTGGCAAGAATTGCCGTCGACAGAAAAAAATAACACTGTGGCGTAACGTAAAAAAAAGCGGCTTTGAGCCGCTTTTTTTGTTGCGAAAGAAACTCGTCGGTTTACTTGACGAACTCTTCTCCCAGCTTAATATCGCCACGCAGTGTATCCAGCATGCTTTCCAGCGCCTGCTGTTCGAAATCGCTCAGTGGACCATGGTCCAGGATCTCTTCAACACCGTTTTTACCAAGACGAACTGGCTGTGCGAAGAAGCGAGCATATTTGCCATCACCTTCAACGTAAGCACATTCAACAACGTTTTCTTCGCCCTGAGCGGCACGAACCAGAGCAAGACCAAAGCGGCATGCTGCTTGACCCATAGACAGCGTCGCTGAGCCGCCACCTGCTTTCGCTTCAACTACTTCAGTACCCGCATTCTGGATACGTGGAGTCAATGCTGCAACTTCTTCAGCGGTAAACTCAACACCCTCAACCTGCGATAGCAGAGGTAAGATAGTCACACCAGAGTGGCCACCAATAACTGGCACTTCCACTTCTAATGGATTCTTGTCTTTCAATTCACCAACAAAGGTCTCAGAACGAATCACATCCAATGTCGTGATACCGAACAGACGTTTTTTGTCATACACACCTTTGGCTTGCAGCACTTCTGCTGCAATCGCAACGGTGGTGTTCACTGGGTTGGTAATGATACCGATCAGTGCTTTCGGGCACACATCAGCAATTTTCTCAGTCAGAGAACGAACGATCCCTGCATTGACATTGAACAGATCAGAACGATCCATGCCAGGTTTACGTGCAACACCAGCGGAGATCAAAACAACATCCGCACCTTCAAGTGCCGGAGTAGGATCTTCACCGCCGTAGCCTTTAATAGAAACAGGGGTAGGGATATGGCTCAGGTCAACAGCAACGCCAGGGGTTACTGGTGCAATATCGTACAGAGCCAGGTCAGAACCTGCAGGTAGTTGGTTTTTCAGAAGCAGGGCTAAAGCTTGACCAATGCCACCCGCGGCGCCAATCACAGCAACTTTCATTTCGTTCTCCTTGTTTACGAACTTTTATAATTCAGCTCCAGCATGGGTTGGTTTTTCTTTTCTGTATCGGTATTCGAACCGTTTTGAGACCAACCCAACATATACTGGTGATAGCATCATACGTGTCTATCGTTGGAAACGACAAGCCTAATCCGGTCAGGATAAGCATGGCCTCTCAAATTTGACTTGCATTTTTCAGCTGGAAAAGTGCTTCTGAATAGTGATTTGCTCGTCAGAAAGTGTGCTGTTGGTTTGCGACGTAATGAATTATTATGCAAGAATGCCCTTTTTAACCAACAGCCGAATCGAGACAATGCGTAATTCAGACAAACAAGACAAGCTCGTTCGAGCATTCAAAGCGATTCTGAAAGAAGAAAAATTCAGTTCGCAAGGCGAGATTGTTGATGCCCTGAAAGCACAGGGATTTGAAAACATCAACCAGTCGAAAGTCTCCCGCATGCTGACCAAGTTTGGTGCGGTTCGTACCCGCAATGCGAAAATGGAAATGGTATATTGCCTGCCCGTTGAGCTGGGTGTTCCTACTACCAGCAGCCCATTGAAAGAACTGGTGATGGATATTGATTACAACAGCGCACTGGTTGTTATTCATACTGGTCCCGGAGCTGCACAGCTTATCGCTCGCCTTTTGGACTCACTTGGCAAGGCAGAAGGCATCCTCGGCGTGGTTGCGGGTGATGATACGATTTTCATTACACCATCACGAGATACAACTACTGAGGCCTTGTTCAAAGCGGTTTGCGAGCTGTTTAACTACAGTCGTTAGCAAGTCATCGCTCCGCTAAACATAAGATTTTAGAGGCCATCAATGGCGCGAGTTCAAGTAGAAATTATTTTAAACATTCACAGTGTATGAAATGAACTTGATCAGCGACTGGACACATTGATGACCTCATGAAGCCAAGTCGACAATCACCTTTATTCAATCGAGAAATAGGTGGCAGTGATAATAAAAAATAAAAATTAAGTAATTGATATAATGCAATTTAATATCATCTGTTGATAGCTTTTTTCGTTATATTTAACACACCTATATCGCCATTAACTGCGTGCAGGTATGGGCCATATCCCGATATTACTCGTTGGGTGAAATCGTTTATTTTTCGAATTCTGTCTTGTCCTATTCACCCAAGTGATTTCTAACTTCATTTTTTGAAATTCAGTACTTGATCCAAAAAATGCGTTTTCACGCTACTTTTTCATTTTTTTCTCATTAATGCTTCGCTACCAATCGTGATCAAACTGTCTATATTGAAGAAGCAATATAGACTGTTATCTCGCGTTATCCGAGCGTCTCTCCGTTGATTGTTCTTCTCATAATCAATTGAAAGAAAACAGTTAGAAACGATTCCGCTGAGATAATACAACACTCGGTTGGTTCATTTATTACTTCTGGTTTATTCCCAAAAACAATATCTCACAGAAGTTAACCATATGTAGCTCTAAAATAGTCAGAGTTGGTTAAGCAGGAGCAAACCATGACAAACAACAATGCCACTCAGGATGCACAGGACATCGTCGCACAGGCCGATACCGGTGCCAGATCACCGAAAGGTTTGTCCGGCAGGATCCTGTGGTTCGTCCCTTTATGCTGGTCCATTTTTCAGCTTTGGTACGCCTCACCCTTCACTGTTGCCCTGAATGATACTGAAGCCAGGGCAATCCATCTCGCGTTCGCTATTTTTCTCGCCTTCACGGCCTACCCGGCACTGAAAAGCTCGCCGAGAGATCATATTCCAATACAGGATTGGATCTTTGCCTTGGTGGGTAGCTTTTCAGCTTCTTACCTCTATGTGTTTTACAGTGATCTTGCCACACGGGCAGGTGCACCAATACAGTTTGATATCATTACTGCCGTCGCCGGGATGTTGCTTCTGCTAGAGGCAACCCGAAGGGCACTTGGCCCGCCTCTGATGGTCGTTGCCGCCGTCTTTTTACTTTATACCTTCGCGGGTCCACACATGCCTGACGTGATTGCTCACAAGGGTGCCAGCCTCAACAAAACCATGTCTCACATGTGGCTGACGACCGAAGGCGTATTCGGGGTTGCTCTTGGGGTCTCGACCTCATTCGTGTTCCTGTTTGTACTGTTTGGTGCGTTACTGGACCGTGCAGGAGCGGGGGGATATTTCATTAAAGTGGCATTCTCGCTGCTCGGTCATATGAGAGGCGGACCTGCTAAAGCAGCAGTCGTAGCATCTGGCTTGTCTGGCCTGATTTCTGGCTCATCGATCGCCAATGTGGTGACTACGGGAACATTTACCATCCCTTTGATGAAACGTGTCGGCTTCCCGGGCACCAAAGCGGGTGCCGTTGAAGTTGCGGCATCAACCAACGGTCAGCTCACGCCACCGATAATGGGAGCTGCTGCTTTCCTGATGGTCGAGTACGTGGGCATTCCTTATATCGAAGTAATAAAAGCGGCCCTGCTTCCCGCCCTTATTTCATACATTGCTCTGATCTACATTGTGCACCTTGAGGCGTGTAAAGCTGGCATGTCTGGTCTACCACGCAGGCATACCTCTACCTTTTTGCAGAGCCTTCAGAATTTCGTGGTCATCGTCATTGGTATCTGTTTGCTCAGCCTTGGCGTCTACTATGGCATTGGCTGGACAAAAGATGTCTTCGGCGATGCAGCCAGTCCAATCATTGCTGTCCTTATTTTCATCAGTTATGTTGCCTTGGTTCGTTATTCTGCCAAATACAAAACTGAGGCAGTAGAAGATCCAGCCGCTGCCGACTTATCAGAAGTGCCTGATCCGGGTCCAACTGTTCGTTCTGGTCTTTATTACCTGCTGCCTATTGTCGTCTTGGTCTGGTGTTTGATGGTTGAGCGCTTCTCGCCGGGATTATCGGCATTCTGGGCGACTCTGTTTATGATGTTCATTGTGGTCACACAACGGCCCTTAATGGCATTTTTCAATCAGGCCCATGATCCTGTTACCGAGCTGAAAGAGGGATTTGTTGATCTCGCAGAGGGTTTCGTTGCGGGTGCCAGAAACATGATAGGTATTGGCGTTGCCACCGCAGCGGCAGGGATTGTCGTCGGCGTGGTCACACTGACAGGCATAGGTCTGGTGATGACTGACTTTGTTGAGTTTATCTCAGGCGGTAACATTATTTTGATGTTGTTATTCACCGCCATTATCAGTCTGATTCTGGGTATGGGACTGCCGACAACCGCAAACTATATTGTGGTATCGACCCTAATGGCTCCGGTCATTGTGACGCTCGGCGCACAGGAAGGCCTCATCATACCTTTGATTGCTGTCCACCTGTTCGTGTTCTATTTCGGTATTCTGGCTGACGATACACCACCTGTTGGACTTGCCGCCTTTGCAGCGGCTGCAATAGCGAAAGATGACCCCATTAAGACGGGTATTCAAGGTTTTACCTACGATATCCGAACGGCGATTCTGCCGTTTATGTTTATCTTCAACACTCAGATCCTACTTCTTGATCTGGATGGCCCCTGGCATTTGTTCCTAACCATATTCTCGGCAGTAACTGCCATGCTGGTATTTTCAGCTGCCACACAGGGATGGTGGTTAACCCGCAACAAGTGGTGGGAAACCCTGCTGATGCTATTGATCACTTTCTCCCTATTCCGGCCGGGTTTCTGGTGGGACAAAGTCTATGACCCAGAGGTGATATATAAGGGTACTGAGATCATGGAAGTGGCTGGAAAGCTGCCGCAGGATCAGACTCTCAATATCATTGTGGCTGGAGAGAACATTGATGGCGATATGGTCAGCAAGCACGTTCACCTCAACGTTGACCATAACAAGGACTCTGGTCAGGCACGGGTTGAATCTACAGGTTTGGAACTGCGTCAGGATAACGGCAAGATGATTGTCGATATGATCAGGTTCGGCAGCGATGCAGAAAAAGCCGGTATTGATTTTGACTGGGAAGTCACTCAGGTCAGCGTCCCTTCCGACCGTCCAATGAAGGAGTGGGTATTTATCCCAACGCTACTGCTGTTGGCAGCATTGGGATGGAACCAGAGACGTAGGATAAAACAAGCCTGATCCCTATTGCAGAGCAATGTTTTGCTCTGCTTCTTTCTCGAAAGAGGTAGCAAAAGATGTTCAGATTTATTCTCGTCCCCGTCGATCTCAACGACCCGGAATTCGCGGACAAAGCCGTTCAGCATGCGCTATGGATGGCTGGGAAATGTGAGGCCAAATTGCACCTGATCACAGCATTACCCGGTATCCACAACTCTATGGTGTCGTCATATTTCCCGGCGGATGCTGCGAAGAAAATGAAGCAGGACGTAAAAAGTAGCCTGCAGACGTTTGCGAAGGAAAAAATACCGGAGAGTCAGGCTTACAGCCTGTCTGTTGAAGAAGGTAAACCGTATAAGGCGATTATTAAAACCGCAGACAATCTAGGTTGCGACCTGATTTTAATGCCCAGTCACAAACGCTCACGAGGCAATAAACTCCTACTCGGCTCTAACGCCAGTAAGGTGCTGGAAAATGCCAAAGTGCATGTGATGATACTGAAGCACTGATAATGACTTAGCCACCTCATCCGCAGGTGGCTTTTTGATCATCACCGCCATCAAGAAGTCAGCGATTATTTATCACGCTGATCATATCCCCACCGTGGCACCATCACCTGCTCAATACCCAAATGATCGAGAATTCTTGCCACCATAAAATCCACCAAGTCATCGATTGATTCAGGCTGATGATAAAAGCCCGGTGCTGCAGGCATAATAGTGACGCCCATCTTTGATAGCTTGAGCATATTCTCTAGATGCAGAGTTGAGAAAGGCGTTTCACGCACCACCAGCAATAACTGGCCTCGCTCTTTCATCACAACATCAGCCGCCCGCTCCGCAAGATTGTCGGACATCCCGTGGGCAATGGCAGCAAGAGCTCCTGCAGAACACGGACAAACCACCATTTGTTTTGGCGCAGCAGAGCCCGAGGCAACGGGAGAAAACCAGTCGTCTTTACCACAAACGACAAGTTTATCTGTCGGACATTGCAGGTGCTTTGCGAGTGCCTCAGCGGCGGCTTTAGGGCCCGATGGGAGCTTTAAACCATGCTCAGTCGCGAGCACAACCCGTGCCGCTGATGAAATGAGAAGGTAAACCTGGTAATCAGCTGCAAGCAAGCTTTCCAGCAAACGAAGGCCGTAGGGCGCTCCGGAAGCCCCGCTCCAAAATAAAGTGATTCGTTTTTGTTCGTTAATAATCTTTGTCATTCGTCTTTTCTGTTTGAGCGTTCAAGTGCCACCTGTAATTTAGGATGGATCCCACCAAACCCACCATTACTCATCACCAGTATAATGTCGCCTGTCCTGGCACTGTCACTCAGTGCTGTGATCATTTCTGCCATATCGGTATGCGGATGAGCAGGCATTTCACAGGCGTCAGTAATAGCATTCACCGACCAACCAAGATTGTCTGGCTGATACACAAATACTTGGTCAGCAGCGGATAATGAGGGGGCTAGGTCGTCTTTATGTACGCCCAGTCGCATGGTATTGGATCTCGGCTCAAGCACAGCGTGGATTTTTCTGTCGCCAACTTTGGCCCTCAAACCTTCCAGCGTCAGTCGAATTGCTGTTGGATGATGGGCGAAATCGTCATAAACCGTCACACCTGCGAAATCACCTTTGTGTTCCAGACGGCGCTTGGTGTTGATGAAGCTGCCGAGAGATTCACAGGCAAGTTCTGGGGTTACACCAACATGACGAGCGGCTGCAATAGCCATCAGTGCATTGTTAACATTATGCTCACCCACCAGCGACCATTCAACATCACCTACTTTTTCATCACCAAACCTGACACTAAACTGACTGCCGTCCGGTACTTTTTTATCTGCTTGCCAACCGCCATCTTCACCCGCAAATTCGGTCTCGCTCCAGCATCCCTTATCGAGAGTTTCGGCTATCGCAGGATCAGATTTTGGCGCGAGGATCCGGCCGATACCCGGAACCGTTCGAATCAAATGATGAAACTGCCGCTGTATCGCCGCAAGATCATCAAATATATCAGCGTGATCAAATTCAAGATTGTTCAGGATCAAGGTTTTTGGTCGGTAATGGACAAACTTGGAGCGCTTATCAAAGAAAGCACTGTCGTATTCGTCCGCCTCAACAACAAAGAAAATACTGTCGCCCAGTCTGGCTGATACTCCAAAATTTCCCGGCACACCACCAATTAAAAATCCGGGATGATAGCCACAATCCTCAAGGATCCATGCCAACATGCTGGCCGTGGTCGTTTTGCCATGCGTACCCGCTACCGCAAGCACCCATCGGTCTTTGAGTAAGATATCGTGCAGCCACTGTGGGCCTGACGTGTAATGCAGGTTTTTATTGAGAACATATTCAACACAAGGGTTACCGCGACTCATCGCATTACCAATCACCACCAAATCTGGCGTAGGGTCAAGCTGTGAAGGGTCGTAACCTTGGGTAATTTCGATACCCTGTTCTTCAAGCAAGGTGCTCATCGGCGGATAAACATTGGCATCACAGCCCGTCACTTTATGGCCCAGCTGTCTCGCCAATATCGCAGCGCCGCCCATAAAGGTGCCGCAAATTCCTAAAATGTGTATATGCATTGTCGTTTACTCACCTGTTCAATATTCAACTCAGATCACTGCACAAAGCTCACTGATCACACTTATCCGACGCATAGACTTTCTTCAATACGCGTAAAAAGTTGTTCACGATACAATCAAACTGTAACAAAGAGACCGGAAGGAAAACCGGGCGCAAGGACAGGTTATTTATGACACATTTGATGCCTGACTCCTTATTTTAACGAAGATTTTGATATCGCACCAAAGGAAGAAGTAATGCCAGATATGAAAACCTTGGGAGAATTCATTATAGAAAAGCAACATGAATTCCCTCATGCCAGTGGAGAACTGAGTTCTTTGCTTTCATCTATCCGCTTAGCGGCCAAAATTGTAAACCGCGAAATCAATAAAGCGGGGCTGGTAGATATAACTGGAAGTGTGGGCTCTGAAAACGTACAGGGAGAGCAGCAGCAAAAACTCGATGTATACGCCAACGAGAGATTCAAAGCCGCTCTAGAAGCACGTGATCAGGTGTGTGGTGTCGCCAGTGAAGAAGAAGATGAAATGGTTGTGTTCAATAAAGAACTCAATCGCAACGCTAAGTATGTGGTGTTGATGGATCCTCTCGACGGCTCCTCAAACATCGACGTTAATGTCTCAGTCGGTACTATTTTTTCCATCTATCGCCGTGTGTCTCCCGTTGGAGGGCCATGCACAGAAGAAGACTTCCTTCAGCCCGGTAACCGACAAGTAGCCGCAGGCTACGTCGTTTATGGTTCATCGACCATGCTGGTATATACGACGGGTAATGGTGTCCACGGGTTTACCTATGACCCGTCAATCGGTGTATTCTGTCTCTCACATGAGAACATGACGATCCCCGAAAAAGGTAAGATATATTCCATCAATGAGGGAAATTACGTTAATTTTCCTCTCGGGGTAAAGAAATTCATTAAGTATTGTCAGGAAAGTGTTCCCAGTGAGGGTCGGCCTTATACCTCTCGGTATATAGGTTCTTTAGTCTCTGACTTTCACCGTAACCTGCTCAAAGGTGGGATTTACCTTTATCCGAGCACTGCGTCCTATCCAAACGGCAAACTGCGTCTGTTGTACGAATGTAACCCTATGGCTTTCATCGTGGAGCAGGCAGGCGGTTCAGCTTCTGACGGCACAGGAAGAATAATGGATTTAAAACCGAAGGAGTTACACGAACGTGTCCCCTTCTTTGTTGGTTCAACTGATATGGTTGAAAAGGTAGAAGAATTAATAAGCAGTTATCCTGATTTAGATTAAGCACTTAATCCAAGCAGAGATAGCAGTAAGCAGGGCGAAAACGATCCCTGCTTTTTTTTGTCTTTTTTTTACATTACGCTAAATAAGTCACCGCTAGATGCAGTCTATAGAGCGGGGTTTAGCCGTTGTTTTCTCCAGAAAAGGAAATAAGAATGAGCCTGAATGATGTTTCTGCCGGTAAAAATATCCCAGATGATATCTATGTGATCATCGAGATCCCAGCCAATGCTGACCCTATAAAATACGAAGTGGATAAAGACACGGGGGCGGTTTTTGTTGACCGCTTTATGTCTGCACCCATGTTCTATCCCTGCAATTACGGCTACGTTAATCAAACCTTGTCTCTTGATGGCGATCCCGTCGATGTACTTGTGCCAACGCCCTACCCACTGGTGCCGGGCTCAGTGATCCGGTGCCGTCCTGTTGGCGTGCTGAAAATGACTGACGAATCTGGTGAAGATGCCAAAATTGTTGCTGTACCGCACAGCAAGTTATCAAAAGAATACGATCATATTCAGGATGTAAATGATCTACCCGAGTTACTCAAAGCACAAATCACCCACTTTTTTGAGCACTACAAAGAACTTGAAGCGGGTAAATGGGTGAAGGTTGAAGGATGGGATAACGCTGAAGCGGCACGACAAGAGATCCTGACGTCATTTGAAAGAGCACAAAGCTAAATCAAGGCGAAGAATGGTCTTCTATCATTGATCAGTTGATCCTGCAATAGCAGGATCTTTTACTTTTAGTGGGTAAACAGTCCGTTTATGAGAAAATTCATGCTAATTAATCAAATCTAGATAGACAGATATTCTGTACATCTAATTAGTATAATTATGATATCAAAGCTAAGAATTGCGACCCTATACTGATATCAATACATACAAACACGCCTGTCACTTTTTTACACTGTGTACAGTAGTAGGTAAACACTCCAACATAAAACTAGGAAGCGCTGGTTGAAATTAATAGGGACTTTTCTTGAACATGCGTTCTGCCAACTTTTATATCATTGCCTCATTACTTTCTGCGACAGCTTATGCGGAAGATCTCGAGATAGTTACCTGGAATTTGGGTAGTGAAGATAACTGCAGGGTAAAAACAGACTTGGAACATGCTGTCTACAGCCAGTATGCCAGAGAAATAAACGCAGATGTCTATGTATTACAGCAAGTCAGTAGTATCCAGTCACTCGACAGAATATTCTCAGGCCTTCACTATGACTTTATCGTTTCAAAACCCAATACAAATACGCGCTGTAATAGCATCAAAGGCTCCCCTGCCCGCTTGGCATTCGCAATTAAAAAAGGGATTAAATACCGATACACCAAGCAGGAAGATCTTATAAAAACTACCCTCACTAAAACGCTGCAATACGGTATTACGCTCGATCTACCCCAAATTGACCTCAAAATGCTGAACATTGAGCTTCCAAAAGGGTGTTTTCAGGGTTCCTTGACTCAAAAGAACCGAGACTGTCGGAAAATGCGTACCCAGTTACCCCTGTTGAAAAACTGGCTAAATCGATATCCAGACAACCAAAAACTACTCGTACTCGGTGAGTTCAACCGCTGGATGGAACAGGCATCAGATATGACTGTTGAATATCTGGGTACTGAGCTGTATCACGCTACAGGCGATTTATCTCCATGCCACAATAGGAATAAGGGGTTGCTTGATCATATTCTTTTGTCGCCAGCGGCCACTGCAACACTCGCTCTGCCCGGTGCCCATTTTTATCAACTTTCAGATGTCACCTTTCCCATCAAAACACCAAAACGCTGTCCTATCGGTATTACTCTCGCCAGTGCCGGACACTAAAAGATTCAACACCGATATCAGCGGATTGAAAACTGGTAGAGTAAGTCAAAGGTCTTTTCGAGACCCGACATTGCCTCCAGATACAGATCTTTCATTATCCGATACCGAATTGTCAGCTCCTCAACCCCAAGGCCATATTTGACCTGTAGACCCGGTAGTACATAGCCTGATACTTCAATATTTTCTGAATCACCGTTACTTTTTGAATCTAGGGTCAGGTTTTCTACGCCAAATGCTTCCCCGATCTTACCGACCATCTTGCCGCTTTGTGACAGAGCTAACCCAAGTAGGAGAGAGTTAAACGAGGTGCCTGAAGATTCTGCATCAAGATCCCGTCCTTGTGTCAGGTAGGACAGGACATTAGCCTGAGCTTTTGCGGGATCGGAGAACAAAGTCACCTGAGGTTCATCGGCAGGCCCGTTAAGCTTGATCCCCGCGGTGACATCGTCTTCAATCGTTTCTGGATTTCTAATCGCCACTACCTGTAAATAAGGTTGGTCAGGCACACCATTAAACCGGATCACACCTTTACGGATCACCAGATCCTGACCAAAGGAACGGTAGGTCCCCTCCCTCAGGGAAACCTCTCCTACTACTCCCGGGCCACGTTCACTGTTCCGCACTCTCAGCTCACCGTTCAGAAAAGATTTAAGACCGAAAGCATCAACAGTGACATCATCGCCCAGCTTAACCAAAATATCGGCATTCACAGAGGTTGCTGCAGATTTCTCCTGAGGGATAGGCTCAAGGTTCTCGTCCAACAAAACCTGATCGTCAGAAACACGGATGGCTGTCTCTGGCAAGCTATCGACAACAATCCTCGCCCAGGGAACATTCACCTCACCTTTAGCCATCACGGTATCTTTATTGATGGATACAGTAAGACGGGGGGCAGCTTTTAGCCTGACCATAGGAGGAACAGACACATCCAATGTTTCGGCATCCAAATTGACAAAACCCTGCCAGTTTGCAGATTGACGCCAGTCTGCTTTCCCGTCTACCCCAACCTTACCTTCAGGAGTGTTTAACTGACCATCCAACTCAGCCTGATCACCTAGCAAGCGCAGGTTAAGACGGCCATCATTCAAGGTGACAGGTAAAGCTGCACTGTCCAGTTTCAGGCCTAACATGGCAATATCGCCCGTCAACAAAGGCTTTTTCATCGTGCCAGTGATTGCAATACGTGAATTAAGGTTTCCCTTAACCACCGCATCTTCTCCAACAAACGACGCCAAGGGATGCAGTGAGATACTGTCAGCCTCAAGCTCTCCCGTCAGCCGTTTGTTGTCCGAGGCCAGATCGTTAACGGCCAGTTGTGCTCGTACCTTTCCATTATCGGTAAGCGCAATATCCGCCTCACTCGTCAACGTCTCATTATTCATTGTGGCCACCAGCTGAATGCTGTCCCAGCCTATTGTTCTCATCACAGGCTTTTGCTGAGTGAACTCACCACGCGGCAGGTTAACGCGGGCACTAACAAGAAGTGAGCTTCCCCACTCTACATTGGCTGTTCCATCCAAATTACCTTCAACAGACATGTGTGGCGGTAAAAAGGGTGTTAATTGTTCAAGAGAGAAAGTGGAAGCACTGAGTTGAACGTTGCCCTTTTCCGCAATCTTAGCATTGTCTGTCAGGCAGAGCGCACTTGCTCCCTGTCGCCAGCAATGAGAGGAAACATCGATACTATTAACAGGTAGACCCAGACTGATGGCGGCCTTGTCTGCCAGAACCCATTTACCGAGAGGGGTAACAATATCTCCTTGCGTGAGGGCTCCGCGCCAACCAGCCTTCCGATTAAACCCGCCAGAAAGAGAAAGATCACCTGCCACAGGTTTGCCATTGAAGGTTAATTTTGCTGTGTGATTGGTCTCATCCCCGGTCAGGCGGAGGTCAACAGTATTAATTGCCACATCGCCCTGAGTGAATTTTTGTCCTTTTACCGCCAGTTCACCAGAGATGATATCAGTAGATTTTACCTGGCCTTTGAGTGATAGGGCCTCAAGCCCCAGATCCTGCCACTTTAGCCGTTTAGCTTCGATATCGAGCGATAACTCCGGCTGTTGAAAGTTGCCTGTCAAGACGGCGCTGCCAACCAGTTTTCCCTGAAGATCTGGTAGTGAGGCACTGAGCTCCGGCGCATCTAATGCCAGTTTAAGATCCCATTTATCGTCCAATACGCCGTTGAGAGTGACGTTATTCGGACCGTGGCTTATCGTTAGGTCATCACTGCTGGTTTTGAGTTCACCCGTTGCCTGCCTGTCTTCAAGTGAGAGCTGTCCCTCGACCAAAAAAGGCAGTGACCTCAATTCTCCATTTACTTTCATTGTCGGGAAATTAACAAACCAGCCACCTGCGTTTGTCACACCACCGTCATGCACAAGATGACCGGATAGCTTGCCCTCAAGATCTGGCCAGAATTCTCCCGGTTGAATATCGTTGGCATTCAGATCTGCCTGCCAGCGCACTTTCTGCCCCCACTGCACACCAGCCTCCCCCTCTGCATGCCCTCTTAGGGTATCGACTGAAAGCTGCGTCAAAGCAAGATGTTCAAGATCTCCCTCTGCCTCAGTTTGTAGGGACATTGGAGGATAATATTCACTGCGGGTGCGGCCATTGAGACTGAAATGATAGCCAGCGAGACTGCCCTTACCGTCAACACGGGTATCGGATACTTGGTAGAGAGGCTTGCCACTGAGAGGCCACTGCAGATTATTTGCTGTCAGATTGAGAGTAAAGGGCAACTGGCTATCGATTGCATTCAAAGTCCCATTAAGTGTAAAGCTCTGTGTTCCCGTAACGCCTGCAGACAGATTAAGCGCATCAACCGCACCCTTTACCTGAACAGTGAGCTGTTGGTTGGCGAGAGGAGCTTGCTTGATATCGGCATTCAAAGAGAGATCAAGGGGGTAGTTACCATAAAGTCGGACCTTACCCGTCAGATCTGCACTTCCCTCTGCGGCATTGACATTGAGCGTAGATACGCGGATTTCATCATTTTTGAACTGTGCTTTTAATATGACGGATTTAAGCTGACGGGCGTCTGGCAACATTAATGACAATCCATTCACTGTCAGCTTTTGCAAATCTATATCAAAAGGAAACTGTACCTCAGGCAAGACAATGGTTGGGGCCTCGACAGCTCTGTCTACATGAGCTTTTGTTGGTGCTTTATTCGACGTTTGCTGAGTGTTTGACGATGGCTCTTTTTTAGGCAAAGACACAGAGAGAGAGGAGAAAACAGTGGGAGCGATAACCAGTTCGCTGCCCTTAAATGATGCCGCCGACTGGAAATGCTGCCATGCCACACGTTTACCCGCAACATTCAGCGAGATATCGTCAAGATTCAGGGACTGAACGGTGACAGGCACGGGGATCCGGAATTTGTTCGCGGGCACATCTTGGTTATCGGCCTCTTCTTTCGGCTGACTACCATCAGGTGGAGGAGAGAGTTCAAGTTGTAAGCCTTTTACATCAAGCGTCTTCAGACACAATTCACCATCCCGGAAACACTTAGGCGATAGCGCCAGCTCAAAACGCTCGGCATCCAAGACAACAGAGGGTTGTTGATAGTGAACACCACGAAGGGTTATACCAGTCAGCAAGGCACCTTCGGCAGATTTAATGTTTAATTCAGGTAACAACTTCTGAGCAGTCCATACCGCGCCCTTGAGGCCTGAAGGAGTGAGCAGTCCGGCGTACAGTAGGGTCAAGACCAGAAAGAGAAGTAAAACCAGTATTCTGACGGTTCGAAATATCACAGTTGAGGTCCTACGCTGAAGTGAATGCGGAACTTATCCCTGTTGTCTCCCTCAACATCAAAGCCCTTAGCAAAGTCGAGATGGACAGGACCAACCGGAGATCCCCAGCGAATACCGACACCACCACCTCGCTTCCACTTTAAATCATTTGTCCATGCATCACCGACATCATAGAAAGTTGCAAGCCACCAGTCATCAGTCAGTCGATACTGATATTCGACAGATCCTGTTGCAAAGTTGGCACCGCCTATCAGCTTTCCTTCTTGTTTCGGCGAGATATCTCGGTAACCATAACCTCGAATACTGGTGTCACCGCCTGCAAAAAAGCGCAGCGATGTCGGCACACGTTCGAATTCACTGGTCAATAAGGTTCCGCCATCAATACGGGTCAGCAAACGGTGATTATCAAAATATGTTCTGATCCAGGTGGTGCGTCCGGTGATCCTTAACAGGTCGATGTCAGACTGAAGAAATGTTTCAGCTCCTTCAATATTCAACGATTGCCGATCTCCCCAATAGGGCATAGCACCGCCCCGGGAACGAAGGCGGTTGAACTCGATACCGGGTAAGAGGAGATTGGTATTTTTATCATCATTCACCTCTTCAAACTCTTCATAGAGCCAACGGATAGATAAGGCACGTTGCCATCCCTTATCGTATTTCCAGTGTCGGCTGGCTTTCAACGCCACTGATTTGGTATCCGCATCGCCCTGAGTTTCTCTAATAAATTCTGATGACAGCTCAAAAAACTCACGGGTAACGTCAGACAGTGGTACTTTGTAGGTAATACTCTGTTCGTAGGTTTTTGCTGACATGGAGAAATTATTACGGATACTGTGTCCTCGAGAGTTATACCAAGGTTTATTCCAGTTGAGCTTGAGCCTTGGTCCGGTGTCAGTGACAAAACCTATCCCGGTTTCGAACTGATTGCGGGCACTGGGCTCTAGGGTAACATTCACTGGGATCACTGCATCTTCGGCCCCTTTGAAATCCGCCTCAACCACCACCGAAGAATACCAGCCAGTATCCTGAAGACTCTGATTAAACTTCCCCAGTTCGTTTACCAGATAATAATCACCCTGCTTAAAAGGCTCGATACTGCGTATTCTGTCGAGCTGAATTTGTTGATCTGTGTAGTTCACTTCACCGAAGCGATAACGCTTACCACTGTCGAAATGCAGGGTAACAAACGCGAGATTACGGGAGGGAGAAACCGCGAGTTTAGACTCACTAAATTTGGCATCGAAATAACCACGCTTGAGGGCCAGATTAGACAAACTCGATTTGAAATCATCATATTTCTTGTGGTTCAGCCGATCACCAACAGTGGGCTTATCCGCAAGCAGCTCTTCAAACTCAATATCTGTTGCGGCATCACCGGATAACTTAACATCTACTTGTTTTAAGATGACCGACATGCCGGGCACTACAGTGATCCGAATTTCCGCATCCTCATCAGAGGTTTTATCAGTTTCTATCGTTATTTCAGGGTGGTAATAACCGAGGGCTTGCAGTGCAGCAGACACTTCACTCTTCAGCCGACTGTCAAATGCTGGCGATAGATATCTCTGACTTTCTGGAATCGCGGAAAGGTAGGCTTCAATATTGGTCTCTAATTCGTCATCATCAATATTCAGCTCAATGCTAATTTCTGCCCGGGACGAAAAAGAGAACATAAAAAAGCATAACAGCATCCACCGATGCGATGATTTCGTACGTAATAGCAAAGCGTCAAACATCCTGTTGTGCGGGTGAGGCTTACCATGTTTAATGAAAAGCATTTCGGATAGGTCATGTCAGGCCTAATTAAGGTGTTTCGCGCCAACTGATACGACCACTGATTATTTTGACCGACATTATTGCAAGGAGTTGCGCAATGTTTAATAAAAAGCAGCAATCGATAACCTCAGAGACAGCCCTACCGGACAGACTGAAAGAGATTATTCCCTCACAACCCCATGCCGTCAATAATATCCCTCTTGTTAAGGAGGCTCCGGAGGGCCTAGAGCAAATACTTGTCGCTATGGGATGCTTCTGGGGAGCTGAGCGATTGTTCTGGAATTTGGATGGAGTGAAGAACACTTCAGTTGGCTATAGTGCTGGCTACACAGTCAATCCGTCATATGACGATGTCTGTAGCGGTAAAACGGGCCATGCCGAAGTGGTACAGGTGATTTATGACCCAAACAGAATACGCGTAGAAGAGCTCATGGCGACGTTCTGGCAGAGTCATGACCCCACTCAGGGCATGCGCCAGGGTAATGATATTGGTACCCAATATCGCAGTGGCGTTTACTGGTTTACTGAGAGCCAAAAGGAGGCAGTGGAAGCCAGTAAAGTTGCTTATCAACAGGCACTGGCTGACGCCGGAAAACATCTTGATATCACCACTGAAATCCGTCCGGCAGGCTCATATTACTTTGCAGAAACCTATCACCAACAATACCTTCATAAAAACCCGAATGGCTATTGTGGTCTTGGCGGGACTGGGGTCTGTTTCCCACCTGAGTAGAAAGACTGGATCAAAAAATGCCCACGCGGTGGGCATTTCTCAATAATAAACGAAAATCAATCTTAAAAGACCAGCATCGCCTTGATCTGATTATTTACCTCGTTCATTACTGCCAGAGAACGTTTGTCCTTTCTGACAGGAGGTAGCAAGCGACCTTTGTCATATTCGAATGCGCCGACACCCTGAATGTAAATTCTACCGCGAAAGAAGCTCTTTACGTGCCGTGCAACTTGGAGAGGCCGGTATTGGCGAAAAATTCTGAGCATAATGCATCTCCTTCCATGTCAACCAAATATATGACCCCAGAAGAGGTCTAAAATTCCCGTCGGAGAGGAAAAAACTGGCAGTAATAAGACATAGCGTGTCACAGATAAAAAACTATCGTCACACTATTAAAGCAGCATAGAAGATTAAGGGGTTACTTTCTGTGAACTTATTTCCAAGCTTTTGATTGTGAATAGAGATCGGATCAGTTCGAGGGATGAGTAAAAAAATAATGAATTGATAAATATAGAAAAATAAAAGTAATGGTTGAATGGAGTCGATGAAAAAGTGTCTGTCATCTGCTCATGAATGGAAACAACAGCGACTGTTATAAGCGTTCGCGTTAGCCGATAAACTGCGAGAGATACAGCAGGGTTGCAATATAACAGGCAACCAAAACAACATTGATTGAGTTCGCCTTAAATTTTCTCATTACTGCTGATACCTCATGACCGCCAAACAACATCAAAATGTTAACAAAACATTACTTTTTTTACAATAAGGAAAAGAGCGCTTAATAAGATAAGCTCTTAAAATATCAGGCTCACTATTTGAGAAATCACAAGGCTAGTTAATAAAAAAGCCACCCAAGACAATGACCTTGGATGGCTTTAATGGCTGAGTGCCATTCATCAAATTGTAACATTAGTGTTAACGTATCACGCCTGCTTTTTTCAGGCTGGCGATACACAGGTCAACCTGATCAGCAATGCTGCCATGATGTGTTCTCAAATGAATCTCTGGCTGTTCTGGCGCCTCGTACGCTGAGCTGATACCGGTAAAGGCTTTAATTTCGCCTGCACGGGCCTTTTTATACAGCCCTTTTGGATCCCTGCTTTCACAAACCTTAAGCGGCGTATCAACGAAGACTTCAACAAATTCCTGCTCAGGTAACATATCTCTGACCAACTGGCGCTCCTCCCGGAAGGGAGAAATAAAAGCCGACAGAACGATTAATCCCGCATCTGTCATCAACTTTGCCACCTCGCCTACCCGGCGGATATTCTCTCGTCTATCGTGGTCAGAAAACCCAAGATCGCGGCAGAGCCCATGGCGGACGTTGTCACCGTCCAACAAATAAGTGTGATAACCCAGGCGCGCCAGTTCATGCTCAAGTGCACCTGCAACGGTTGATTTCCCCGAGCCAGAAAGCCCCGTGAACCAAAGCAGTGCTGGACGCTGCTGTTTTTGCTCAGCACGAAACATCTTATCAATCGCATGCTGATGCCAAATCACGTTCTCATCTTTTTCTATATTATCGACCGAAGTCATTGATACATCCTTTAAAAATCAGAAAGGGAAAAACACGGGTATCAGGCTGAGCACCAGTACCGAATAAACAGCAGAGACAGGTAAGCCAATGCGAATATAGTCGGTAAAGTGATAATTTCCCACGCTGTAAACCAACAAATTAGTCTGGTAGCCATACGGTGACATAAAGCTGGCACTTGCCCCGAACAATACCGCCATGATGAAGGGCATAGGATCAACGCCATAGCTGAGTGCCAGGCTGTAACCAATTGGAAATGCCAAGGCTGCCGCAGCGTTATTTGTCACCAACTCAGTCAGAATCAAAGTAAAGAAGTAGGTTGCGATCAACGCGCCATAGACACCCCAGCCGTTGAAAAACAACATGAACACCTGCCCCATTTGTTCAGACAGACCACTTTCAATCATCATTTGAGATAGGCTCAGGGCTGAACCCACAATCACTACGATATCTACCGGAAAACGGCGCTGAAGATCGTGCAATGTGATCACACCGGTTAGCAGTAACAGCATCAAGTAAGCCGCCAACCCATTCAGCAGCGGTACCCATTCAACCAAAGCAGCCCCAATGACAAGAGCGAACCCAGATAACACCCACTGACTTTTTCGGCTGTCCAGTCGGGTACTGGAATCAAGACCGTTCACCAGCACAAACTCGCGGTTAAGCCTTTCCTGCTTGCGCTGAAAATCTTTACCCGGCACAAGAACCAGAGTGTCTCCTGCCATTAGCGTGATGTTGCCCAAACCACCCTCAAGCTTCTCGTGTCCCCGACGAATAGCCACCACAACCGCATCAAAGTTTTCACGAAACGCAGCCTGTTTAAGAGTTGTCCCCCGGATTGAGGCACTGTGACTGACAACCACTTCCAACAGATTCTGGCCATTAATGTGGTGCTGACCGAACAAAGACAGACCGGGAATATCCTGTAGGGTCGCCACACTTTCAACATCACCGGCAAACTGAAGTTTATCGCCAGCCCGAAGAACAGTGTCTGGACACACAGGCGCAATGACCTTTTTGTCGCGGATAACCTCAGCCAGATAAAGGCGTCGCAACGCGCGCAAGCCATTATCTGTCACCGTTCGGCCTGCCAGCGGTGAACCCCGCTCAATCAATGCTTCAAGCACGTACGGTAGCGTGTCATCATCTTTATCATCATTGTCTGGCAGCAGGTAACACAACGGAATGAGGATTAACATGCCTCCTGCCAGTACCGCCAGACCAATCATCGAAGGCGCAAAAAAATCGAGGGCCGGAAGCCCTGCATTTTCAACGAAGCTGTTAATTATTAAATTGGTCGACGTACCGATTAAGGTCAACGTCCCACCGAGAATTGCCGCGTAAGACAATGGCATCAGCAAGCGCGAAGGCGCATGTCGTCTGTTACGCTTTACGGCACCAATCAAGGATGCCACCACGGCTGTATTATTGGTAAACGAGCTGAGAAATGCTGTTGAAAGGCCAAGTTTGGCAACGACTGTTCCTAGACGGCCACCTGCCAGTTGGTCACCGACCCAGCTGACCAGCCGGGTCTTCTCAAGGGCTGTTGATGTCAGAATCAACAGCACCAAGGTGAGCAACGAGGCGTTGGTAAAGTTATCCGCCATCTCATCAAGGCCCACCTGTCCTGTCTGAAACGCCGCGAACGCAGCGACAGCAAACAGGATAGCAGGCTTGATACGGGTGAATAACAAGCCGACTATCACGCCCAACAACAGGCACAGAATTATAACCTGTTCCAGGCTCATCGCTTTACCCCAGCAGCTTACTGATGTCCCGCGCGTTCCAGTGCGGGAAGTGCTTACGAACCAGTGCGTTCAGTTCAACTTCAAACGCTGAGTACTGACCCGTCGCGGTTTGCTGCTGACCCGCTTCAAGAAGCGAGTGAATCATTCCCGCTCCAACGGTGACATTGGTCAGGCGGTCAATGATGATGAAACCACCCGTGTCCTGGCTGTCGTTGTACGCATCAAGCGCAATACTTTCAGTCAGTTCAAGTTCACACAAACCAATACCATTGAGCGGCAACGCGTCGGTCTCAAACTTATTGAGGTTGTTGATATCAACCTGATGATGGATCTTGCTTACTGAGCCGACAGTTTTCTTGCCCGCAACCTTGATGTCGTATTGTTTGCCGGGTTCAAGTGGTGATTCAGCCATCCAGACAATATCTGCCAGTAGATGGTCAGTCACTGACTGCTCATGTGATACGGGGACAATCAGGTCACCGCGGCTGATGTCAATTTCATCTTTCAGCGTCAGTGTGACGGCCAGTCCCTCGTGAGCCAGTTCGAGGTCACCATCAAAGGTAACGATGCGCTCAACCGTAGAGGTTTTGCCCGATGGCAATACTTTTACTTCATCGCCCGGACGAACCTCGCCCGATGCGACCGTACCAGCAAATCCGCGAAAATCGAGATTGGGTCGGTTTACATACTGCACAGGCAGACGGAAGGCCGCATTTGCACTCGCTTTGCTCAAATCGACACTTTCGAGCAGGGACAGCAGAGTTTCACCCTCATACCAAGGTGTTTGTGCACTGCGCTCAACGACATTGTCACCGTCCAGTGCAGAAAGTGGAATCAGCGTGATATTGATATCTTTGTTCAGTTTCTCAGCAAAATTGAGGTACTCATCGCGGATCACGTCATAAGTCTGCTGATCAAAATCAACCAGATCCATCTTGTTGACAGCCACGATGAAGTGACGGATCCCAAGAAGACTCGCAATGTAAGAATGACGACGGGTCTGATCCAATACGCCTTTACGCGCATCAATCAGGATCACCGCCAGATCACAGGTTGACGCCCCTGTTGCCATGTTACGTGTGTACTGCTCGTGTCCCGGCGTATCCGCGATAATAAATTTGCGCTTCTTGGTCGAAAAATATCGATACGCTACATCAATAGTGATGCCTTGTTCACGCTCGGCCTGAAGGCCATCAACCAGTAATGCCAGATCCGGCTTCTCACCTGTTGTTCCTACTTTCTGGCTGTCAGCATGGATAGCAGCCAGTTGGTCTTCATAAATTTGATGTGAGTCGTGGAGCAGACGGCCAATCAGCGTACTCTTGCCATCATCCACTGAACCACAGGTCAGGAAACGCAGCAGGGACTTGTTCTGATGCTGATCGAGATAGGCCTCTATACCAAGTTCAGCCACTTGTTGTTCAATTACACTGTTCATCATCAATCCCTTAGAAATAACCCTGACGTTTTTTAAGTTCCATCGATCCTGACTGATCGTGGTCAATAGCCCTTCCTTGTCGCTCACTGGACGTAGCCACCAGCATTTCCTCAATGATCGAAGGCAAGGTATCGGCTTCTGACTCAACAGCACCTGTCAGCGGGTAACAACCCAGCGTACGGAAACGAACACTGCGCTCTTCAATGGTTTCGCCTTCCTTAAGCTCCATGCGATCGTCATCAACCATGATCAGCATACCGTCACGATCGACAACTGGACGTGGCTTGGCAAGATAAAGAGGAACAATATCGATGCCTTCCAGATAGATGTATTGCCAGATATCAAGCTCAGTCCAGTTCGACAAAGGGAACACACGAATACTTTCGCCTTTGTTTACCTGGCCGTTGTAGGTATGCCAAAGCTCAGGGCGCTGGTTCTTTGGATCCCAGCGATGGTGTTTATCACGGAAGCTGTATACACGCTCTTTTGCACGGCTCTTCTCTTCATCACGACGCGCACCACCGAATGCGGCATCAAACCCATATTTGTCCAGCGCCTGTTTCAGACCCTGTGTTTTCATGATGTCTGTGTGCTTGGATGAGCCATGAACGAACGGGCTACACCCCATTGCCAGCCCTTCAGGGTTCTTATGAACCAGCAGTTCGAATCCATATTTCTCCGCTGTTTTGTCACGAAACTCGATCATTTCGCGGAATTTCCAGTCGGTATCCACGTGGAGCAGAGGGAAAGGAATTTTGCCCGGATAAAAGGCTTTGCGAGCCAAATGCAGCATCACGGAAGAATCTTTTCCGATTGAATACATCATTACCGGGTTATCAAATTCAGCGGCCACTTCACGAATGATATGGATGCTTTCAGCCTCAAGTTGTTTGAGGTGAGTCAGGGTCTTGGCTTCCATTTTTAGAGAGTTTCCTTATTCCAGATTTACCACTGCCTGAGCGTCGGGTGCGCTGTCTGCAGCGAAAGAGAATTGCTTAAACCAATTTAGCGATTCAGCCAGTTGCACGACCTCACCAACAACAATGAGCGCAGGCGAACTTGCATGTTCCGCTAGGGTTGCTAAGTCATGAACCGTTCCTTTGAGCACTCTCTGCTCTGAGCGGGTGCCATTTTCAATAATGGCGACGGGGGTGTGTGCTGCACGACCATGCTTAATCAGCTGGTCACGGATGTGGTCACTTTTCATCAGCCCCATAAAGATAACCAGTGTCTGGTTTCCACGGGCCAGTGTGCTCCAGTCGAGCGAGTCTTTTTCTTTTTTCAGGTGGCCAGTAATGAACATCACGCTCTGAGCATGATCTCTATGAGTCAGTGGGATACCCGCGTACGCTGTTGCACCGGCAGCTGAAGTAATGCCTGGGACAACCTGAAATGGGATCCCAGCTTCGGCGACCACTTGCAACTCTTCACCGCCACGGCCAAACATAAAGGGATCGCCTCCCTTCAGGCGCACTACTCGCTTGCCGCGACTGGCAAATTTGACCAGCAGTGCATTGGTCTCTTCTTGCGGCACGCTGTGGAAACCGGCGCGTTTACCAACACAAATCATTTCTGCATCGCGGCGGCACAATTCCAGCACATCATCCGATACCAGATAGTCATACAGGATCACGTCGGCTTGCTGCATGAGTTGCAGACCACGGAGAGTGAGAAGGCCCGGATCACCCGGTCCGGCTCCAACAAGTGCGACCTCTCCACGCATTGAGATACCTGAGGTCAGATCATGGAGTTCTTCACGAGCGTCGTCTTCACGTCCGGCTGCGACGAGTGAAGAAAAGCGACCATCAAAGGCCATTTCCCAGAACTTTCTTCGTCCGGTTAAGGTCGTCACTTTTTCTTTTAACGTGTCACGGAAACTGCCTGCAATGGCAGCCATACGGCCAGTATGGGAGGGGATCAGTGATTCGAGTTTCTCACGGATAAGGCGAGCCAAAACGGGGGCCTTACCAGCAGAAGAGATTGCGATAACGATAGGGCTTCGATCAACAATGGAAGGAACAATAAAACTACACTTGGGCGTGTCGTCTACCACATTAACCAGCAGTTTCTTCTCTTCCGCTGAACGTGAAACTAGTGCATTCACCAAAGGTTGATCCGTTGCAGCAATCGCGAGAAACACGCCATCAAGATATTTGGCAGAAAAAGGTTCAGCGATCCAGGTTAGTACACCCTTTTCAGCCGCTTCTTCTATTTCCTTGTCTACCTCTGGTGCAACAAGGGTCACCGCTGCACCCGTTTTGAGCAGCATGCGGGTTTTACGCCATGCAACTTCTCCACCACCCACTACGAGGCATTGGCGGTCACGTAAGTTTGCAAAAATCGGCAGGTATTCCATCATCATCACCCTGTTTTCTCCATTGCCAGTCACTATAAAGACGCTCTGATATTACTGGAAATTCTAAATATTCATTTTTTATAACCAGTTGTATGGGAGCGTTATGATTAAAAAGTGAAATATTGCAAACGGTATGCCGTAAAGCGCCGCAGCGCCTGAATTGGCGAATAAAGGAGGGGACGAAAACGATTACGCAAACGTTTATATGTTGCGATCAATGTCACATATGAAGATACAAAATACTTCTAATTGACATTTTATATGATAAATAGGCCGCGAAAATAATCCTCTCTACTGGAGTCTTTAGTATGTTCTCTCTTCGTCCTCTATCTGTCGCGGTGCTCAGTGGTTTGATGGCTATGAGCAGCCAAGCGATGGCGGAAACTATTCAACTTCGCGTCATTGAAACTACGGATATTCATACGAACGTAATGGATTACGACTACTACAAGGACAAACCAAGTGAAAAAATTGGTCTTGTCCGTGCAGCGACTCTGGTTAAAAACGCCCGTAACGAAGTAACAAACAGTCTTTTGGTTGATAACGGTGACCTGCTGCAAGGAAGCCCAATGGGCGACTACATGGCAGCAAAGGGCATTGAAAAAGGGGAAATTCACCCTGTTTATAAAGCCATGAATCAGTTGAACTACGAAGTGGGTAACATAGGTAACCACGAATTCAACTACGGGATTGAGTTTTTAAGAAACAGCCTTTCAGGCGCAGGCTTCCCCTATATCAATGCGAATGTCTTTGATGCGAAAACTGGCGAACACTATTTCACCCCATACATTATCAAAAGCCATAGCATGACAGACACTGACGGCCAGAAGCATACGGTTAAGGTTGGCTACATTGGCTTTGTGCCGCCACAAATCATGGTGTGGGATAAAAAGAACCTTGAAGGCAAAGTTATCGCAAAAGATATTCTGCAGACCGCTAAAAAGCTGGTGCCTGAAATGAAAGCCAAAGGCGCTGACGTCATCGTTGCGATTCCTCACTCTGGTTTGTCACGTGCACCTTATAAAGTCATGGCAGAGAACTCTGTTTATTATCTCTCAAAGGTTGAGGGCATCGATGCTATCGCCTTCGGTCACTCTCACGCTGTTTTCCCAGGCAAAGGTTTCAACTATATTCCGGGTGTCGATAATGAAAAAGGCACCATCAATGGTGTAACGGCTGTTATGCCGGGCCGCTGGGGAAGCCATGTTGGTATCATGGATCTGACCTTGAATAATGACAGTGGTAAGTGGAAAGTTGTCGAAGGTAACGCCCACGCTCGTCCTATCTTCGATGGTAAGTCAATGGCGAAACCGGATGCAGGTATCCGTACTGCACTGGAAAACGACCACAAACAAACCCGTGACTTCGTTAACTCCAAGATTGGCAAGTCAAGTGATGAAATGTACAGCTTCCTGGCACTGGTTCAGGACGATCCGACAGTTCAAATAGTTAACCTCGCCCAGAAAGATTATGTTGAACGCTTTATTCAGGGCGACCCTGACCTTGAGGGGCTGCCTGTTCTGTCTGCCGCTGCTCCTTTCAAAGCGGGCGGCCGTAAAAACGACCCAGCAAACTTTACTGAAGTAGAAGCAGGCGAAATGACCTTCCGCAATGCTGCAGACCTCTATCTTTACCCCAACACGCTGGTCGCACTGAAGGTGAGTGGTAAAGAAGTAAAAGAGTGGCTTGAGTGCACAGCCGGTCAGTTCAATCAAATTGATCCAAAGAAAGCAGGTGTGCAGCCTCTGATTAACTGGGACGGTTTCAGAACCTACAACTTCGATATCATTGATGGTGTTAACTATCAGGTCGATGTGACCCAGCCAGCCCGTTATGATGGTGAATGTCAGATGATCAATAAAAACGCCAGCCGCATTCAGAACCTGACATTTAACGGCAAACCACTGAACTTAGAGCAAACCTTCCTGGTGGCAACCAACAACTATCGCGCTTATCTGGGTAAATTCCCGGGCACTGGCAAAGAACATATTGCCTTTGCAGCACCAGATGAAAACCGCACTGTGCTGGCAGACTACATCACCCGCGTCAGCCGTGAAAAAGGTCAAATCGTGCCAAAAGCAGATAACAACTGGACATTTAAACCTATCAAGACTGCTAATAAGCTGGATGTGATGTTTGAAACTTCACCAAGCGAGAAAGCGAGCGCCTTTATCAAGAAGAATGGTCAGTATCCGATGGAAAAAATTGGAGAGGACGACTCAGGGTTTGCGCAATATCGCATTGACCTCCAGCAGTTGTAACCTCGGTCTTTTAAACTTCAAACCACGGTATAGCCGTGGTTTTTTTCTTATTTCTCAACGCAAAAAGGCCTCGGGTGCTATCAATGATAAGTGAGCTAAGAATACAATCATTGCCGTACCATAAAGCACAAAACGGAGGGACTTATCATGATGCAGTGGATCACACTCTCATTTTCACAACTTTCAACCCGCCAGCTTTACGATCTATTGCGACTTCGCTGTGAAGTCTTTGTGGTTGAGCAGGAATGTGCCTATCAGGATTTAGACGGCCATGACCTCCATCGGGACACTCTTCACCTACTTGGCTACCGTGATGATAAGCTAACAGCTTATGCGCGTATCCTGCCTAAAGATCTCGCTTATCCTCAAATCGCCATAGGAAGAGTGGTCACCGCAAGCACGGAACGCGGCAATGGTGCGGGACATGAATTGGTTGGGCAGGCGCTGCTGGAAATAAAACAAAGGTGGCCTGGCGACGCCGTGGTCATGGGCGCGCAGTCCCATCTTATCGACTTCTATCGCCAACATGGTTTTGATATCAGTTCTGATGAATACATGGAGGACGGGATCCCCCATACAGATATGATCAAACAACACACTTAGGTATCAATCAGCGACGACGAAAACTGCCATCGGGCTGGCGGACAAAGGTCACCGACTCATCGGTCCCGCGTGTCACTCTCATGAGGCTGACCTGTCCCTCATTGTTGGTACTCAGCAGCAGCTTTTGGCCGGGCTGAATTCGGCTGAGTGCTTTCCCTTTGCCTTCCACTTTAATCATTGCGTACAAGTCAGGTAGAGACAACGAGTGGCGACGAAAGATACTGCTCAGCGTGTCGCCATCTTTTACTTTGTGTGAGATGTCTGGACGATCAACAGCCACGTTTTCAGAGAGCACGTTTTCTTTGGTATCTGACTCAGTCACCCGAACCTCATCAGTTTGTGTTGATTCTGATAACCCGGTGTTATCCATCGCTACAGGTTGCCTTTCACTACTCGTATCCACAACTGTTTGTAGATCTGGCCCAGATTCAGGTTCATTCTCCCCTAAAGGTAAAAGCAATAAAATAACCAACACCGCAGAAACCACGACCAGCCCTGCTCGATGACGAGAGGGTAACCGCTGCCAGAGATGCTGTAACTGCTTTGACCATACTGACATATTTTTTTTTAGCGTTGACAGCAATTCTGACAAAATGCCCATCAGCTCAGACCTTGTGATCTTCTGACGCCGCTTTGCTTTCCTTTTGCTTGCAATACGCTCCCCTGCTGTAATCCGGCTCATATAAATCTCACTGATTATAGGCTCTTGGTGTATGCCTGAAGTGTCTCACCTGTTATCCTTCCATACTTTGATGACCTAAACAAAGAGAGACAACATGTCTGAAGTAAAACTGGAGACCGTAGAACAAAAAGCCAGCTATGGCATCGGTCTGCAAATGGGCCAGCAACTTGCTGGTAGTGGTCTTGAGGGCCTGAATGTAGACGCTATCGCAAAAGGTATCGCGACTGCACTGGCAGGTAACATGCCAGAGCTGGAAGTTGATGATATCAACAACGCACTGCGTGAACTGCACACCAAAGCTGAAGCTGTTCGTGAAGAAGCAGCAAAAGCAGCAGCTTCTGAAGGCGAAACCTTCCTGGCTGAAAATGCCAAGCGTGACGAAGTAACTGTGACCGAATCAGGTCTGCAGTACGAAGTTCTGGTAACAGGTGAAGGCGAGATCCCAACCAGCGACAAGCAAGTACGTGTTCATTATCACGGTATGCTGACCGATGGTACTGTTTTCGACAGCTCTGTAGAGCGTGGTCAACCAGCTGAGTTCCCAGTTACTGGCGTTATCGCTGGCTGGGTTGAAGCACTTCAGATGATGCCTGCTGGTTCTAAGTGGAAACTGTATATTCCTCAGGATCTGGCATACGGTGAGCGTGGCGCTGGCGCGGCGATCCCTCCTTATGCTGCACTGGTATTTGAAGTAGAGCTGCTGGAGATCCTGTGATCTTCAGGTTATAGCTGATCAAACCATAGCGAATGAGCCAGCCGACAGGCTGGCTTTTTTGTCAATCCACCGACTGATACCGTCATTTACTGACAACGCAAAACATCAGCCTATCTCGTATCGTCAGAGCTAAAAACCCAGTAAATTGGACAAAAATAAATCGGCCAGGTTAATATCAAAGTGGTAATAACCTAGGTTGGATATCAAAGGCGTTAAGCGTCCAAACATCATTATTTTCATTACCTTGTACGCATTTCCATCAAGAGTAATTTGATTTAAATGTAAAGATATTGTTCTTCGAGTTTTAAACAAACTGATTAATTTCCTTCTCTCGCAGTGATACTTATTCGGTAAATACTATTGATTTGATTTAAGTTTGATTTTTGTTGTGCAATATGAAAACCAAATGCATAAAGTTTTGATCTAAATCATTCAAATCAGGAAACACTGAGAAATGAACAAGAAGTGTCTATTGGCTCTTGCCGTTGCTGCCATCGTTTCAGGTTGTGCGAACAAACCACAATTCGAGAAAACTGAACTTTCATCTGGACTGGGCCAAGGTCAAATCGTTACACTCGAGAATAACCCTTTCAATCTAGCGGGTAACTCACTGCATGTTGGTGACAATATGCCTTCGGCGTTGCTGAAAGACAAAGCGTTTGCTGATCACGATACAGCTTCAAAAAGCAACAAGGTTCGTATCTACAGCATCATGCCGTCTATCGATACCCCCGTTTGTGATCAACAGGCTCATGAACTGAGTGAGTTTGTCGAAGCACATCCGAACCTAGACATTGATTTTTATGCAGTAAGTGCTGACACACCATTTGCTCAGGCAAACTTTAAAAAGCACGCAAAAATTACCGATCAGGTGACTTTCCTGTCTGATGCCCGCAGCCACGAATTCGGCGCATCAACCGGCACCCAAATCGATGCGCTTGGCTTGCTGACACGCACCATCATTGTCGTCGGTAAAGACAGTAAAGTTCTGCATATTCAGCGCGTACCAGAACTGACGACCATTCCAGATCTGGAAAAAGCGGTTGAAATTGCTGAAAAAGCATAAAGTTAGAAACGCTTTTCATTGATTCGCCACAGTGAATGTTTAAGGTGGCGAATACAAAAAAATCATTCAAGCGTCAGTTGACCATTTTATATTGATAGAGGTTTAATCATGTCTCAAGTAACTTTCCAAGGTAACCCTGTTTCTGTTTCAGGTTCATTCCCAACAGCAGGCCAACAAGCACCAGCATTCACCCTTTGTGCTGCAGACCTGAGCGATCTGACTTCAGAAAGCCTGCAAGGCAAAAAAGTAGTTCTGAACATTTTCCCAAGCGTCGACACTCCTGTATGTGCTGCAAGTGTTAAAGCGTTCAACGAGAAAGCTGCTGCAAAAGAAAACACCGTTGTTGTTTGTGTATCTGCTGACCTGCCTTTCGCCACTGGTCGTTTCTGCGCAGCAGAAGGTATTGAAGGTGTACAAATGGCATCTTTCTTCCGTCACACTGACTTCGTTGAAGCTTACGGTGTAAACCTGAACGAAGGTGCACTGAAAGGTCTGGCTACCCGCGCAGTGGTTTGCCTGAACGAAAAAGGTCTGGTTGTTCACGCTGAGCGTGTTGCTGAGATCACTGAAGAGCCAAACTACGACGCGGCACTGGCTGCGCTGTAATTGCGTAACACTTTTTATCGAAAAACCGGGAGCTTTGCTTCCGGTTTTTTTACACCTCTCGTTTCTAAAACCACCATATAAACCGCTGACTCCCGCAGTGAACAAAAATTAATCCTAAAATCTCTTTACCTAAAAGAAACGATGTTTTATATTCCCGACCACAGTCAATTGGACGGTGATTTATTGAGCGACAAAAAGTGCTCGTTTTTTATCTAGGGACTATAGAAACCAAAATATTTCCATCACTCTTTCCAGAAACTAGGTACGTTCAATGAAAACGAAACTGTGTACTCTTTTGAGCCTAAGTCTTCTCAGTGCTTGCGGTGGCGGTGGCGGCAGTGGAGCGCAATCCGTTCCCCCCGAGGCAAGAAGCCATTCTGATATACCTCAAGCCATCAATGTAGACATCTCACCTCGCACGACAACTGTATTTCCCGGTGAAACTCTCGAAGGCAGCTATGAATTTTTCTCATCCAGCATACCCACTTCATTGGATGGTTCATCTTTCCACTGGGAAACCAGCAACCACACCACGATCTCTTATAACAAAACTTATACCGTGGGTGACGATGATACGCTGGTCGATGACTCAATAAAATTCTGTGTAACGCCGATAAATCGGGGCGATCGAAAGCAGGGTGAGCAGCAATGCAGCGAGCCAGTTCTGATCATTGAAAAACCAAAACCTGAGCCTATTCAGATCGTTATTTCCGATGACAAGAGTGAGTTACGTTTATTCGCCTATGACAAATACCAAAACTTACCCATTGATGGGATAAAGTATATTTGGCGAACAGTTAAAGCAGATTATAGTGCCCCAGTGGGTCAATATTACCCCTATAGCAGGAAAGAAGAGGGTAACTCTGTTGAAGCATGTGTGGAAAAAAAAGATAGCGGTGCACTGGTAGCTTGCTCTCAGCCATATACCATACAACCCATAGATGGATTGGCCCCCACAGCCGACGTTGAAGACTTTGGCAGAATTGTCAAATCCGGTCAAACAGTGGCATTGAAATACACATTCAATGATGAGGATGGTGATGAAGAGGACACGTCAAAATCGCTTTTTACTTGGTACGTGGGTGATCAAAAACAATCAAATCATGGCCAAACATTCACACCTGATAAAAATATGGCGCTCAACACACTGAAAGGGTGTATTACGCCGTATTCCAAAACTGGTAGCCCGAAAGCAGGCGAAGAGACCTGTAATCAAAGAACACTTATTTACAGCAGC
The DNA here is from genome assembly GCF_001707825.1 of Veronia pacifica. Taxonomy (GTDB): domain Bacteria; phylum Pseudomonadota; class Gammaproteobacteria; order Enterobacterales; family Vibrionaceae; genus Veronia; species Veronia pacifica. The sequence goes on along the minus strand of NZ_LYBM01000004.1, from coordinate 11,700 downwards.
GATCCATCAGCCCCTGAAGCAACTGAGCTTCATATTTCAGGGGCGAAATTTGAGGGTCACAAAGTTACTGGTAGTTATCAATATTTTGATAAGAACCATGACCCAGAATCAAATTCAATGTATGAATGGCGGATCCATAGAGAAACTGACACTAACGATTACGAAATCGTAAGTCATGATCTTTCCTACACGCTTCAGAAAGGGGATGAGGGAAGAGGAAATACCATCGAGTTTTGTGTCACCCCACATGATGCAACCAGTCCGGGCAGTCAGACCTGTATTAAAGAAGATATCGCATGGTTTGAAGGTAAAGGTCGTTTCGATGAAACGGGTAAAGTAGTACCCGTACTCAAGGGTTATCCGTCATTTAAGTCATCAAATTGGGAGTCAATGGATGGCGGTATGTGGGCTTTCAATAGCGTGAATCCAAACTCACCTGCACCTTTTGATGGAACGAGTGTTTTGGCCTCTTTGTTCAGAGGTCAGCCAGTGCTGTTTTGTATTGACCTGAATGGGGAACCTAATAGTAAGCAAAATCATATCTGTCGGGAAATGAAAACCTACAGCAATAACAAACTCCTGACTTTCGACAATCAGTCTTTCAAAGGAAAACTAGCGCGTGTCTTTGATGCAAATGATCCGACACGTATCGCCTTCCCGTACAAAGTGAAACTCAAAGTGACCAAGGGCGGAAAAACCAAAACCTTCTTTTGGCCGATCACCTGGGAACAACTGATGACACTGGATGACCGTGATTGGCAACTCTTCGCTGAAAAGTACCATCATGGTGTGGTCGACTACGTCAAAATGAAACCAATTGATGCACAAAAATTCTGTTCTAATTATTACCGCAATGGCACTTTCCCGATGATGCGAGAGACGGGTGACTGGGTACCAAACAGACCGACGTTTTTTGACTACGAGGCACCTGACGTGCTGAGGTGGGGGCCTAATAGAAAAATTTATGCAAACGGAGTGTACTTTCAAGGAGAAATGGTTGGCGGAAAACGCGCTCATATAGATACGAAATATCTTTTTTCCTGTGTTTCAAGATCAGAAGATACAAATTAGACACAAAAAAACGTGCCAATTGGCACCGTTTTTTCTTTACGTGATAACAGAGCTTAAATACCCGCACCATCAGTCACGTCATCTTCATGCAAACCACATTCTCGCTTGAGGCCGAAGAAACGGGTTTCTTCTTCTGTCATGCCAGCTTCAAGCTTGCGGCTTGTCTGTACATCCCCAACCGATACATAACCTTGCTCCCACAGCGGGTGATAAGGCAAGTCATTGTCAGTCAGATATTGATGGACATCTTTATTGCTCCAGTCAATGACAGGCAAAAACTTGAACACACCATTTTGAATACCCAGTACAGGCAAGGTACCCCGGGTACTCGACTGTTGACGACGCAGACCAGAGAACCAGGTGCTGACATTAAGCTCATCAAGGGCGCGACGCATTGGCTCAACCTTGTTGATGCGGTTGTATTTCTCAATACCCTCGACGCCTTGCTCCCATAGCTTACCGTAACGTGCTTCCTGCCAGTTAGCACTTTGCTCGGCACGATATACGCGCAAGTCCAATGACAATTTGTCAGTCAGTTCATCAATAAACTGATAGGTTTCAGGAAATAAGTAGCCCGTATCAGTCAGGATAACAGGCACGTTAGGTTTGACCTGAGTGACCAGATGCAACATAACGGCGGCCTGAATACCAAAACTGGATGACAGGGCAAACTCACCCTGCAAATTTTCCAACGCCCACTGCACACGTTCCTGCGCACTCAATGTTTCCAGCTCGGCGTTGATCTCTGCCAGCGCCATCACCTGCTGCGCTTTGGTGAGATCGAGCAGCGACGATAATGTAAATTCAGGCATAAAAATCCCTCACGGATACTTTCACTTCAGCGATGATTCCAGCACGAATAACAAAGTCACCAAAGCACTCATCCCCCTCACGTTCAGCCGCCCAACGACCAACGAGAGAATCAATTTCCTCAAGGATCTGCTTATCAGTAATGTTTTCTTTGTACATCTTAGGGACACGGGTACCTTCACGGTTGCCGCCTAAGTGGAGGTTATAACGGCCGGGTGCTTTACCCACCAGACCAATCTCCGCAAGCATGGCTCGTCCACATCCGTTCGGACAGCCTGTGACCCGAAGAATGATGTGTTCATGACCCACACCATGATTAGCCATAATGCCTTCAATGTCAGTGACAAAACCTGGCAGGAAACGCTCTGCTTCGGCCATCGCCAGAGGACAGGTTGGGAAGGCAACACACGCCATAGAGTTCATGCGTTGCTCACTCACCCCATCATCGATCAAGCCATGATCGCGGGCAATTTTATCAATGATGTCTTTCTGAGCTTCTTCCACACCTGCGATGATCAGGTTCTGGTTTGCCGTCATCCTGAAATCACCTGTGTGAATTTTGGCGATTTCAGCTACACCACTTTTTAGCGGTTTACCGGGGTAATCGAGCAAACGGCCATTCTCAATGAACAGTGCCAGATGGTATTTTCCATCAATGCCGTGTGTCCACCCAATACGGTCACCACGTCCGGTAAACTCGAAGGGACGGCTTGGCTCGAATTTCACATCGGCACGCTTTTCGACCTCAGCTTTAAAGGCCTCTGTTCCAACGCGATCCAGTGTGTATTTGGTTTTTGCATTCTTCCTGTTACTACGGTTACCCCAGTCTCGCTGTGTCGAGACTACGGCAGCGGCAACATCAAGGGTTTTATCCAGTGGAATAAAGCCCAAATCATCAGCACGGCGCGGATAGGTTGAAGTGTCACCGTGAGTCATCGCGAGACCACCACCGACCAAGACGTTGAAGCCCACCAGCTTGCCGTTGTCAGACATAGCAATGAAGTTAAGGTCATTTGCATGAACATCAACATCGTTCTGCGGCGGGATCACCACAGTGGTTTTGAATTTACGTGGCAGATAATTGGAACCTAATACTGGCTCTTCATCCTGATGCCCTTCAACCTTCTCACCGTCCAGCCAAATCTCCGCGTAAGCACGGGTTTTTGGTAGCAGGTGCTCACTGATCCTTGCCGCCCATTCATAGGCTTCCTGATGCAGCTCAGATTCAACAGGGTTGGTGGTACACAGTACGTTACGGTTAACATCGCCTGCCGTTGCGATGGAGTCGATGCCAATCTGGTTCAGCGTCTGGTGCATCAGCTTGATATTTGGCTTGAGAACACCGTGAAACTGGAAGGTCTGACGGGTTGTCAGGCGGATACTGCCGTACATGGTGTGATCAGTGGCGAACTTGTCAATGGCTAACCACTGTTCTGGCTTGATCACCCCACCCGGCATACGGGCACGAAGCATCACATTCTGAAGCGGCTCAAGTTTTTGTTTGGCACGCTCCGCCCTGATATCACGGTCATCCTGCTGATACATTCCGTGGAAACGGATCAGCTGAAAGTTATCAGCGGTGAAGCCACCAGTGATTCTGTCCCCCAGATCCTGAACTATCGTCCCGCGCAGGAAGTTACTTTCCCTTTTTAAGCGCTCATTATCCGAAAGCGGACCAAGATTTTCGCCTAAGATATTTTGATCGCTCATTAGTACACATCCTTCTGATAACGCTTCGCCTTGCGCAGTTCGTTTAAGTAGTTCTCTGCGTCTTCACGGCTCTTTCCGCCTTGTTGTTCCACAACAGTAATGAGGGCTTCATGGACATCTTTTGCCATGTAAGTGGCATCACCACAAACATAAAAATACGCGCCTTTTTCGAGCCACGCCCACAGCTCCTCGGCATTCTCAAGAAGCTTGTGTTGCACGTAGATTTTTTCGGCCTGATCACGGCTGAAGGCAACATCAATTTTGTTCAAGGTGCCCGACTTGAGGAATTGTTGCCACTCCACCTGATACAGGAAATCCTGAGTGAAGGTACGGTCGCCAAAGAACAGCCAGTTTTCGCCTGCTGCTCCGCGTGCGTCACGCTCCTGTAAAAAGGCGCGGAACGGTGCAATACCTGTGCCCGGCCCTACCATTATCACAGGTGCATTGTCATCCTGAGGCAGTTTGAAGTTATTGTTGTGCTCGATGAATACACCAATAATTTCATCGTCAGCTCTATGAGCCAAGAAACTTGAGGCTCCCCCGAAACGGGTCTGATCACCCTGCTGATATTCAACTACGCCGACGGTAAGATGGACTTCCTCGCCAACTTCTTCCTGACTGGAAGCAATAGAATACAGACGCGGCGTCAGTTTACGCAGCAGGCCTACCAGCTGCTCAGCACTGAGCTTGGTTTTCTTCTCTTTCAGTACATCGACTACCTGAGTGTTATTGGCATAGTCACGCAGCTTATCTTTGTCTGCCACCAGCTTCTCAAGCTTCTTACTGCCAGACAGTTCAGCGTATTTCTCTACCAGTTGTGGGTTCGATGCAGTGATTTCAAATTTTTCGGTCAGCGCTTGCTTCAGCGACAGAGACTCACCGCCAACATCCACAGTTTCATCGCCATTCAGGCCAGCAGTCGACAGGATCTCTCCCGCGAGATCAGAGCAGTTCTTGAACCATACGCCCAAGGCATCACCGGGTTGATAAGTAATACCGGATTCACCCAAGTCAATTTCAATATGACGGACATCTTTGCCAGAATCGCGTCCGGTGATTTTCTGGTTAGTGAGTAACTCTGCCTGATATGGGTTCTTTTTGTTGAATGCGGAAGCCACAGCGGCTGCTGTCGCATGCAGTGGCACGACAACTTCACCCGAACCAGACTTGAGGCGCTCCTGCGCTTCTTTAACAATGGTAGCCGCCCAGCTTTCTGTTTCCTCTTCGTAGTCAACATCGCAGTCGACACGCGGAACCATGGCTGTCGCACCCAGTTTTGACAGATAGCTGTCAAAGTCTTTCGCCGTCTGGCAGAAAAACTCGTAGCTTGAGTCACCTAAACCAATAACGGCATATTGCAGTTTGTCGAGTTTTGGGGCTTTCTTCGACTGAAGAAATTCATGCAATGAAATAGCGTTATCGGGCGGCTCACCCTCGCCGTTTGTCGAGGCAACAATGACCACGTGCGTTTCTTTAGCCAGTTCACGTGGTTTGTAATCATCTGCAGAGTAAAGCGCCACATCAAGGCCTGCGGATTTAACCTGCTCTTCGAGCGATTCGGCAACACCTTTGGCGTTACCTGTCTGTGAGGCATAGATGATGGTCAGCTTACCCGCGGGTACCGCAGCGGCAGCAGTTGCAACCTGAGCACCTGCGGACGCACCCACAGGCGTCTGACTCAGGCCCCAGAAATAACCGCTAATCCAGGCGAGCTGTTGCGGGCTGAGCTCCGCCGCCGCCTGCTGCAACTGACCAATTTGCTGATCATTAAGTGGGCTTGCGAGGGCAGAAAGATCCTTTAGTAACATGACACGACATTCCTTCTTCTTTCCGGCACGACGTGGGGGACGCGCGCTAGTGTGACCATAGGGTAGCTATTGACCGTAATAACTAGAAAGAATAGATCTGCATGTTTTATAACTAATGGTAAGAAAATCAGCGCGACATGAATACGTCGCGCTGACCGATGAGAATAGGTTTAAGAATAAGTATTAAGATATCAATCGCTGTCTACGATTCGAACCTGATGAAAACCAATATCCAGCGCATTTTCTGTTGCCAAGTCAACATCCTGAAAACACTGCTCGATACCTTTTCCATCAGTAAGAGGCACCAGTCCCCCTCTCGCATGCCTGAACTCGACAATCCACCCACCCGAAGTCAATGAGGGTTCAACCACCGCCTCAACAAGCATTTGCTGGCTAAAAAGGTCACGAAGTTCTGTTTTAGTCATAAGTCGTTTCCTTCAATGAAACAAAACAGTAGTGACAATTCAACTAGCTGTTTTGTGTAAAACATTGCTCACATTAAGCTTAGTCAGTGTGTTTTATACCTGCCGGATTGGTCGTTCCGTTTGTGAGACCTGACATTAATTAGGGTTTTTAACGAATGTAAAGGATGATTGCTGAATGAGATGAGCAGTAAAAAAGGCTGTCTTTCGATGACTAGTGGCTATTAGACGGGCGAAGAATCGCTATTTTTCTGTGTGACAAGCTCAGGAGGAGTGTGGCTATGCTGTTTAATAAGATGAATCAGCGTTGTTTTAAGCCGGATTGGAGAAACGGGTTTGAACAACACCAGATATCCGGATTCTCTGGCTTGCTGGCTGAGCGCCTCGCTACGATTTGCGGTCACTAAAAGGGTAGCCACGGGCCTGACTCGCTGACTGTTAATGAAAGTGACCAAGTCAATGCCGTTCTCACCGTCGTCGAGATGATAGTCAACCACGAGCAATTCGACCGGAGTCCTCGCCAAATCGCACTGCATCTGCAGATCGGACAACGAACTGGCAGAAATGACCTCACATCCCCAGAGTGTCAGGAGCTCAGACATGGCAGCGCAGATGTTGGGGTCATTGTCGATCACCCAGACTCTGGCTCCCTGCAGGGCGACCCCCTGATCCAGTATGGGTAGTTTTTTCTGCGCCACAGCAAGGTCGTGCTGCACGCCGAAGGGCACCAGCACAGAAAAGCATGATCCTTTACCCGACTCTGATCTGACACTGACGTTGTGCCCCAGTACACGAGAGATCTTATCAACAATCGCCAGTCCAAGACCGAGCTGGGTGTGATGGTGCGTATCATGCTTGGGATCAAGACGACAGAATTCCTGGAAGATCTCCCGCTGCTTCTCTGCCGGGATCCCAACCCCAGTATCGATCACTTCGACTGACACACCATTTTCCCGCCTGCGGCATCCCAGTAATACCCGCCCTCTCGGGGCGTATCGCAAGGCATTGGTCACCAGATTACGGACAATCCGACCAAGTAGCTGTGGGTCGGTATACACAGACACATGAGTACTGACATAGCGAAAATCCACATCAAGCTTTTCTGCCAACACCCCAAATTCATCGGCCAGATTATCGAGCAAATCACTCATCGGCAGCGACTGCTTATCTGCGGTAACCGCGCCTGCATCCAGCTTGGATATATCCACCAGCGTGGTGATCAAACTCTCTACGTCACGGAGTGAGAAAGACAACGCTTCCGTCACCCGCCGAACAGAGGAAGACATACGTAGTGTCTGAAGAGAACCAAGGTAAAGCAAAGCAGCATTCAGGGGTTGCAGTAGATCATGGCTGATAGCGGCAAGAAACTTAGTTTTTGACAGGTTAGCGTGCTCGGCATCCTTTTTGGCTTCCAGTAATCTGGCCTGCGCTTCCCGTCTCTCCTCCACCTCGCTTTGCAGCTTGTAGTTAACATGTTGAAGTTGCGCTGTACGTTCCTGAACTCTGGCTTCGAGTGTCTGGTAAGACTGGGTAAGTTGTTCCGCATGCCGCTTGCGCTCGGTGATGTCCCAGTTAAGGACGAACAAACCCGTGACCTTTTTTCGGGCATCTTTGTTTGGCACCAAACTTTTCACTACAAAACGTGGCTGTCCGCTCGGGTCTTCATTATCTTCAAACTCAAACATCACGGTTTCGCCCGCCAGTGCCCTTTCAATAAAGGGCTTGAGCGCTCTGAACCGCTGCGGCCCGCGCGGTACTGAGATGTGCTGACCAATCAGGCTGCCCCGCGCGAAGCCATACCATTCATCATATGCACGGTTGGTAAACTGATAGTCGAGGTCAGCCCCGACATAAGCAATCAGTGCAGGAACATTATCCGTGATAAGGCGCAGCCACTGAGCGTTTTCACGAAGCTCTCTGGCATCCTGATAACCCTGCGTAATGTCAGTGTAGGTATTAACATACGCGTCACCTCCCATCGAATGGCTACGGACTTCAATCACCCTGCCATCGGCCAACGTCTGTATCTGTACATCGTGATTGTGGATTTTTTCGGAGGCAATACGGGAAACCTTGAGCAGTGACGTCTGGCAGAGGTCTGCAATCTTTTCACCAGCCAGAGGGGGCTTTTCAATACCACTGATGGTAATAAAGGCGCGATTGAACACTTTTATTCGGTCATCTCCATCCACCATCAACACTCCTTGGGAGAGGTTATCGATCATGGCCTGGAGCACCCGGCTTTTCTCTGCCATTGCCGCCTCGAAACGGGCGGTCTCTGCCAGCTTTAACTCAGTGATGTCGGTATACAGCATGACCGAACCACCTTCACTGGTTTTTCTCTGATTGATTTTAACCCAGCGCTGATCCCACAATCTGACAGTGAGCTCTTCAGGTGTTCTGGAGCTTTCCTCGACGTGCTCGATCATGCCTTTTTCAATCGCCAGCATGTACATGTCTTCCGGTGCCAACGCTTGATGCTCAATCACAAAAGGCTGCTGTGACCAGAAGTTAAGGTAATGGCTGTTACAGTACACCAGCCGGCGGTTTTCATCGTACAGGGCAAAGGCGTCAGAAAAAGATTCGATGGCATCAACAAAACGCTGTTGCGCCTGCTCGGCCTCAGATTTGGCCGCCGAAAGCTGATGATTGATCAGGGCGAGATCTTGCAGAGTATTGTTGAGGGCTTCTGTTTTCTCTCTGACCTGATCAGCCAGTACCACGGAATGCTGGAATGCGCTCCATGCATCCCCATGTGGACGACTGCCCTTCTCTACCCTGTGGATCAGAGAATCGATAATCTTCTTCTGTCGGTCATTCTCCTGACGAAGCGCATCAAGTTGTTGTTGAAGAGCCTGCTTACTATCTGTCACCCTCAACCCGCCCTGAGCGCGGTGTCTGTTAAAACGCTGGAGGAATCACCGACGTCACTGGGTTCACCGATCACCACACCAGTCAGGGTCTGGTTCATATGGATACCATTGAGTTGCTCACCATAGGTGTTAAATCCTACGATACGATAATCTCTCAACGCAGATCGGGCACTGGCTAATGCCATATTATGTTCAATTTCTAACCGACGTAAAAAACAGTCGCAACCAAGTGTGACTTCGATTGAACCCAGCCGCTCAATCGCACTGTCCAGCGTCTTCGAGAGGTTGGCAAAAATATCGCCCGGACGCATCGCCGTGACCACGACGCCATCATCCATCGCACAGTAAAAATCCAGACTGAGGTCATCATTCACTTTCTGGATCGACCGGACAAAGTACTGATCACCTATCATCACGGCCAGCGGATTGGTGGCATAAACCTGTGGCTTTAAATCCTCAAGCGACACGCCAATCTCACGCGCATAAACGACAGCAGCGGGTTCAGCATTAAACTCATAGACCCGGCGATGCTCACAATCAGCGCGGGTAACCACCAGCTTGCTGTCGAGACTCTCAATATGGTGGGTTGTAAAAACCTCAAACGGACACAGGGTGTTAAACATCACCACGATGGCTGATTCGGAATAAAACTGCCCTTGATGATAGACATGAGTGTTTGCCAGATTCTGATCGTCTCCGGCCGAGCCGCCAAAGTGTGGAATACCGCCCAGTGCGGTATCCAGCGTGACGAGAAAGTTTTCCTCACTGGGCGAGAGGCCATCAATCAAGGTCAGCACAAAAGTATTGTCGTTGATCGGTGCCTTCTGATCTCGACTGCAACAGGACACCAGCGAATTGACGCAGTGCTGTGCTTTTTGCAGATCAAAGTCACTCAATGGCACACGAGTACCACAAATTGTAAAGAGATCCCGGCTGAATCCCAACGCACTGATACTGCTTTCTGAGTAGCCTTGGCTGGTGATCTCTCCGGCTGTGGTGCAGCCCATGACGGAGATCCCAGCAAACGCGTCATCCATCGCAGGAGCCAGTGCACTCAGTTCATAAGCCGACGAGCAGAAAAACAGAATGAAGCCAATATCCTCAGCGTCCAGTTGGCGGGCGAGTTCCCGTGAGGCTTTGATAGGGTCAAGCTGATAGGTCTCTGCTTTATAAATCGATTCCTGCTTTACGATGGGAATGCTGGCGTGATTGACCATATTGAAACTCCTCCGACAACTCGCTGATACCTTGCCACTGTCATGGGGTAGATACAAAACTCGCGCTTGCTCTCACAAAGCATGTCTTGCAGCTGACAGTCACAGACAACAACATCAAAAGTGTACTTGCAGCTTAGAACTTCAACCTCATCCGTAAGAAGGATATTAGGTCGTCTCTTGTCTTAACTTCTTTCACTTCTCACAACTGATACGCCTTAAGCCCTTTAACTTATACGGACATAACTACACTTCCTGATAAAGAAAGGTAATCACCGGAATTCATTTAACCTCAATGCAATCAGTTTCTTATGGTTGAAATTTTGCTGGCTGGCAGAGGTACTATTCACAGCAGAGGGAGCAGATATGCCAAAGTTTCTTGTTGCTGACGATCATCCTTTATTCAGGGATGCGTTGGTTTCAGTGATTCGCTCAAGATTTCAGGACGCCGAGATCCTGCAATCAGATGAAATTGATCAAACCCTGGCCATGGCTGAAAGCCATGCTGATATTGACCTAATCCTGCTTGATCTCAACATGCCGGGCATGGCCGGACTTAAAGGCCTTTTAGAACTCAGAAATCACTATCCGCTGCACCCTGTTGCGATCATTTCTGCAGAAACAAACCGTCAGATCATTTTGCAGACAATCACTTATGGTGCAGCGGGCTTCATTTCTAAAAGTGCTGCGAGAGAGCAAATGGCGGATGCCATCGAACAAATATTGGCAGGACATATTTTTCTGCCCGCGGATATTATTCGCGCGTCAGACCATCACTGTTCGCCGCCGACAAGCCGCAATGACACTGGCTTTTCTCCAGAAATGCTGCACACCCTGACTCGCAGGCAATTGCTGGTACTCAAATCGATGGCACAGGGATCGGCAAACAAGAAGATTGCTTACGATCTGAATATCTCTGAGACCACAGTGAAATCTCATGTGTCAGCGATTTTGAGAAAGCTGGGTGTTCATAACCGTATTCAGGCTGTCGTCGGAGTCACGAATATTGATTTTGACCGCTACCTAAAACGCTGACCTGTTTTCACCAATTCTGTATCAAGACATTTCAACATTATCCAACGCCTTAAGCATCTGTCTGGCAATGTCCGTCAGGCGGGTGACATCTGGATGGTAAAAGTCTGGTTGTGTTTCGCAGCCACTGGCTTGAAGCAAGGCACTATGATAGGCAGGGCTGAATTTGTTGTAATGTGTCCGCCATAACCCCTCTGCGCCCGAGCCGATTCCAATAATCTGTGCCTTGTCGACCAGTACTTCGTCAACAAGCGACCGCAGCGACTGTCGAATCGCTGAGATGCTGTCAATTGGTGACTGATCCCAGATACCCTCAATGTTAAGTTGGCGATGCATCAAATCCAGATTGGCCGCCAAGGTATAACATTGTCCCTCAAGCCTTCTGTCCTGAACCTCTGGTGACATCATGATCCCTTGTGCCAATAGACACACTTCACTGTCTGTTGTCTCGGGAGGGAAAGTCGAACATAACCGCCAGCCCTGTGTCGTCTGATGATAGCTAACCGACAATCTTTGTTCTGTCTTGGCAGGAACACAGTAGTCAGCCGTCCCGTTTTCATCTTTGACAAAAGCGATCAGGCCCGCATCAGTAACCTGTATCGACCGCTGGATGAATTCTGGCGCTGCGGATATCAGAGTCTGACACCAAAATGACAATAAAGTATCGGCAAAGGACAGCTCAAGATCGACAAAGTACACCTGCACATGTGCACCATGAAGGCACCATTCTGCCTGACTACTGATCACTGGCTGAGACTGC
>NZ_LYBM01000003.1 GCF_001707825.1 Veronia pacifica | reverse complement strand
GGTATGAATTTCTGTATCCAAACCTTGTATATCTGAAGCGACCTCTTCCAGCTCTCTGAGCCGCTGTGCTCTCACAACTGCGTTAGTCTCCAGATCAATATCAGCTTCAATCTCTTGCAGACTGACCAAGGATTCGAGTCGTTGTTGCCTGAGAGCGGCAATATAATCAAACAGGGTGTTACCGTTCTCGGTATCAAATAGATTTTCCTGCTCCACAAATTCAGTTAGAAGGTGTGCATTAAGTCCAGCCAGATCCAACACACGATAAAGTGGAATAGGCTCATCATTGTGGAAGAGAGTAAGGGAGCCTTTGGCTAACATTAATAAACCATCTTTTACATGTATCGGCTGACCGTTTTGTCCTTTTACCGTCAGGTCGAATCCATCGACGCGGATACTTTCGGGAGATGAAAGAATAATGTCTGGCATAGTTTTACCTGGATCTCATGAGTGACTGAGTTATCGTTAAACATCTAACTCTTAATTTTAATCCAAGTGTTTTATATGCGAGGTTATTTTGGAGGTTAAGGTATCAATCTCTTTTCTTTTCGAACGACTTGTATGGATAACTGACGAGAACGCCTATGTTCTTTGGCGAGCGACAAGTAACCTTATAAAGGTGAATTAAGGGGCGATACTCTGCCGTATCGCCCTCTTTTTTTCCGTTGTCGCCAGAAAGGCCTTTTTTAATATATTCGTTTTCATCACTTTGGATATAACCACTGCGAACGAATTTTTAGCAGCTTTCTATAAGCAAGGTCTGAGACGAATGATTTGGTAGCCTGCTTTAACTCGCCTCCGGACTGTTTGCAGTGATGGCTTTCAGAAACGCTTTGAGTGCCTCACTTTCCTGCACAGTCAGATTTAAAGGTCGTATTTTTTCCGATAGCACCGGGTAGTTGGGATCATATTTGTCCCAGCCGAAAGGCGCGTTGCTGGCCATGCCCTCTGAGTACATGGATACCACGCCATCCATAGTCGGTACGAGGCCGTTATGGAACCATGGTCCGGTGTTCATTACGTCGCGGAGTGAAGGCGTCTTAAATTTACCGACACTGGTGCTTTCACCATCAATATTGTAACGGCCGAGATCTTCATAGAATGCCTTGTAGTACGTTAAGCCAACATTCTCGAATTGATGATTGGTAAACTCAGGTCCCATATGACAATTCACACATCGTCCGTTACGTCGGTATATGTCGAGTCCCCACAATGCTTGATCAGAAAGAGCGTCAGTTTTACCGAGTGGTGCTTCTTTGACAAATTTGTCGAACTGGCTGCCATTACTCACCAAGGTGCGTTGGAATGTCGCCAGTGCTTGACCCAGTTGATCTTCAGTGATCGGTGTTTGTTGAAACGCTTTTTCAAACATTGCAGGATACTCTGCGTGTCCGTTGAGTCGCGCAACCAGACTGGACAAATCTTCTGCCATTTCCAGCGGATCCTGAATCGGCATCAGTGACTGTTGTTCAAGTGTATCTGCACGCCCGTCCCAAAATAGTGTTGGCAAGAAACCGCTATTGACCACGGTCGGTGCGTTTCGCTTCCCTCTCTGTCTGTCGTGGCCAATGGAGACCTCGAGATGATCCGTCCAGCCCTTTTGGGGATCATGACAGCTAGAACAGGAAACATCATTGTTCCGCGACAAGAAGGTATCAAAAAACAAACGCTTACCGAGTGCTGCTTTGTTCGCACTGTAAGGGTTTTCTGCTGGAAACTGAACCGCAGGCAGTATACCAAGCTCCTGATAATTGTCCGGATCATCGATAAAAGGTTCAGGCCACTTGTCTGGATGTGTCGCGTAGTCACGGCGAAGACGGCGGAAATCAGGCTTTCCGTGTTGGCCTATTGAACGGGGATCCTCTGTTGCCAGGGGTTCAAATTCTGTTGCGATCAGAAGTAATCGTGCTTTGGCAGAGGCATCAATATCTGTCACTGGTTCAAGTGATTCAGTTCGAGGTAACGAGAGAATGCCGACTTGTTGGCTATCTTTTGTTTTTACCCAGTAATCACCCGATTCAGGATTATTAAGAGATACCTGATACAAAAGTCTGTAAGCACCGCCATTGACCTCTTGATACATCAACAGGGCAAGTTCATCAGCAGTGGGAAGACGCCAATTACTTCGGCCGCATTGTTTTCCGCTATTTATCTGTGCGATCACAGCATCCAGCGAGCATTGTTGCTGTCCGCACTCTGCTGCCAGCGGGTCGCGTTGATATAAATTGCTGGTGCTGGTGATATCACTGCCATTCGGCGTCAACCAGTAAAGATAGGAAAAACGCCCATCCCTGAGGTAAAGAGTATCGCGGACCAAGCTACGCATGTCGTCCAGACAGCGCCATGGTGAATTGCTGAAACTGTCCTGTTGTTTGGCTGAGGCTAGCGGACGCCCTTTGTTGTTTAACCGTATAAAACTGGTTGCCTCATCCTGCGGTTTGTCCTGCTGATCGGGTTTGGTGGGATCGCGGAATGCGCCACTTACCAGCATGACAGAGGTAGGATTACGCTTATTCGCAAGCGACATTTTTTTACGTTCTGTGCCAAAGCTGTGCCTGTACGCGAAGTTTTCAGCATTTTTCGCAGACGCATCGGTAGCCAACCAATATTGCTCGAAACCCACACTACCAAAGAAATAGGGATCGATAGCGGGTCGGTTTCTGTCGAGAGCGAAGTCCTGTTCACTGGTGATATTACGCATTTCGTATGCGTAAGGCAGGCGCCAGTCAGATTTACCGCACCAGCTTTGGGAATTAGCCTGTTGAATTAGGGCGTCAGTATTACACGGCCCGTCTGAAACAGAACATTGTGCAGACAGGTTTGGCAATGTTGCCTCCCAGTCTTGCCACGCGAAGGTTTCGTTGTTTGGATGCAGTGGCACTACCCAAGTGATACCACGGTGAGTTTTGTTGTCGGAAACACATTGCCAGTGCTGTGCTGCTTCCGCTTGTCCGAGAGGTATTTGATGAAAACGCGGTTCCATCGCATTGACCCGAATCAACCATCGAACCGTTTTGACCTTGGCCTGCTCGATGATTTCTAGCTTGAAACGGTCTGAACCTGTTTTATTCTTCGGCGCGGTATAGGTAAGCAGCCTGTTATCTATACTCACTTTGCCCAGTAACGCGGGTTCAACGACACGTATTTGTGCATTTTTTGACAGTGAATATTGGAAGGTAAATGTACTTGCGACACTGACCTCACGTTTCGGTTTGAGATCAACGGGTTGCTGAATGTCCGGCGTTGTCGTTTTCTCGGGTGATGCGTTTTCTCCGCCACAGGCAGTGACGAAAAGGGTTGCTGCAACAAGTGCAGCAACCTTAATGGAACAGTCTTTTTTCATGGCTGGATACTGGATGTCGAAATTAAGCGGACGCGGGCAGTTTTTTCGTTAGCAACCGCACTGCTCTCAGAAAATTCAGTCTGAAAAGCAACGGCCATATGCTTGGTATCTGGATAGTAACTACTTGGTGTTGATGTCCAGTAATAACTGTCATACTCGACCACAGTATCGTCGAGTACACTACTTCTATAACCCGCTCCCAGAGTATCTGGTATCCCGTAGGAAACACGGTTAATCAATAGAGATTTCAGCTCATTTTCATTAGGCAGGCGCCAGTCATTTCTACCACATAGCGTGTTGGCATTGATATCTTTAACATACTGCTCTGCATCGCTGAAAGACATGGGCTGGTCATTATCGAGGCGTTGCCAAAGGATTTGGGTGTTAGGCATATCAGCACGGTAAAAGGTATCGCTGGTACAAGACCATTCTGCGACTTGCTGGTCTCGCAGGGCTTGGCCATAGCTGCCTATCTTGATGAATCTTGCTGTCCAGTTTTCATCTTCATCACTGTCTTTGTTGACTTCATTCTCGAGTGTTTCAGTAATACCATCTTTCGTATTGTCTGATTTGTCAGCGATGGTTTTACCGCGCACGAGAAGTGTAAAGTGAGGCTCATTGGTGGAGCGAGGCGGGATTCTTATGTCATCAAAGTCACTACTCATCCACATAACATGTGCGTCACCAACTAGCGCATTTGAGCCCTGCCAGTCATCGGAGCTGCCTTTAGCATCGTGACCATCAGGATATTGTGTGAACCTGTTAGTCCAGTATGCTTCATCATAATTAGCGTCAACATAGGGGAAAAACGCGAGATCGATTGGCGGCTGACGCTTTTTATCGTCAAACATTTTGTTATCAAGAATAGTCTTCCACTCTGCCGACGTGGGCAAGCGCCAGTCGCTATTTCCGCACAGTGCAATTTGATTGGCATAGGCTTTCAGGTTGTCGGAATTACAGTCTTTTGCCAGTCCACAGGCGGCTTGAGTGAAATCCCTGTGATTGACGATTCTATCACCCCAGTAGTACGTGGCGTCGTAAGCAAACTCACCGGCTACAGAGGGAACCTGCCAGATTAGGTCGGTACTGGCATCCTGAATACATGCCCATGGTTGATCATTGGCAGAAAGATATTGTTCATCGCCTTCCAAAAGAGAACCGTCTTCATTCATTTTAGTGAAGCGTTTTACCAATTGTTCATTGTCATCTTTGAAGTAGGGAACGGCATATCCAGACACCTTGTAGCGTTGCTTGTCGATGGAGTACGCGATGGTGAATTGGTAGTTAGCGTTTGACGCTTTTTTCGATGTTGAGATACTGGCGGTGTCGTTTTGGGTGCCTTTGGGCGATGCATCAAGAGTCATGACACCCAACTTGCTGTCGACGGACACATCACCGAAGTTGGCGGTTATGTCTGCGAGTGCCTGAGCTGTTCCAGCTTGCATTCCGGGGACAGCAAAACTGACTTTATGAGTATCAAGAATGTTGATATCACTGGGAGAAAGGCGGACGACTTGTTCTGGCTTCGTTCCATCGGAGCCTTCTTTGTCTTCGTCTTCGTCCTTGTCTTTGTCCTTGCCTCCATCTTCTTTGTCTTTGCTTTCGTCGGTTTTTGTTTCAGAATCGGTTGAAGTGTAGCTGGTGTTGTCAAAACAACCTGTCAGTAAGGCTGCTGTGATCATGAGGAATAGGTAGCGATGTTTCATACTGCTCAAAGTGGTTTGGAAAAAAGAGTCGGGATGATATTCATCGAAAAATGTAAATGCAAACCATTTCTATTTGCATTGTTATTTTGATCTAAGACCTTTTATTGGGCTTGATAGCTCTGTTTTCCAGTGTCATAAGAGCGAGCACAGTCAATCGCTAGCTCAGTGAGTTTGCTGTCGATGGGTCATTCGGCGAATATTTTTTATGGATGAATGACATTGTACTGAAAGAAAAAAAGTGCATTAACAGATCGTCATCCAATTGTTCTGACAACGAAAATATCCCACTTGTCGCTTCAGCAACTGCTTTGCTCCAAAACCGAAGGGCATTGATATTCTCGCGTAATACTCTGACCTGCCATTGTCCCGGGAAAAGCGTGATAGCCTGTTTAAAAGCAGCTTTTCCCACACCCTGGCCTTTAAATCTTCTCAGGATAAAAAATTGATCAATATCGAATAACTCTGGCCTCGCGGGATAACGGCGGATGAGAATAAAGCCTGCAAGATTGCCGTCAGCGTAGATAAAAAATGGATGATGGTCGGGCATTTTCCAATAGACGTCGAATTGTGATGAACGGGTTACATACAACCCATGGTCGTCTGGCGCGAGTCCAAGAAACTCTGACATATCATAACGATAATATTGAAAGAGATTTTCGAACACTGAGCGTGAGTGAACCGGAATCTTTTTCAGTGTGGTTTCCATCGTTGATCTCGAATTGTTGTTGTGAGGCTGGGGTGATCGACTGACATAAATAAAAGAAAAACCAGGCGTCGTAATTGAAGCGTGGACATCACATCCAAGCTGGTTTTCTTGTCGCCATTCGCTCAAGCGTATTGTTAAGGAGATGAAAAGCGTATTCCTGATTCATGAAAGGAACAGATAATGCACCGCTTGCCAGAACCAACTTTAGCTGACCAAGATGGTGAGGCTTTTGCCACACTGTTTGACTCCATTTAAGCTGTTGTAACTTATCAAGGGGTACGATGAGCTTATCAACGCCGAGCAGACCTTTGCGGATATATAAGTATTTATAATCAGAGGTATAGCCCCATCTCCACCACCTCAGTACGATTAGTGCAATGACAACAGGCGTCAATGAAGCAGCAAAGTAGATGAGTGAGCGGTCTCCTGATAGATGACTCAACCCTGAAGCCGTTAATAGGAGAGTGACAGCTATGAGAACACGGCTGAATATATACCGTTTGCTAATCCGGTTGAATGTCATATTCTCAAGCTGTTGGTCATGCCATGCCTGAGATGAGAGTGCGTTAGCTTGCTCGGTCGTCACAGAGGGAACCATTAGATTTTCGGTCTGAGATGACTGTTGTTTTTCTGAAGATCCTGCCTGTAAGAATTTTATATTGGTTCGGCCCAGAAGCATATCGAGCCAGTCTCTTTGAAAGACTATCTGTTGTAGTCGACTCAGTTTGATATTGACTTCGCTCCGGGTAAACAGCCCACTGCGTCGAATGAAGTGTTCACCCCGCCGACTTAAGGTAAAGCCATAAAAACTGACCACTGCCGCCATAATGGATAGCGTGACGAGACAGAGAAATAGCGTCAGGATAATGGAAAGGGTGTAAAAGATGATCACAGTCAGTGAGCTGTTTGAGAGGTCAAGTATCGCCGCCAGATCTATGTTCATGTATTGCAGTGCCTGACCCATTTTCGCATATATTTCTTCTGCAAATGGCCCCATAGCTCCCAGCATGATCCAGATTCGATTGCTGCTTATGCCATGAAGTATCAGATCAAATATTGAACGCTGATTGAGAATGGTCTCTGGGGCTGGTGTCGCTTGCTGTTCGATAGATTGGGCGTTTTCAACCGAGGCGATCGATGGGGAGCTACTGATTTCATCTTTCAGCTGCTCTGCATATTGCCTTGTCAGTGCGAAAAGTTTCGCTTCTTGATCACTAGAACCCGCCGTTTCGAGTTCTACGTAGACATGTTCTGTGAATCGATAATACAAAGGTTGGTTGATGGTAACGTTTTGTATTCGCTCGAAGGGAAGATCCAACACGGTTTTTTTGATGACACCAAAACGGATTTCGACACGACGGTGACTTATCCGATAGCGGTAAGATCGAAACTGAAGCCAAGAGAAAATAGAGACGAAGAAAAAAAGAACAATAACGCCGGGGACAATGATCTCAGGGTTTTGCAAAAGTCTCTGCCAACCAATGACCAAAATAGGTATCAGATAAATGAAGTTTCCGGCAACGAATTTGATACTGGATATAGCAACGTATAAAAGGGCGATTGGAGAAAGCCTCCGCCAAGGCGAACTGGCGGAGACACTGCCAACTTGGTCAACGTTATTTGTCATGTTGAGTCAGGTCTCCATGGCTTAGGATAAACTGCCGGATTTGTTTAGCTTTTTCGACCGGGAGACCGGGAATGGTAAAAGTATGTGAACTCCCGCCAGCGCTGAATACCTGTAAGCTGGCAAGCCCCGCTTTCCGCTCTATGGGGCCTCGTGTCAACTCGACATGTTGGACTCTGAGCATCGGCTGGGTTACCAGACGATGAACGAATATGCCGCTGGAGAAACTTATATCTTGTTCCCGAAGGCTAAACCTTTTTTTCTTGTCCGACATAAATCCCCAGGTTGTCATGGCAGGAATCAAAAAGGCAAAGATGGCAGTCGCAACAGAGAGGTAGCCTGTCAAATTTTCGAAAGGGGGCAGCCATCGAAATCCAATACTGGCTGCGAATAAGACAGAATATAAAATGATATTAAGCCATAGATTCACTAAAACATAACGGCTGCTCAGCGGTTCCCACACTAATGTTTCCAAAAGGGGAAGCTCATTATTTGTAACCTGATAATTTGAAGAAGTGGGGGAGTTATTCATCATTAAAAACCAGTTTAGTGTTGGCTATAGATGATTAAAACACAATCAATCTATCTTGCGCATTGGATATAACATTTCTGATGATTTTTTGATGTTTGGCTCTAAAAAGGAAGAGGTGCTGACGTAAAGAAGTTAATTCACTGACTATTGCACACTTAAGCAGTCTTATTATTTTTTGGTACACAGCACTTTGAGTAATAACATTTTTTTTCCGATACTGTCTTATCTAAAAGCTATTGCGCTCAGTTACACCCACAGTGGGGTGCCGAACTCAATCACCTCATCGTTTTTAATGACCAGTGCATCATCATCCGTGCAGAGAACCACTTGATGTCTTTTTTGCGATAGTAGTTGGAAGACCCGTTCAATTTCCTGTTGGTTTTTTTCTGCATGCGGAACAAAGAGGAAGGGAGCTAAATCGAGGGCAAACAAGTTTTGTATGCCAACCTCATTTTTGTCTCCGCACAAGGGAGCAGACTCGATAGACGGCGTCATCAACATTGCACCAGCACTGACACCAACGAAGGGTTTACCATCTCTCGCCAAGCGATTCAGCGTATCGAGCAAGCTTCGCTCTTGCAGCCAAGATAAAAAAGCAAACGTGTCGCCACCTGACAAGTGAATCAATGAAGCATTCAATGCCTGTTCAATGTCTATTTGGCTGGTGTTTGAATCGACGTAGTGGACATGGACAGCACCCAAAGCGCGATAAAATAATTCTACTGAATTGAAAAAAAAGAGGCCTGGATCAGGTTGAGATGCAAAGTAAGTCACTGAGAAAACTGTCTGATCTGATAAGGCGTCAGAAATGACAGACTGAATGGCAGCTTTTCCATGTGGTGTTGAATGATCGCTGGTTAACGCTAAATACATGTATATCCCTCTTCACCACAGACATGGCATGGTCGCGGTTACATTTTTGCGGCAAGCTTTTTCAGATGACTTTTGGCTAATTCAGTATCATCACGGCTTAGCCACTTTATACAGTCAAAAAGTTCCCAAACAATACCCTTATCACCATGTGTGTAAGCCTCAAAATCTTGATGTTTAGGCGCAGGCTGATCAGTAATTCTCTCTTTGACCATCCCTGTTTTATTAAACAATACCTTGAACGGGTGACAGAGTTCAAATGGCTCCTTGAGGTCAAGGCAATGAATTTCGATACTAGTAAAATCATGGAATATATATTTTTTGAAATAAGCATCTTCAGTATGAAAACCATCAAGGCAGTAAAAAATATCTTTCTCAGATTCAAAAGCTGAAAAGAAGGGGGCTGATTTTTTGTGGAAGCTATTTTGGGTAAATATAACAATATCAGCGTCTGAGACTCTGTCCCCTTTGCCAGCTGCGAGAGAGCCGACCAATACAGCAGCAATGACATCTGGGATATTTTCGAATGCTCTACATGCAGATTCGACAAGTTGTTGCTGAAGGGGTAAGTGGGATAAATCTATTTCTCGACTGCTCAATACTATTCCTTTGACTGTAATGACAACCTCAACCAATAATGAAGAAGTAATTTGGACGATTAAGTACCTCGTTTAACGGAGTGAATATGATTACTACATCATCCGACAGAGAAACACATAGGGGATAATTAACTGCGATACATATCAAAAAAATCATTACTATGATATTTAATATTTTATAAATAGCAGAATAAATTATTATTTTGAAAAGTGAAAATATAAAATAATATTATTTTTAGTTATTTATGTAATAAAAATCGCTAGGATTTATTGAAAGATAACCTTACTAATATATATTGAATATTTTTTAAAAATAGGTCTAAAATAATGATTAATATAAAATATTGTATGGATACATATCATGAGCAGTAGGCTGAGGAATAAATTTTATTTTTTTAATACTGGTCGAGGCAATGATTTTCTAAAACCACGCCCCGTGGGTCAGCCTATTTTTACCAACGTATAAATGATAAAACCCCTTGGGCAGAACCCTAGAGTTGATCAGTTATAATGTTGTTTGGTCAAAGATTATCATATGTTCTGAGCGACTCGCCATAACACGCCACTAGGGTCAACCAAACAGCACTCGCGCATACCCCATGGCTGTTGAATGATTTCAGTCAATGAAGTACTAAAGGACTCAGCGATTCCTGACTGCTGTAAATGCTGATGCCAACTCTCAATATCTTCAACCAGCAGATGCATCATAAAGTTGTCACTGTGGTCCGGATGATAGAAATCTTGCAATAGAAAAGAGAAATCGCCTCTTTTAAAGTAGGCAACACCGGAAACATCTGAGGCCATTTCAAAGCCCATGACCTGATAAAACTTTTTTGATACATCAAAGTTTTTTGCCGGAACGAAGGGTTTTATCTCTACGATGTTGAGATTATTCAAATTTACCTCCCTGTTGATGTCTTTTTAAATGATGTTGATCGACGGTATTTTTTCCAAGGACGTTATCAGTGTATCTCTGTGTACCTCGCACTCAACATCCAATATCTAGCTAATATCGTTTCTACGATATGCCCGACAGATTTCCTAACTATCATTGAAACAATTTATTGTTGATTGAGCCTTCTCTGCATGAACTATTGCAATGGGACTGTGAACAACAGACGTCGAGGTATGGCGACAAATATCTGCCGCCAAGGTGTTACATAATGGTGGACAGTAACGCGGGGTTTTTTACTAGGTTACGGACACCGTGCCCATATTTTTCCTTAAACACATTTCCCTCACACCATTGAGCCACCGAGTGGATATTTAGTTTGGCAACTTTAGGTCTTACGCTCCAACTGACCTGAAATGGTGAGCCTTTTTCGTTGTATCCGGGACCTGTCGTTGAGCCTGAATATTCAACTGGCTTACCCATGTTTTGCGGAATGTTTACAGCCTGTTGAAAGCCATTTTGAGTGCCGATTCGTGTGAGCTGGTTAAAGTCCATAGCCCCTTGGTCATTAACCAACACAAACACCTGCGCTTCAACCCGAAGTTGAGGGTTTTTATTCGCATCGCTGAGGCATGCGCCCAGTGTTGGCCCCGGCTCCACATGAGCGGTTGAATGCACGTAATGTACCTCAATGGTGTCTCCTGGTTTTAGCCCTCCGTGTGAGCTTGGACAAACTTCCCTATTGACTGGAGTCAGTTCTTTAGCCGTTAGGTTACCGCTATAAGTGTAACCACTCTGATAGCCCTTACCATCCCCGTTTCCCGCATAACGTGTGAACTCTCCGCCTGCATGTTCAGCATTTTTATGGAAGTGGATATTACAAAGGTTCATAGACGACGATGTCGGTGCCTGACCAAAAGTAATAGGGTTTTTTCCGACAATCGAATCGATATTGCGCGGAGACTGCGGTCCAAATCCCTTACCCATGGTATTGGAGATTAGATTTTCTCTTTGTTTGGCAATGATAGAGTCACTAACTTCGCCATGATGGGCGGCGTTTGCACTTAAAACAAAGAGCTGTGATGAGACTGCCGCCAAAAGAAAGATCGGTTTTGCTGTCATAGTTCCTCCTTATGGAATTAACGAAATTTACCTCGCGGTTGGGATGTTACACTCTACATCGGAGAAAGTTAGGCTAAAAAAAGAGACACATAAAGTCAGATAAAAAAGACATTCAGGGAGGGTGAGTGATGAACAAGACAGAAATGAGTTGAGATACAACTCGTGAAAAAGAGGTTTTGTTGGGTTTGAAGACGATTGCTAATCCTAACTTTTTTGGCTTGCTATCAGAGGGTTCCAAAAAAGCTAAGAAGGCCAATAGGCAGAAGAAGTAGCCACTGAGGCAATTTCAGGAGGCCGCGTATACCAAAAAAATTCCAGCCAACAACAATGAAGACAACTGAAAATGCCAAGTGGGTGAGAGAAAGAGCGAAGATACCGGTGTAGAGGTGTAGAAAGGAATACCAACCTACGTACAAATAGAAGATCGACGAAAACACAAGCATGACAGATACCATGTGCCAACAGGCTAACAGAGTCGCTTTCGGTACCTCATTCAAATCTGAATCCATAAAAGGACGAATAGGGTCTTTCTGTCCCGCAAAAATATGTACCAAGGAAGTCAGGGTGGCAAGGATGCCTGCGCTCAATATGAAGTAATTCATCGATATTGTCTCTCTCGTTTTCCATTAACTGTTTAATGACCGCTGAAAAGAAAACAGCTCGTACGGAACGCTAATCGATTAGGTATTTTCAGCAATATATTTTTCATATCTGTGGAAACAAAGATCAATGCCCAGACTGCAATATCATTTCCATTTTGTAATCATTCATTAAGTAGCCATGGCCTATGTCAGCACAAATCTCTCCAGATATGTTGAAGCCGATAGCTTGGTAAGCGCTGATTGACTGTGAATTGTGTCTATAAACGGTGAGAGTGATCTTATCTTTTTTGAATTCAGCGGCGATATCTTTAATAAATTGGATAGCCTTGCGACCAACCCCTTTTCCTCTAAAGGTTGATAGGACATAAAGCTTGCTGAGAAACAATGACGAGTCCTCAGGCTTTACGCTGATATAGCCAATGGGTGAATTATCATTAATGATAAGGAAGTAATAGGCTGATGCAGTCTCAACTTCCTCAGATATCGTGGCAAGAGAGTGGAAACTGTTTAACATGTAAGCAACCTGAGCTTCCCCAATGAGTGAGGTATAGTGCTCATTCCATATCGAAACTGCCAAATCATAGACCTGTGTGACTTGCTCTGAGGATTGAACTCTGTCGAAACGAATTGTCATATTCTCAACATTGCCAAAAAGTAATTTGAAGAATATTGAAACATATTTATACAGGCAGTGAGAAATAACCACGAACAAAAAAATAAATATTATGAACTGGATCCAATATTTTATATTGATAAGGGATTGTATTTTAATTATCACTAGGGGTGCGTTCAATAATCATACATAAAGTTATAGAATCAAGCTTAAAAAATAATGAACAAAAAATAACCGAATATTAAGCTGGTAGATATGTGATATCAGTTGTTGTCAATTAGTCAGAGTGATATAGAATAACGCGCGAGGTTGTGTGCTATTGACTTTTAATTTTATAAGTCATGATAATTTATATTTGATAATAAATACCCGTTTATAACATATACACTCTACTTGGCTTGGGGGCCATGAATGAATAGGAAGGTTAGTTTTTTTCTTCAGGTTGGTATTTTTTTCTTACCTATGGTTTTCAGTTGGTTCTTACTTAGAAATGGTTACAGCAAGAGAGCGCGAGCGATTGCTTTTTCTTGGTTGGCGTTTACTTTAATGGTGGGGTTACTCGGTAACGAAGGCGTTATTTATGACACTTTCATTACTATTCTTTCTTTAGGTGTTTTTATTATTCCTATCATTGCAGTTGTAAAACTCTTTCTGCGAGTAAAAAACGGTGCCACAGAAAAAACAGCCGATAGAAATGCAAAACAACCTGAGACGTTTGTCTCATCTCAAACAAGCCACGTTAATCTCTCTCATCAATCTAATAAGCCAGAGGATAACTCAGTTACTTCAGCGTCTTGGTCTGGGTCATACAGTAAGGCTGAAGAAGCCATGATTAGCGGTCTGATAGAGTTCAAAGAAACGATGGCTTTGAAACAGTTTGAGAAACTCCGTGAGAAGTTTGGTGTTTTTCTAAACATTTTAAATCATCAATTTGATAATGATGAAATGACACATGGACGCTACTTAAATTCGACTGAGCAGTTGTATCTTGGGGTCGTTGATAAATTACAACGCTACGTTTTGCTGCGAAGAAGCGTCAGCGGCATTGACCTTGATTATATTAATGAACGTCTTCAAGACCAGCATCTCCATGAAGACTCACGTAATGCTCTGGTTGAAAGATTAACACTGCACAAAAATGCGCTAACAGAGATGGACGGCATACTTGCAATCAATGAACAGGTAATGACTAGGATTGATATTGTCACAAGCAGCCTTGGGGCGATTCAAACTCGCGAGGGAGCTGGTGGTATGGATTTGGAAACGGCTCTACAGGAAATTCAAGTAATGATTGGCCGTACTGAAAAATACGATATGGCAAAATAGATGGGATTTTAAGATATGCAAACATCGACGCTAGAAAATGTTGTGAAAGAAGACGCCATGGTTCTTCCCTCGTCGAGTCAAGTGAAGAAGCAACTTCCAGACGCGCCAACTTTGGAAAATATCAACGAAGATATCAAAGCGAATGCTGATCAGTGGATTGATAATGTATTTTCTATTGGTACCCGTGAATTGGAAAGCCAGTTAGAAGTTACTAATAGCGTCAAATCTCTTGGTAATGACATTGAATTGAGCCTGGCTCAACAGTCTAAATTATTGCAAGGTCCGATCAGCGAGTTGATGGCAGACACCGAGAATGGTGGTGACGTTGCCCAAGATTTGTTGAAGATGGAAGATACTGCACGAAGTATTGACCCAAATGGCTTTGACTTTTCTAGTGTTTCTGGCGTTCGCCGTTTTATGGCTGTACTGGGGCTTCCGACGCCGCTTCAAAACTGGATTGCGAAATATCAGTCAACTGACTCGGTGCTAAAGAGCATCGTGACAGGCTTGGAGCAAGGTAAAGCAAAGCTGGAACGCGATAATGTAACTTTGAAAGAAGACCAGATTCGCTATCGTCATTTGTTATTTAAGCTAGATGACTACATCTCATTTGCCGAATATATCGATAAAAACATCGAAGAGCGGATAGAACAAGTTCAGGATCCAGAACAACAGCGCTTTCTGAAAGACGAGGTTCATTTTCCGGTTCGCCAAAGACTGAGTGATCTGATCACATCTAAGGGTGTTTATCAGCAAGCCTGGGTCGTTTCTGAGGTATTAATTAAAACCAACGAAGAGCTGATGCGTGGGGTTGATCGAGCTATTAAGCATACTATGGTAGCACTTGGTATCGCTGCAACACTCGCTATCGCGTTGGCGCGCCAAAAGAAAATCTTAACAGCTCTGCAATCGTCGAAAGAGCTGACAGAAAAAATGATTGTTGATGTTGCAGATAAATTAGAAACACAGGGTGTCCAGGTACTTGCTCTAGCATCTGATCCATTTATTCAAGTGGAAGTCATGAAGGTCGCGTTTACAAAAAGTCTTAACGCGCTGGAAAATGTCAGTAAGTATCGTAGCGAAGCCCTTGAAACAATGAAAACAGGTTGTTCTGAACTCAAGCAAATGACGTCTGAGATGGACAAGAATATTGCTCGGGTTGAGAAGGGACATAAAACCCGTGAACAGTTTAAGATGATTCTTGATTAAACGATAGATATCTGACGAAACAATTACCTGCTTTTATTACAAGTACGAGCTAGTGTCAGGTTCTAAACCGATAACCCCAACGCCTATTTTGAGGCTTTGGGGTTATTTTTTAGCCAAAACTGTACTTTTCTATTTATTTCAGTGAAAGCAATGGAGTCGACTCGCATTAATATTCTAGTCAACACCAGCGATAAAAAAGGAACGGTATACTCTCTTTGTCATAATTGATATAAGGATGAGCAATTGATGGAGTTGAAAGTAAGATCTGCTTTACCCATATTATTTCTTATAGCTATTTCAATATTCTGGGCTAATTACTATCAAAGCCACAGTGAATTAAACAATTTTGGTAATGCCAATTTTGAATGGCTCTTTCTTATCGACAGTTTCGTAGCCTTACCTATTATCTGTCTGCTGTGTATTCGGGAAAAGAAAAAAGCACTGGTTCAGAGTCTATTTCTTTGTCTGTTAGCAATTTGGATTGGTAGCTACATCATTCCCGCCTCCAGCAAAATTGTTTGGCCCTATCTTGAAATGGTGCGCTATGTATCTGTGCCAATTATTCTCATTGTCGAGTGTTCAGTGGTTCTTGGAGTGATATTAGTCATTAAAGCAACGCTCGATACTCACGGAGATATTGATAAGACGATTGATGGCAGTGTCCGTCGTGTTTTAGGAAGCAATTCGGTTGCTAAATTTTTTGGTCTGGAAACACGAGTTTGGACATTTTTCTTGATGGCACACAGAATTTCCCCAAGCCAGTTTTCGGGGAAAGAACACTTCAGCTATCACAACAAGGATCAGGCAAAAAGTAATGCATTGGGCTTTTTGGTCATCATGATTGCTGAAGCGCCAATCATGCATATTTTCTTGCACTACGTGTGGTCACCTATCGCGGCGAATATTATCAGTTTGCTGACTGTCATTGGCATTATATTTTTTGTTGCAGACTACCGCGCGATGTCTCGTCGGCCAATCTCTATCACAGACGATGCCCTTATGATCCGCTTCGGTGTGTTTAACCCTCTTAAAATCGCATTGAAAGATATTGCTTCAATTTCTGCGCACGCCTCAGAAGTACCCAAAAACGAGCACGCAAAACAATATAATTACTTTGGTCATCCCAATGTCCGAATTGCTCTGAAAAGGCCAGTAAATGGTTTTGACACTGTATATCTTGGTTTGGATCAGCCAAATGATTTAATTAAGGCAGTTCAAGCAGAAGTGAGGAGCCACTGAGTTGAGCAATTAATTCAGAGTCGCTAATATTATTCCACCGTCTGCCAAGGAAAAATAAAAAAAGCTGGCAACCTGCCAGCTTTCACTTATCCCTTTTTATTTATTCTCACTACGGCAAAAACAACCAGAATCATCCCGAGTACATGCCAAAAGGTAAAGGCCTCATCAAGAAGAAGAACAGCAAACAGAGCTGTCACTGCGGGCCCGATATTGCTGGTGAGGCTGAGTACTGAAGGTGTCAGTCGTGCCATTGCGGCAGCGACGAAATATGAGGGTAATACCGTACAGAAGAACCCAAGCCCGACCCCCATACCTATCAACTCAGTCGACATATCGGAAAATTGCACATTGCCAAACTGGTACTGTGTCAGGATAACTATTCCAGCCGTGCCCATACCTATGCTGGTGAAAAGTTGTGCCCCGATATTTCCAACGACTTTTTTACTCAGAATCAGATAAATGGCAAAGATTAATGCCGAACCGATGGCCATGACACTACCAAGCCAAACTTGAGAGCCAAAAGAACTGAAATCATGCAAGACGATCAGCGTGACACCAGCATAACCTAGAAGAACAGATATAAACGTCCCTTTCGCTGGTGGCTCTCTCAAAAATGCCCAACTGAGCAATACGACAAAAGAGGGAAACAGAAATATCAGCAGTCTTTCTAGCTGTGCAGAGATAAATTCCAACGCCAAAATATCGAGTAATGTAGCAAAGTAGTAGCCTAAAACGCCGACTAAAGCCGCCTGCCAGCCGTACTTAGACATTTTTTGTCGTTGCTCAGGCTTTCGACATAGCCAGAACAAAATAGCTGCGTAAAGCGGAAGAGAAGACACAGCGCGTAAACTCATAATAGAGGTAACGTCGCCGCCAGCAGAATAGGCAAGCTTCACCAGAATGGGTTTCATGGAAAAAAGCAGAGTGCCGATTAAGGCGTAGATGATGCCTTTTCGATAATTTAGTGAATCTTCAGGAATAACTGACGCGTTGTTCATTTTCACTTCCTTGAATAATCTTTCGTTTTATTTTCAAGGCTGCGAGTAAAGGCGTTCCGGCTGCTTAACTCACAGCCGGGTACAATTCACTCTACCGACTGATGGGCATAAGAAGCAGTAGCCAGAGAGGTAGAGTGAAAACAGTCATAATATGCTCTATGTCGTTAATTAATATTTAAATTAAATGATTGGCTACATTGAATCAATAAGAATATTGATGCAATTTCTACGTAATGCAGAAAGGGTACTCCTCGCCTCACGGCATATCCCCTCCTCAGTCTACTTAGTATCAAACTTCGTATTTTACATTTAATCTTTTAGGTGTTTGGGCCGTAAAAAATGCTTGATGGTAAGACGTGTGTCTGCGATGTCCCGCCAAAGAAATCCAGATGAACTGACTAATTGGACGTAACCGCAGGTGGGGATATTTTCGATGTCTGCTGATGTCAATCGTTGAACGAGCTCATTAAATGCCGGGTTATGGCCAACAACAACGATATTGTTCAAGCTTTCATCCAGCCGACTAAACCAATCCATTAATTCGTCGCCGTCAAAGCAATATAAATCGGTATCTGTCGACCAAGTAAACGGCTCACCAGTAGCCTGTTTTCTCATATTGATAAGTGTTGTTTGCGCTCTGACAGCAGGGCTACAAAACACATGCTCAAATTTACAGCCTGCATGAAGAATATGTTCAGCCATTATTGAGCTGGCTTTATGGCCCCTTTTGTTAAGTGGCCTGTCAATGTCAGACAGTAACTCATCTTTCCAGCACGACTTAGCATGTCTGATGAGATGGATGGTTTTCATTTATGTTGTCCCTTTGATTCTCAGATTCACCTTTCAATATAAAGGACATAGTTATTTATTATTTAAATTAATAAATGATGAACAACAGATATTTGAATTATTCTCTATGTATTATCTAAACGACCAGCAGTAGAGTGGTTGGCATAATAAAAGAATGAGACTCGGTGGTGCATTTCTCTCGTTGATGCTTTCAAGATGGATATGCAAATGGACATGGTGCCAGCCATCAGTCAAATAATGACTGGAAATGACGCAATGGAACGACGATATCAAAACCTGATCAACAGGTTAACGATGACATTGCCGAGCGAGAGGATCATTACTGATCCCACCTTGTTGTTCGCCTATGGCACAGATGCAAGTTTTTACCGAATGACGCCGCAGGTCATTGTTCAGGTGGATACGCTTGATGAAGCAATATCGACGATTAAAACCTGTTACCAAATGGCGATTCCTCTGACATTTAGAGCGGCTGGCACCAGCCTGTCAGGACAGGCGATTTCAGATTCTGTATTGATGATCCTCACCGACAGTTGGCGAGAATATGAGGTAAAGGACGAGGGTGCGAAAATTTGGTTGCAGCCCGGCATCATTGGTGCCGAAGCTAATCGAAGGCTAGCACCTTTTGGCCGGAAAATAGGGCCAGATCCTGCGTCGATTAATACCTGTAAAATTGGTGGGATTGCTGCTAATAACGCCTCTGGCATGTGCTGCGGAACAGCGAAGAATAGTTATCGCACCTTGGCGGGTATGTCGATGATCTTGGCTGATGGCACATATTTGGATACGCTCAATCCAGAAAGTATCCGCCAATTTCGAACCACTCACTCAGCGTTGTTAAATGCTCTGTCTTCATTGGCGATGAGCTGCAAAGATAATCAAGCATTGTCAGATAAAATCAGGCATAAATATCGCCTGAAAAATACCACTGGTTACAGTTTAAATGCGCTGATCGACTTCAGTGATCCCATTGATATTCTCCAGCACTTGATGATTGGGTCCGAAGGCACGCTGGGTTTTATCGCGGATATTACTTACAACACAGTGGTTGACCATGCACATAAAGCCTCTGGTTTATTTGTCTTCCGAGATATCGAAACGACCTGTCTCGCGGTCAGTGAACTAAGTAAAACTTCGGTGGCCGCTGTTGAACTTATGGATAGCCGCTCTCTAGCTTCCGTTGCCGATAAGCCTGGTATGCCACCTTTTATCCAGACACTGAGCCAGCAGGGCGATAACGAAGCAGCAGCACTGTTGATTGAACTTCACGGCGCGTCAGAACAGCAACTGTATAGCCAGATCATTGAAATAACTGAAAAGATCACTAAGTTTGCGCCCACCCATGAGGTGGGTTTCAGTGTGGACAAGCCAACATGTGAACAGCTGTGGTCGATCCGTAAAGGTCTCTTTCCCGCCGTAGGTGCAGTCCGTGAAACAGGTACGACGGTGATCATTGAAGATGTCGCCTTTCCTATAGAGCAACTGGCATCTGCGGTCAGAGACTTACAGCAGTTGTTTGTCGACTTTGATTATCATGAGGCTTTGATTTTCGGTCATGCATTGGCAGGCAATCTGCACTTTGTTTTCACGCAGGCATTTGATACCCAACGTGAAGTAAAACGTTACAGCGACTTTATGGATGCTGTGTCGCAATTGGTCGCTATTGATTACAAGGGCTCTTTGAAAGCCGAGCATGGCACAGGCCGAAATATGGCGCCGTTTGTCGAAATGGAGTGGGGTAGAGAGGGGTATCAGTTGATGCAAGCCATCAAAAGGATGGTAGATACGCGAGGTATTCTCAATCCCGGGGTGATCATTAACGATAGTCGTTCTGCACATATCGAGAACCTCAAAGAAATGCCCGCAGCAGACCCTATTATTGATGCCTGTATTGAATGCGGTTTTTGTGAACCTGTGTGCCCTTCGCGAAAACTCTCCCTGACACCGAGGCAACGCAATACCGTTTATCGAGAGATCCGACGCCTTGAAAGAACACAGGAAGATCGAAGCAGGCTGGCTGAGATGCGAAAAGCATTCCAGTACTTTGGTGTTGATACCTGCGCTGCGACAGGTTTATGCGCTGAGCGTTGTCCTGTTGATATTGATACGGGTGATATGGTTCGTCGCCTGCGGCAAGAGCATACTCAGTTTGGTGAAACCATTGCCCGTTGGTCTGGGGAACATTTTGGTACGTTAGCACGTACTGCGGCCGTGGGGCTTGGTATTGCTGACCGTACTCATTCTATTGTCGGTACATCGTCGATGAAGACAATGGCATCTGGTTTACGTCGCGCGTCAGGGAAAATAATACCGCAGTGGACGCCGCATATGCCGAGAGCAGTTTCTGGTCCTGAACCGCAAAAACCATCGAATAGTACCAAAAATAAAGTTGTCTATTATCCCAGTTGTGCTGCGAGAAATATGGGGCCGGAAAAACATGCAGCGGATCATCGTCCGCTTTACGAAGTCACCTTATCTGTTTTACGCAAGGCTGGTTATGAGGTGATTATTCCCGATAATCTGAGGGAACAATGTTGTGGTATGCCCTTTAAGACTAAAGGGTTCCCAGTGACTGCAGACCAAAAAGCCGCCGAACTTGAAGAACTGCTCTGGCAAGCATCCGAGCGGGGGCAGCTCCCGGTTCTTATGGACACCAGCCCGTGTGTCAGCATGAGTAAAGATACCATGCGCTCTGAGCTGTCTATTTTCGAGCCATTCGAATTTGTCGCAAAGTTCGTTCTTTCTCAACTTGACGTGACGCGGCAATCTGAACCTGTGATGCTTCACATTACTTGTACGTCGCGTAAGCGAGGTCTGGCGGGATTGATACAGGAAATAACAGAGGCTTGCTGCGAGCATGTCGTTATTCCGGAAGATGTAAGCTGTTGTGGCTTTTCAGGCGATAAAGGGTTTACCCATCCTGAACTCAATACTGCCGCGCTTTCACCTCTTAGAGCGCAGGTGCCTGAGAATTGTCGGGAAGGATATTCCAATAGCCGGACCTGTGAGATCGGCTTATCCGAGAATAGCGGCATTGAATATCGCTCGATCCTCTACCTTATCGATAAAGTCAGCAGAGCCAAGCAACCAGAGACGGAAGTATCCGTGTTTTAGGGGCAACAAACGTCCTTCACAGCACCAAATAAGCTAGGTGACAGATTGGCATCGCTGCGACTACTCCCCACATTGTGCCTTTTTGGATTGGGTCATCAAGTTATGCATGGTGACTCAAGCCTATTGTTTATCTACTCGCCCATATTTAGATACATTTGTATATGTATCAAACTATCTGACTAATTGGTCATCAAGGCAAAATAAACCACTGAAGGTTCTGTAGATGTAAAAGGACTGTTAGATAAATATTTTTGAAGTAAATCGGATAAGTAAATGATAATTATTTATTTTTTCTCATCATAACGTAGTCTAGGGCAAATTTTGAGAAATACTGCCTAGAAACTAACACTAGATAGGTCTCTGGACACAAAGCGAGTGATGTAGCGATTATGCCAATTATGAATATAAATGACTTTTTTTCGACGCTATTTTCGTTTCCAGTTAATGTTTTTTTTATTCCATTCGTTGTTTTTTCTTTGATCATGCTGGTGGATCTGGTCTTCAACGTCGTTGATGGCTTCACTGCCGATCTCGACATTTTCGACCTTGACAATATTCCCGGTTCCGGGCTCCTACTTCCGCCAGTATTATCGAAAGTGCCTCTGACGGTGGCAATGTGCGTATCATTCTTCATTGCTACGGTTGCGGCATTTTATGTTTCACTACTGATTCACAGCCAGTTATCAGGTATCGCAATTTTGTTCGCCAACCTGATCTCTATTCCTCTCATCGCGTATGCGGGACTTGCCGTCTCGTCATGGGTACTCAAACCTCTCATTCCCCTCTTTGACAAGAAAAAAGCATTTGCCACCGTCGACTTTGTCGGTCTGCGGGCGAGGGTGCACAGCAGTATTATCAATGAATATATGGGGGAAATAGTGGTACTTCATAAAGGCAGTGAGTTCCTGCTAGATGCGGTCTCTGAGCCTGATATCGATATTCAATATGGTGATGATGTCATCATCGTTAGTAAAGATTCAACGTCATCACGTTATTTTGTTGCAAAAGCAGATAGATAAATACTTCAGGAGTTAAAATGGATATTTCTCCCGGCATAATTTTTACAGGCACCGCAATTGGTGTCGTTTTATTGGTTCTCATTTTTATCACCTCACGCTACAAGAAAGTGCGTGGAGAGGGTGATGCCCTCATCGTTAACGGACTTCATCGTACCCGAGCATCGTTGACGGGAACCTTTATCTGGCCGATTGTTAATCGCCATGAATATATGGATATCACCCGCAAAAAAATTTCCGTGATCCGTAGCGGTCAGAAAGACCAGGAAGGTGAAGAATATGAAGGCTTGCATTGCCGGGATAATATTCGCGCTGATCTGAAAGTAGATTTTTATATTGGTGTGAATCATGAAGAAGAGGATATCGTTCGCGTCGCCAAGCTGTTCACTGCTCACGAAGCCTCTAACTTGGATCGTCTAAAAGAGCACTTCCAGCCAAAGTTTTCTGAAGCATTAAAGACGGCAGTTAAACAGTTTGAGTTTGAAGAGTTGCTGACTAACCGCCGCGCTTTCCGTGATGCGGTGGTCAATGTGATTGGCAGCGAGATGGATGGTTTCAAGATCTACGATGTTGTGATCGACAAGATTGACCAGACAGCACTTGATGCCCACAGACCGGATAACATCCTCGATGTGGAGGGGATTAGAAAGATTTCTGCGATCACAGCGCAGAAAAATACTGAGACCAACGCTATCCGTCAGGATGAGCGCACCACAATGAAAAAGAAAAACGTCGAGGCTGAAGCGAACCGCCTGCAACTCGACAAACAGGAAAAAGAAAGCATTGCCCGTACCCAGCGCGAGATTGACATCATTAAAGCGCAAGAAGAAGCATTGGCAGCAGAAAAACGGGAAGAATACGAGCGTATCACTCAGCTTGCCAAGCTGGAGACAGAAGAAGAAGTCGCCAAAAAACGTGAAAGTGTGCAGATGGAAGTCGAAATGACCCGTATTGCCAATCGGCGTCAGGTGGCAATACAAGAAGAAGATCTCAACCGCTCTGTTGAGACCGAAAAGGTCAGAACGGCGACAGAGGTTGCCGAGCGTGAAATGCAAAAAGAGACCACGGTGGAAGAGGCACTAAAATCAGTTGCCGAAACGCGATCACAACGGGTCGAAATTGAGCGTAAAATTGCCCGTGAAGAGGAAGAAACCGAAAATCTTCGCGTAAACGAAAAAGTGAATCGTGAGAAACGGGTCAAGCTGATTGAAGCGGAGGCGGCGGCTGAATCTGCGCAATTGGAGTTACTGGTGGCTGCCCGAGCAGAGAAAGAAGCGGCCCGTGAGCGAGCTGAGCGCACCTTGATTGAGAATGAAGCGGACCTCAAGGTGAAAACTCGCGACGCTGAGAATGAACTGGCTGTGAAAACCCGTCAGGCTGAAGCGGATCAGGTAGTAAAAACTAAGCAAGCTGAGGCTGATTATGTCGCGAAAGAGCGTGAAGCCGCGGCAAAAGAACGGATGGCACAGGCAGAGAGAGAAGTGATAAGCGCGACGGGCTTGGCAGAAGTCGAAGTGGAGCGCGAACGTGCGCAAGCTATCAAGGAAACAGGCGAAGCCGAAGCTTACACCTTACAAAGTGCGGGTGAGGCAGAAGCGCAGGCATTGCGTGCGAAAGGTCTGGCAGAAGCAGAAGCACAAACGGCGAGGTTTGAGGCGGCTCAGCAATACGATGAGCATACCCGTGAGCATGACAAGTGGGTAATGCAGTTGCAGCAAAACAAAGAGCTGGAAGTCGCGCGTATTGACGCACAGAAAGCGATTGTCAGTGAAAACGCCAAAGCTCTGGCGGAAGCCTTAAGTAAAGCGGACATCAAGTTGTTCGGCGGTGAAGGGATGGAACAAATCCGTCGCACTATTCTTGATGCGGCAGCCGTTGATACTAAATTTGAGCAATCAAAAGTGCTCAACCCACTGGTGTCTGATTACATCGACGGTAATCGCAGCTTGCCAGAAGACATTAAAGCCATTCTTGAAAATACTGACATGAAAAGTAGTGATCTGAGTAATGTGGCACTTGCCAGCCTATTGAATTCCCAAGGTGGTGCGACGGAGCTACTCAAGAAGATTCAGAGCTCTCTGGCCACCCCATCAGATATCCAAGCTTAACTATTTTCTCTCTCACAGGATCCCGTCTCATCAGAGACGGGATAAACAGGTATCAGCATGTCAGACACGACACAAAAGGCTGTGAGTGAAGGCGGTGCTTACGAGGTTCTGAAATCCCGTCTGTCCCAACAGGGCAAGCATTTATCCTCTCTTTCTCAGTCATTCAATCAAGCTCGGCAACAGATCTTTGGCGGTCAGGAACGAAAACTGGTCGGAAAGGCTAATGTTCAGACCGATGCCCGCTGTATTCCCATTGATATGGCTCAGGTCAATCAGCAATTATTGTTTGGTTACCATGTAAAAGTTGGCATGAAAGTGACGCCGTCACTTTCTGATGTCTTCGGCCTCTATCAGTTTCATGACAACGAGGGGGCCTTCAGAGTTGAGCCCCTAGCCGTTGATGACAGCTTTCTTGCTGATCCACGCTTCGTTCATGAGTTTACTGAGCTATTCACCTATTACCGTGATGCAAGGCTGTCGCAAATTTCGCGACAGGAGAATGTTCTTTACATTGCCTTCCAGATTGGTACGCGACCTGAAGATAGGAAGGTGTTTCGTTTTCAGCTCAATGCAGGCTCGACGGAATACCTTGACTCACATGGCCATACGCCACTTGAGAGCGTGGCCCAGTTTGACGTGGAATGGCAATCGACTAACCGTGACAATCATATACTTGGCGACCATCCCCATGTTTCGATTGAAGACCGTTTGTTTGTGGATTGCATCGGCGGTGACCTGAGCATCAAAATTGAGGACAACACGCAAGATGGCAAGGGTATCTATAGTGAAGAAGTTGATGATCCTTATCAAAGCGTTGCTGATGCTGACATTGCCTATGCATTTGTTGACGACTTAATTGCGCTCAGAATCAGGCCCAGCCGAGAAAAAAAGAGCCGCTACTTTATCTATAACCCATTAAACCAGTCAGTGGTTCGTGCTGACGCGATGGCAAGCAGTTTTAAAGTGTTACCAGAAGGCCATGGGGTGTTATATGCCAGCGGTTATGTGTTGGCGAACGGAGAACGTAAACAGTTCGATTTTGAACCTGAACACCTGAAGTTTTTCCAGATGATCACGTCACCGAATGGTGAAGATATCCTCTATATCTTCTTCGATGCAGTGTCGGGCCATTATATCTCCTATACCTACAACCTGATTGAGAAGCGGTTTGAGGCACCGATGGAGAGCCACGGTTATAGCCTTTATCCAGATGGCCGGATGTTAGTTTTCCAGCTGTCTGAAAATGCGGATGCCTCGACTATCCATCCTCTTCGCGTATGGGAAACACCTTTTTCGACCACTGAGCACTACGCCAATATCAATGGATCATCAAGCGCTGGTAGCCCTTTATTTAATCTCGGTAACGCAGAGCTGGTTAGGGCGTTATCGTCAGTATTATCTATTTGTCAGCTTTCCCAGACTGAAGAGGTTACACAAACTGCTTATGAGGTGTTGCTGAAGCAGTGTCAGTCAACCCGTGATCACTATAACTGGCTCGAACATGATTATGCACAGGGTATAGGACAGGCCATCACGGAGTTGATGGATACGGCTGACAAAATCATTGATGAGTTTGCTAAGGTTCAGCAGCTTCAGTCACACGCAGCAAAAAGTGTTGAGCACCAACAGCAGGTACTAACGGAACTCAGCGGAAAAATTAAACTTGCGCCAAAGGATCAGGCTAATACCTTACTGGCATTATTGTCAGAGGTAAAAGGTCAGGTGGGTGCCGTCATGGCGCTTCGCCAGCAACATTATGTCGATCAGGTAGAACTCGATCAATTGCTGGCAATCTTGCAGGAACAGCGGGAGTCTTTGAATCATCAGTTACTGACGTTGCTGCAGGAAGAAAAAGCCTATTTACCCTATAGAAAACAGATCGAAGAGATCGAAGAACAACTCGGTAAACTGCAAAAAACAGCAGACCTTCAGCAACTCCAATCACAGGTCGATATTTTACGTAGCGACTTACAACTGGTCACTGAAGAAGTCACTGAAATAGAGACAGAGGACCCGACGCAGGCGACTCGTATTCTGGACCTGACAACAGAGGTTTCTTCCCTATTAAATACGGTATCGGCAAAGCTTCGCGGAAAAGCAAAAAGTTTGCAGAGCGAGGAGGCACAAGCCGAGTTCAGTGCGCAGTTTAAGTTGCTCAGCCAGTCTGTCAGTAGTGCCATGGAGCAGGCGACGACGCCGGATGAATGCGACAATCAACTCGCTCGTTTGGTTGGTCAATTAGATAAACTTGAATCTCGTTTTGCTGATTTTGATCAGTTTTTGGCTGAGATTTATGCCAAGCGTGACGAGATCCAGTCGACACTGGAAAACCACAAACAGCAGTTGGTGGCGGGCCAACAACGCCGGGTGCAGAATCTATTGCAGGCTGCCAACGTGACGATTACCAGTATCGAAAAGCGGGTAGAGCGTTTTGATGATGTTGCGGCGCTGAACAGTTATTTTGCAACAGATGCAATGGTGCTCAAATTACACCAGCTGTCGCAGTCGATTCGCGAACTGGGCGACAGCGTTAAAGCTGACAGTGTTGATTCACGTATCAAGTCTTTGCAAGATCAGTCATTGCGATCATTGCGTGATAATCAAGACATCTTTGAGCAGGGCGGCAAAGTCCTTCGATTGGGAAAACATAGATTCAGTGTTAACCAACAACCTCTCGATTTGTCTCTGGTTGATCACAAAGGACAGCTCTGTACCCATATTTCTGGTACTGACTTTTATCAGACAATTGAAGATCAGGCTTTTCTCAAGCTGCAATCAATGGCGAGACTTGATGTGGCGTCGGAGAGTGAGCAGGTTTATCGCGCTGAGTTTCTCGCTTATCTGGTACTTCATCAGGCGGTCAATAATGAGCAAGGGCAGACCTTGTCCGATCTTGCAGAGTTAACGAAACAAGGAGATTTACTGTCGCATGTGCAGCGTTTTGCTGCTCCACGCTATCGGGAGGGCTATGTAAAAGGCATTCACGATAATGATGCGACAGCGATCCTTGAGAGCATTTTACCTGTTTACCAACAGGCTGGTTTATTGCGATTCAGTCAGCTCGCCCGATCGTCGGCCTTACTGTGGCTGATCGCATGCCCGGCGGACACACTGATGCAGTTTCGTGTTAGTGCTACCAACGCCAACCTGCTCAAGAGCCATCTCAATTGCTTAGAGGCTTACCATGAGCTCCAGCAACAACTGTCTGAGCGGATCGACGGTGAACAATCCGCTGAAGCCGCTGATTATTTAGTGAATGTCTTGGCGGATGCCGATCGGCGTATCGCGGTCAGTCAGGATGCGCAGAGCCTTTGTGACGATTATCTTCAATTTCGCCGCAGCTTGGGCTGGCAGCCTACTAAAGGACCGATACAGGACTTGTTTGTCGATCACCAACAGTGGCTGACGGCCTACACCAAACAAAAATCGTACGGTGCGGACTTTGTTGTAGAGGCAGCGACACTTGCCGTGGTGAGAACCTGTTCCGACTTGAGCATCGTCAGTGATGACTTTTCGTTAGCCTGCGAGGTGCAGGGTTTGCTCGGAGAGCACGACAGGCTGCAAAACGGCAGGTTGTCTCTGGTCTTGGACGATTTTCTGCTGCGCAATGAACATCATAGATGCAGAGTGTTGCCGGAATTTGAAAACTACCTCTCACAACGAACTGAGATGTTGAGTTCAGCAAAAGAGAATTTTCGTCTCAATGAATTCAAGCCGCGTCCGCTTACCTCGTTTGTCAGAAATAAGTTGATCAGTGACAGTTACCTGCCCTTGATTGGTGATAACTTTGCCAAGCAGATGGGGACACTGGGTGACAAAAAACGTACAGATTTGATGGGTATGTTGCTACTCATTTCTCCGCCGGGTTACGGAAAAACCACACTCATTGAGTATGTAGCGCATAAGCTGGGTCTGGTTTTTATGAAGATCAACGGACCTTCAATTGGTCATCAGGCGACGTCTTTGGATCCCGCCGATGCCCCTGATCAAAATGCAGCCCGTGAGATAGAGAAAATTAACCTCGCCTTTGAAATGGGTAACAACGTGCTCTTGTATCTTGATGATATCCAGCATACTCATCCGGAATTTTTACAGAAATTTATCTCTCTCTGTGACGGTACCAGACGTATTGAAGGCACCTGGCAAGGAAAAACCAAAACCTATGATATGCGGGGTAAGAAATTCGCGATTGCGATGGCAGGTAACCCTTATACCGAGAGTGGTGAGGCCTTCCGTATTCCGGATATGCTCGCTAACCGTGCTGATATTTATAACCTTGGTGACATGCTTTCTGATCAGAAAGTTGCATTTGAACTGAGCTTTATCGAAAACTCACTGACCTCCAACAGTGTACTTGCGCCTTTGGCGACCCGTGATCTCAACGATCTTTATCGCTTTGTCGCTATGGCACAGGGTGAGAGTATTGCACTGAGTGAAATGAGCCATGCTTACTCATCTACCGAGGCTAACGAAATCGTTACCACGCTGCAGAAACTGATGTTGGCTCAACAGACGGTGCTGAAAGTCAACCAGCAGTACATTCAGTCTGCGGCCACTGCCGACCAATACCGTATTGAACCGCCGTTTAAACTGCAGGGTTCCTATCGCAACATGAACAAGTTGTCAGAGAAGATCTCAGCCGTGATGACAGACCAAGAGCTTAATACCTTGCTGCAGGATCATTATCAGGGAGAGGCACAGACTCTGGCAGCCGGCACTGAGGAGAACCTGCTCAAGCTGGCTGAAATACGCGGTGACATGACACCCGATCAACAAGCTCGTTGGCAGAACATCAAAGAAGGTTACCAACGTCAGCAACTCATGGGAGATACCGAAGACAGAGGCGGTCAGGTTGTGCAGCAACTGGCATTGCTTAACCAGCAACTCTCCCGGTTCAGTCCGAGTAGCGAGGCAGAAAGTCATTGAACTTCACTTTCATGAAGCGTGGTTTAAGTACCATACAGTTTCTGCTCCCACGATATAAACGACCGCAGAGTGTGACATGCATGCGTTGCGAATAAATCTATCAGGAAGACATGACCCTGAGCGCAGATTTCTCTGCGTATTTTGTTAGTTGAACCGCAGTTGGTGGGCTTTTCTACCAACTGCAACAGATTAAAGGAATACCTCATGACTGAATTGACTCATCAGACTGCGCAGATCAGGGACGTTGAGGTGACGCCGCAGGCGATTGAGATAGCTGGTCGTTTCGACCCTTTTGATACCGTTGCGACGATCACCTTTGGCAAAGAGGCGCTGGAGCAGATCACCGCGTTCTCAGACCAGGTGTTGGATCAGATTCGGGTTCGGGACAGCGGCGAGGCGGGCAATATTTTACAAGAAATGGTGTCATCAATGGATGGTGCCGAATTTGATGGTATCGGGAAGACTAACCTGCTCTCTAAGTTACCGCTAATTGGTGAAATGTTTGACTCGTTCAAATCATTCTCTGCAAGCTTTGATTCGGTTAAGGGTCAGCTTGATGCCTTATCCAGCCGTCTGGAGGCACAGGAAATTAAACTGGCTCACGACATTGGTCAGTTGGATGCCCTTTACGATCACAACCTGGCGTTTTTGAAAGGGTTAGAGGAATATATTGCGGCAGGAAAATATAAGCTGAATGACTTAAATCAGAACCTGTTACCTCAACTGTTACAGCAGTCTGAGAGTAGCGGTGACGCGCTTGATGCGCAAAAGTATCGTGATGCCACTCAGGCGGTTGCCCGTCTTGAGAAACGCGTACACAACCTCGAATTGACCCGATTGGCCGCTATACAGACTGCGCCGCAGATCAGGTTGTCGCAGGAGGGAAACAAAATGTTGATGGAGGATATTCAGGATATCGTTCACAACACTTTTCCTCTCTGGAAACGCCAGTTCCTCATTGCCATTTCGAATTATGAAAAAGAAAAAGCGTTGAAGGTGACGCGAGCGGTTAAAGATTATACCAATCGGCAGTACGTGCAGAATGCAGAAAAGCTGAAAGTACTGGAAGAGCAAATTGCTGAGAACTATCAACGTGGAATCCTTGATATTGACTCTTTGCAAGCGGTTAACCAACTGACCATTGAAACCCTGAATAATACCCTGTTGCGGGTGAAGGAGGGGCGTGCACAACGAGAGCAAGCACAGCAAGTTATTGAGAGAGCTGAGCAGGAGCTTAAGGTAGCACTTCAACAATCTTTGGAACGCTAAATTACCCATCCCACCCAAGCCGGGTGGGAATTCTTTTCGAACATATCTAGTAACCTGAAGATGCAAGACTCAACGAGACTGATGTGCAGTACTCGTCATATTCTCCTTAAAACGTCAAAAAGAGCGCTTGGGTCGCTATTCATACCTGTGAGTTTTTTACCAGACATGCTGTGTTTTTATGTGTTGTACAAAATCCTTCAACTTGAATAGCGATGCACTTCAACATATCCATCAATAATTGGCTTTTAATAAGTAATAATATGTGGATACTCTTGATATTAATTAATAGTGATGCAGTGAATGTAAATAATACTATTATTTTCGTGGTTTTATAAGTTACTCATAAAATATAGGAGTGGCCATATAATTGATACGGAAAATACTTTATTTCTATTTTGCTAAATAAAGCATCTCATTTCTTTTTTTGATTATTAATGGCGGATTGTTAGACCCTTATAAGTATCTCTGTACTAGTCTTTGTACGTGAAACTATTCATATCAGACTGATTTATATTTCATATTTATAATTCGCATTGACTGTTTACGTTACGTCTAAATGCAATAATGAAACAATATACTAAGATAACTTGTGTCTATTATGTCGTTGAGCAGGTGTCAACATTTTATACACTCAGTACAATAACAGGTGGGGCAGGTAATGAAGCCAGCAAATCAAATTAGTCACTCTCTTAGGTCACTTTGTCTGTTGACCTTCTTTGCCACTTCTTTCGTTTTTCTCTTTTATTCACCAGATAGTTTTGCGCATGTGAAGTGGTTTGTATCTCCGGATCTCCAGCCGCCGGACACGTTCAAGCCGTATAGCTTGAATGAGCCAATGGTAGGGATATGGATAGCTATCGCCGCTGTTATGATTTTGACATCAATATTCTTAGACAGCCGCTTGCCGACACCGCCTATTGTGGACAGTAAAACCCGCCATGATGTCATAGAAATCGTTCGTATTTTAACGGGTATGTCATTACTGCTTACGGCATACGATGGAAAGCTCATCGCCCCTCACCTTGTTGCTCATGATGGTATGGGTGTATTCCTCGTGTTCCTAGAAGCGTTCATTGGCTTAATGCTGATAGCAAATAGATTTTTGTTTTATGCAGCGATTCTGCTTTTGGTATTGGTGGTAGGGGTTCTTATCCAGTTCAACCCCATCAGCATGCTGGAGTACATCAACATGACGGGTATTGCTTTGTTCCTGTTGTTTAACAACATGCCAACGGAGAGTGGGAGAAACCGTTTTAAGCCTTATTCTGTCGCCGCATTACGGATTTTCACTGGCATCTCGTTAGCAACTTTGGGCTTATCGGAAAAAATTATTGGTGCGCCATTAGGCCAAGAGTTTATGCGCCAACATCCTTGGAACTTTATGCAGACGCTAGGCTTCGAATTTTTCGATGATCGGCTCTTTGTTCTGTCAGCGGGAATGATGGAAGTTGTGTTTGGCACCATCTTAATTTTAGGGACAGTGACCCGATTAAATACGTTCGTATTATCTTTGTTCCTACTGGCATCTAATCTTGTTTTCCTCTACGAGGGAATGAAAGAGGCTGCATTAATGGAACTAGTGGGCCATATGCCGATTATTGCCTCTGCTTTGATTCTGATTGTGTTGGGCTATGGTCAGCGTTTGAAGATAACAGATATCTTCAAAAAATCTGATGATGTTAAGGCCGCGGAGGTGAGTGGCTAGCCCATTGTTGGTGTGCTTTTAAAAAGTTCAGGGTATTGAAGACATCTAGCGATAATACATAGCTAAATGTACCTAGCTATTGCTCTTTGCCATCTTGATTAAGTAGTTCGTTTTGAAGATAGTTTTTATCCTCAACCTGCAGTATGAGCAAGGAAACTAAGATGCCGAATACCCTGATAACCTGCGCAACCAGTCACATCGGTTTGAGTGTTGCAGAAAATATTGTCGTTGATGGGAAACTCGTTCTCACCGGGCGGGATCAAGACAAGTTGAACAAACTGTGTAAATCCCTCAGTTCAAAAGCTACGTCTGTTCACTTGGACTTTTTTGATAGTCAAAGTATCCAGCAGGCATCTGAAACAATTGCCTCTGAGGGACAGA
The DNA here is from genome assembly GCF_001707825.1 of Veronia pacifica. Taxonomy (GTDB): domain Bacteria; phylum Pseudomonadota; class Gammaproteobacteria; order Enterobacterales; family Vibrionaceae; genus Veronia; species Veronia pacifica. The sequence continues at coordinate 177,643 of NZ_LYBM01000003.1, read as the reverse complement.
TTGACAAAGTTGTGTTCATTATTCCGCGTATTCCTCCCAAGAGTGAAGTGTTTTCAACGGAAGAAGAATTGATAAGTGACCACCTTAATTTTTTCATTAAACCACTTCAGCTGTTTCGGCTATTGTTCGAAGCGGATGCAATATCTGACAGTGCGAAGATTGTTATCGTTTCCGGTTTAAGTACCAAGTCAGCCCTCTCTCATTACGCGACCAACAACACCATTCGCTCTGCCTGGCTTGGGCAGGCGAAGACAATGTCTTTGGCACTGGGAGAAAGGCGCATTGCGGTCAATACGCTATCTCTTGGGGCGGTAATGACAGACAGTTATCGCGCGAGACTGAAACAAAGGGCGGTGTTAAATGGCGTTACGCCAGACGAACAGCTTGCCACTGAAGTGGATAACATCGCGATGAAAAAATATGCGGAGGTGGGTGATGTTGTCGATGCCATCCTATCTCTAACAGGGCCTATGGCAAAACATATTACAGGCCAAAATATTCTGATGGATGGTGGATTTTTCCGTGGTTATTAGGCTCGACATTACTTGACCATGTAGTGTGTTTGCTGACCCGACGGATAGTCAATACACCTGAAAGGATGTAGCTCAGGGCATTGTATTGATACCTCTGCTTCCGCCCAATCAATTTAGCGATGCTCATTTTATTTTTGTACAGGGAGAGAAAAAAGCTATGCAACGGACGCAGGTTGCTAATTATGACCATGCTATTGATATTATTGAGCATGTTAATGAAGATCACGGGCGTGAACTTAACGCTATTGCGAAGGCAAAATACCCCCAGCGCACTTTTAAAAGCGTCATTTTAGAGGACATATTTGAAGAGGGGGTGCTTTTGTTCGTAGAAGATGCGAATAGCGCTCGGCGTGAAGAATTGTTTGTGCCCTTCACTATCAAAGGTACGTTGGAAGAGAGGGTTTTTTACCTCGCGTATCTCTTCGCTGATCCTGACGTCGTACAAAAAGAAGTGAAACGGTTCTTAACGGTAACGGATAAAAAATCTCTCACTCAGAATTTTACCCGTATTACTGTTCGCACAGAATTGCCCTTTCCCGAGCAATGGGCAGGCTTGTGTTTTAGTACTCACTTGAAAACACTGACGCATCAAACACCAGAACAGTCACCTCTTACAAAGTACGGTCAGCACGTTAATCGGCTAATTTTGAGAAAACTGTCATGGTCGTTAAAATTGATACCCGTAAAGATACGGCGATCAGTCGTGGCAAATACGCAAAAAAACGTGCGCGCATATACGCTAAGAAACACGTGGTCAGCCGAACATGATGGAAAAACACATTACTTTGGTATCCTCGACATATTCACACATGGCATGAGTAAAGGCAGTGTGTGGGCTGATTCATTGAAGGTTGGTGATATTCTTTATACATCGGGTGACCACGCCGATAATCATCCCGCATTGATTGAGGGTAACAATGTTCTTTTCTGCGATGAAACGGCTTATCCTGCTGCCGCTGGGTTGTTGCAACAATGGACAAATCCAATGGCTCCAACGTTAATAATAGTGAGCCACTGCCAAGCCGAACAAGCGTATTTTGATGATGTCATATTGCCTGAGGGAACAAAGGTGATCCGTATTACATGCTCCTTTCAAGATCAAGGTGACAATGTCATTAAGGCGTTAACAGGGCTGTCGCACTTTGACACCGTGTGGGGCGCAATGGAAAGCACATCGGCTAAACAAGTGCGACATTTTCTTCGAAACACATACAAACTCAAAGGCCGAAATAATCTTGTTAAACCCTATTGGTTGTTTGAGCAAAAATAGCGATATTTAGAGAATCTCTGCTGACTCAATGCATAACCGGGCTCGTTATCATCAGTTCAAAAGCATCTCGTGTCTGCACCGGATTAATTGTTGATTATTAATCAAATTTTACCACCATTTGTGGATACGCGCCTTCAGGTTGCGCGTAAAATTCAAATTGAAAACGTTTGTATAATGCTATCGCCGCCTTATTTTTCGGATTTACGCCGAGTCGGATCCCCGGATATTTATGCCTGACCTCGGCAAGCAGCCATTTAAATAATTGAGAGCCGATTCCTTTTCCCTGATAGAGGGGCATCACTGCAATCACGAGTTCAGGGTAGTTGGCATAATCAACCGTGACTGACTCTTTAATTCTCGATTGGATGAACCCAGCTGCATTGCCATCGACATAGGCAATTACCCCAAGATCATGAGGTTGTCCCCAGTCATTGTAATAAGCGGCGACTTTCGGATGATTGACTGAATCTCTTGGTCTTCTCGGCTCATCAGGTGCATCCCAAAGTGCGACGTAAATAAACTCTTTATGCAGTTCAATGTCTTTTCCGCTGAGTGTTTCAAGAGAAATATCCACAACCTTACTCCAAAGTTGGTTATTTGATGGACTGCTTTTGAAGAGAGAGAAGAGGCGAAGAAACAGTGTGGCTTAATAAGGTTAACGTGTTTTTGGCGGTTTGTGTTACTGCCCGGCTGTTGCTGCCGGGCAAATCAGACTACTTCACTTTCCAGCTTAGCATCTCGCCTGCGCGTATCGGGACAACAATATCTGAGCCAAAAGGCATTGTTTCTGGCACTGCCCACTCTTCTTTGGTGAGTGTCACCGTATCACTGTTTCGTGGAAGACCATAAAAATCAGGGCCGTTATGGCTCGCAAAGGCTTCAAGATGTTCGAGTTTTCCCTCTTGCTCAAATACTTCGGCATACAGTTCCAATGCCGCATGTGCGGTGTACGAACCTGCGCAGCCACATGCGGATTCTTTTTGCCCCTTGGCATGGGGTGCGGAATCTGTTCCCAGGAAAAACTTCTTGCTGCCACTGGTTGCCGCTTCAACCAGTGCTTTCTGGTGCGTATTCCGCTTGAGTATGGGTAAGCAGTAAAAGTGAGGTTTGATACCGCCGACCAGCATATGGTTACGGTTATACATCAGGTGGTGAGCAGTGATCGTAGCGGCGACATTATCGTTGGCGTTTTTTACAAAGTTTGCCGCGTCTGCCGTGGTAATGTGTTCAAGAACAATTTTCAGGCCCGGAAAGTCATTCACTATCGGTGCCAGAACTGTATCCAGGAACTCTTTTTCGCGGTCGAAAATATCAACATCATGAGTGGTTACCTCACCATGAACCAGCAACAACATGCCGACTTCCTGCATTGTCTCCAATACTGAATAGATATTTTTGACTGATGTAACACCTGAGTCTGAGTTCGTGGTTGCACGGCCGGGTAAAGCTTTGCTGCCACAGCTGCACCAGTGCGCTTTGCTTCTCTGATATCGTCAGGCGTTGTGTTATCCGTGAGATATAAAGCCATCAGTGGTTCGAAGTGCGCTGACGGTTGCTCAGCCATAATACGGTTGCGATAGGCGATAGCCATTTCACTATTTGTAACAGGAGGGACAGTGTTCGGCATGATAAGCGCACGACCATTGTATCGACTGATATCGCGGACCGTATCAGCCAGTACCTCTCCATCACGAAGATGGACATGCCAGTCATCAGGGCGTGTAATTGTTAGTGTGGTCATTAAGGCCTCCCTCCATAGTATAAAAGCGGATTGAAGCCTGTGAGCAAGGGATGTGCGGTAAAAAGCAAACGCTTGCGCTCAGGCGGCAGGATGATAGTGTAAAAGCCCCCTTTTTTCACCCTTTTTCTGCCATAAACGTCAGATTGGTAACAGCTTATCACTATCAAAACCCCACTTTTTCCCTGTTATGGCCCGTATTTTTGACCAAGTATTGTCTGCGTTCGGCATTGAAAATACGTTTCACGAGAGTAGTGATGGTTTTCATTCTAACCAGCATAAAGTGCTACTGATGCTCATTTTCTTTGCTGTCAGAAAAGCTGGATCTTGCCAATGAGACAGAAAGCGATACAATAAATACTGTATAAATAAACAGTATTATAAAAATGAATATTATCCCAATTTTTGCCAGTGCAGGAATCACTGGTTTCGAATCACCAGCTGGTGATTACCGTCAGCTGCCATTAAGCCTTGATGAACTTCTCGTCGAGCATCCCAGTGCCACCTTTATTGGCCGTGCGTCAGGCGAGTCAATGCAGGGGGTGGGTATCTTCGATGGCGATATCCTTATCGTTGACAGGCATGTTAGCGCACGCGATGGAGACGTGATCGTAGCTAACTTCAATGGCGAGTTTGTTTGCAAACTGCTGGATATGACACATCGGCTTTTACTGTCTGCCAACGACGGCTATACATCGGTACAAATCACCCGACATGACACATTTACCATCGAGGGGGTTGTCGTGCGCTCTGTCCGTTGCCACCGTGAGAGCCCGTTGCTATGTTCGCGCTAGTCGATGCCAATGCATTTTACTGCAGTGCCGAGCAGGTTTTTCGCCCGGACTGGCGAGGAAAACCAATGGTCGTGCTATCAAACAACGATGGTTGTGTCGTGGCTGCCAACCGTCAGGCAAAAGAAATAGGCGTAGAGAAATTCAAACCCTTTTTTCAGGTCCAAGCGCTTTGCCGGGCGAATTCTGTGGTTGTTTGTTCGTCAAATTATGAACTGTATGGTGATTTGTCGGACAAGATGATGCAGGTGATCGGTCGTTTTGCACCGGATCAGCATGTGTATTCCATTGATGAATCGTTTCTTTCTTTTCACCGCTGCAGTGCCATTCCACATTTACAAGAACACGCAAAGGCCCTGCGTCGGGCGGTTTGGAAAGAGTGTCGGCTGGCAGTAGGGGTAGGGATGGGGCCGACTCTGACGCTGGCCAAAGTGGCTAATCATGCGGCAAAAAAAATGGCGGGGTTTGACGGTGTCTGTGTGCTTGATTCGGAGTCACAACGTCTCTCTATCCTGGAGCAGATGGCGGTAGAGGATGTCTGGGGTGTTGGCCGCCGAATCTCTGTGCGGCTCAAGAGGCAAGGTATTGAAACTGCCCTGTCTTTGTCGCGGCAGAAACCCGCGCTGATGCGTCGTGAGTTTAATGTGGAAATGGAGCGCACAGTTCGTGAACTCAACGGTGAGGTCTGCAAAGGTTGGGACGTATCCCGTGCTGATAAACAGCAGATTTTCTCTACTCGCTCAATGGGACAGCGAATCGTAGATGAAGTCTCGTTACATCAGGCTTTGTGTAAGCATGCAGGCATAGCTGCAGCCAAGTTACGGGCACAAAAGTCAGTGTGCTCGGTGTTGATGGTATTCGCGGGTAATTCCCCTTATGACGACAACCCTAAAAGCTTTAAACAGTTGCACCGTTTTGCTTTTGCTGTCGACGATACGGCAGTGATCACCCGCGCTGTGTCTGACCTGATTCCTTTGCTCTTCGAGTCGGGGGTGAAATATTACAAAGTCGGGGTTGGACTCTTAGATTTGGCAAGTGCAGAACATATCCAGCCTGACTTGTTTGATGAACAGCCCGGAAACCCAGCACTAATGAAAGCATTTGATGGGCTGAATCATCGCTATGGCAAAGGTACGGTTTTTTTGGCGGCACAGGGAATTACACCAAAGTGGGGAATGCGAAGAGAGTTTCTATCGCCTCAATACACTACCCGTTGGAAGGATTTGCCATCGGTGAAGTGTTGAGTGAGATCGTATATCTAAAGTAGAAGCCTTTGTGGGGTGTGAAAATGCCAAGTGAAATCGGTATTTGCCTGAAATAAATAATTAAAAACACCCCGTGTTTAATATTCAGTTGAAAAGAGACCAAGATCCACAAGAGGTTTTTAAAGTGGATTTTTATCTTGTTTCTAAAAGACGCGGAGTGATAATCTCAGATTTTAATGATAATCACTCTCAATAACATGGATGATTTCTACCGCTTTCAGTTCGACCACGATGAGATGTTCAATGCCGTCGACGATACGGGCTTCTATGGCTTGGATGCGTCATTTGGTATGTTCAGACTCAACCAGTATGGCCTTGATCATGGCATCAATGCAGTCACAATAGATGGCAATTTTAATCGCCGCGTCGAGATGTACAGCAGTGACGGATTTTCTCCGAGAGAGTTAAAGATCTTTGTGAGTTTGGGCGATTGCTGCGAATGTTACATGCAGTCTATTGGTCAGCGTATTTTGCTCTCGCCTAACAAGGTGATTATCTACTTTGCTGAGGATGTATCTGGCTACACCAGGGCGCAGGCTGCTAGTTTTAAAGGGGTTTCTGTTAATGTGTCTCTGGAGTCTGTTCAATCCCTCATTGAGAACTATCAGTGCAAAGCATTAGAGCGCCTCTTGTCACCTGCCTTTCTCAATATACCCCGGTCTTTTTTTCATGTCGTGGAGAGCACAGAAGAGATGACTGCAATTGCTCACCAAATGATGTTCTGCTCGTCTGAGAGGTTATCAGATACCCTGAAATACCGTGATTTGGGTTGGCAGCTAATATCACTAGCATTGGAAGCACTGATACCTAAACCCCGGTGCTCAGGGAGGATGAGTAGGGCGGACATTAGCAAGATTCACCGTGCCAGGGAGATTTTATTTGACCGAATGGAATCGCCACCGTCGTTGATTGAACTTGCTCGTGAAGTTGGTTTGAACGATTTTAAGCTAAAACAAGGTTTTAAAGAGGTATTTAATCAAACCGCTTTTGGTTGTTTACATCGACAGCGGATGGAGAAAGCCCGCACAATCCTGCTTGAGCAACGAGGTCAGATTATTACTGCTGCCAGTGAAGTGGGCTACCAAAATCATGGTCACTTCTCGGTGGCATTCAGAAAATATTTTGGCATTACACCAAGCGCATATCTGAAATTGACCCAATGACACCTCCTGTAACCTTGCTCATGATGGCAAGTGTAAATAGCTGTGGGGGTGCGCCAATCCGTGCCGCATAAATTTTATCCCTCCTTGAGTAGTTCTTATTTTCCAGTCAGTCAAAATCGAACCAATCTGGAAAATAAGAGGGAACTGAATGAACAAGGAATCAGTGGCAAGCTTGCGATGGCTGTTTGACGTCTCAGCTGAGCATAAAATAAAGCTTGTCTTATCAATCATCATGTCTGCTGCGAGTGCCTTATGTGCGCTTGCACCTTTCTACTTTGCGTATCTTGTTCTCGAGCAACTTTTAAGTCCCCGGTTTGATGCCTCACAAGTGTGGCAGTGGGCGGCGCTGGCACTATGTTTTATGGTAGCCCGATACGCCTTACTGTTTATTGCGATTATGCTGTCTCATAAGTCTGCGTTTGCGATTCAGTATAACATTCGCACTCTGGCACTGGGGCATATGGCTCGGTTACCAATGGGATTTTTCAGCCAGAAAAGTTCTGGTGAGATCAAGAAGATCCTATCTGAAGATATTGATCGCGTTGAGTTGTTTGTTGCGCACCATATTTCTGATTTCGTGACATCGCTGATCACCCCCTTCGCTGTTTTTATATTTCTGCTGTTTATTGATGTGCGAATGGCATTGGCGGCATTAATCCCTATCCCTCTGGCTATTTTCAGTCAAATGTCGATGTACAAAGGATTCGAGGAAAAATCTCGTCACTACCATGATGCACTGGAGAGCCTGAATACCAGTATTACCGAATATGTGCGCGCAATGCCGGTGATCAGGGCATTTAACGCTGGCGGAAGGCCACACAAGTTGTTCACGGCCAGTTTGAGTCACTACCATCATGTGGTGGTGCAGTGGACGAAGGAGGCGGGTTGGCCATTTGCTGCGTTTAAGACGCTATTGGATAGTGGATTAGTGGTGTTGCTTCCCCTTGGGGTTTACTTCTGGTCTCAGGGAACGCTTGATATTGCCAGCTTCACTCTTTGTATTTTGCTTGGTGTCGGTATGATGGAGCCGTTGTATAACCTGACCATGTTTACGGCATACCTCAATCAGATTTTTGAGGGGGTGAACCGGTTACAAGCGTTGATAAGTCGTCCCCCTTTATCCGAGCCTGATAAAAGCGAAACGCTTTCAGAGTTTGGTATCGAGTTCGACAAGGTCAGCTTTCGCTATGATGATACGTCGCGTCTGGCACTTGATAATGTTTCTTTCTCCCTCAAGCAAGGAACATTGAACGCTGTTGTCGGCCCCTCAGGTTCAGGAAAATCAACGCTGGCAATGCTGGTGGCAAGATTCTGGGATATTGAACAGGGTGATATTTTGATTGGCGGAAAACCAATCACCTCATTATCCACGCCTTATCTGATGGAAAATACCGCGTATGTTTTTCAAGAAAGCATCATTCTGAGCCAAACTGTATATGACAATATCGCCATGGGTAGCGATGCATCAGAGGATAGAGTCGTTCATGCCGCCAAAGCCGCTCAGGCACACGAGTTTATTATGGCGTTGCCACATGGCTATCAAACCATACTGGGAGAGGGTGTCTTTCTCAGTGGCGGTGAAAAACAACGTTTAGCGATTGCCCGTGCGATGTTAAAGGATGCACCCATTCTCATTCTGGATGAGGCAACGGCATTTGCGGATGCGAACAACCAAGCCTTAATTCAGTCAGCGTTATCTTCACTCATCAAAGATAAAACCGTGATCGTGATTGCCCACCGACTCTCCACCATTGTGGATGCTGATTCAATCCTTGTGATGGACAAAGGCGCTCTGGTTGGCCATGGCACGCATGAAGCGCTCGTCCAGGCATGCCCGGTTTACCAAAGTATGTGGCAATCGCATCAGGCGTCTCGTGAATGGAATGTGTCAACAAAGGAAAGGGAGCCTGCCGATGCTTAATCAAATGAAAGTTCTCACCGGAAAGCAAAACGAAGGATTGGCCCAAAATATCCTGTTGGGTTTCATCGAAGCACTGTTAGTCGGAATTCCCTTTGTCTTTGTTTATTTGGTGATAAAAGAGATGTTTTCTGCTGTGCCAGACTTCGCGTACATATGGACGTGTTGCGGCATAATGACGTTGCTGTTTGCGGTGCGTGTAGTCGTCGCCCGCCACGTAATGGTCAGTAATCATGGCCTTGGATACGACGCTGGACTCGATATACGACGCAACCTCGCCTCAAAGCTAAAGAAAGTCCCTATGGGCTACTTACTCAAAGTGGACCCCGGCCGCCTGAATGCGACTATGCTGCAAGATGTAACTTTCACTGAGCAAATCTATTCACACTTATTTTCTCAGTTAATCGTGACTACCAGTCTGGTAGCACTGGTAGTGATAGGGCTGACCGTCGAAGACTGGCGGTTAAGTGTGGCGATGTGTATCGGTTTGCCTCTGGCCATTGTGGTGTTCATTGCACTCAAAAAAGCCGGTGCTTTGTTGAGTAGGAAGTTACTGGACAAAGTCGCCGAAATGACTGGCTCATTGATGGAATACATTCTCTCGATCAAATTACTGAAAGCCTACAACCTCGCTGGCAAGCGTTTCTCAAAACTGGATGATCAGTTAAAAGGGATTCAGAGAATGAGCTTGAAGCACGAGTTTTTGGCTGGCGTGGCACCACTCAGTTTTATCACTCTAGTTGAGCTGGGTTTCGCGACCATGCTGCTCACCTTGGTATATCTGTATGTAGGTGGAGAGTTACAGCCCCATGTTGCGGTGTTGTTTTTGATTGTCTCCAGCCGATTTTTCAGGCCCTTGGTTGCGCTGGCAATGTTCCTTGCGGAATACAGTTTTATGCAGCAGGCTGCGAACCGCATTGAAGACGTGCTTTCCGCGCCAGAATTACCAGAGGGTCAACAAGTCTTAGATCTCGAACCCAGCATCGAATTCGACAAGGTCAGTTTCACATATGCAGACAGACCCGTGTTGCGGTCAGTCAGTTTTCGCTGTGAACCGGGTACCCTGACGGCATTAGTCGGTCCGTCTGGTAGCGGAAAGACAACAATAACCAGCTTGATTGCACGTTTTTGGGACGCCACAGAAGGGCAGATATTAATGGGTGATACCCCGATAAAAAATCTGACCGCCGAATGTCTCGCTGACCATATCAGTCTGGTATTTCAGGATGTCTATCTGTTTCAGGACACCATTTTTAATAACCTAACGTTAGGTATATCGGATCCAGATAGAGAGCGCGTAGAGATGGTATGTAAAGCAACCTGTTGCTGGGACTTTATCTGCCAATTGCCAGATGGTCTGGACACTGTGATCGGTGAAGCGGGGGCGTCGCTATCCGGCGGGGAAAAACAACGTTTATCTATTGCCAGAGCGGTACTGAAAGATGCTCCAATTGTCTTGCTGGACGAGGCAACAGCATCACTCGATCCAGAAAACGAGTACGAAATTCAACAGGCACTCAGTACGCTCATCGAAAATAAGACTGTGATCATCATCGCCCATCGTCTCGGTACCATCGTTCATGCTGACCAGATTTTGGTCCTGGAGGATGGTGTGATTGTTGAGCGTGGGAAGCATCAGACACTCTACGATAGCCAAGGCCTTTATCATTCTTTGTGGAACGCTGAACGTCAGGCACATGGTTGGAAGCTGAATTCAGCTGATGTGACAACGCCATGAAGGGCTGCACAAAGAAAGGCTGTACAGGGGAAAGTTCAAAGACGTGTCAGTGAATGATTGAGACTGTATGGACGGGGGCCACCCCTATGTTATGTAAAAGCGCTGACTCCACGAAATTCGTGGAGTCAGTGTCTTACTAACGCTTAATAAACTCAATGACGCTAAAAGCTTGGATTCCAGCGACAACACCGTTTTCCCAACCACCCTCAACGAGGGTTGCAGCGTGTTGTTGCATGGCCTGAGCTACGCCACCTGCAAAATGATGATCAACAGCCGCTTGATTCGGGAAAAAATCGACGATTCCGAATTTGTTCTGACCAAAATGAATAGCAAACCAATGTAGTGTGTCTGGCTCATTATCCTTAACAATCTGAGCACCTTGCTTCAAAAAATTAGCAAGGTTTTCTTCTTGACCAGCCTTAGCAGTAAGAGGAATAAAGGTAGCAATTTTGACATTACTTACAGCGTCGGGCGTGGTTTTAAATGCAATGATATCAGCATTATTTATATTCGGAACAACCCCTTTATTCCATCCACCCTGAACTAAGTCATGTGCTTTGCTACTCAGAGCTTCTGGGATTTTCCCAGAGAAGTGAGCATCTTGAGCAGCCTGAGACCCGAAGGTATCAAAAATAACCAATGTCTTCTTGTCTTGTGATTGAAGAGCTGACCACAATAAAGTCTCAGGTTCTGTGTCACTGACTAACTGAGCACCAACACCAAGGAAATCTGCTAAATCTGTTTCTTTACCAGATTGGGCGGTTAATTGAATGTAACTCGCTCGTACCTGATTATCTGCTGTTGCGTTTGCACTCATATTTACTCCTAACAAAAAAATAAAACCTGACAAATAAAAAAATAATTTTTTTAAAATAAAGCATGTAACTTTCAATTTATTACTCCTTGATTAATATATTCATATTTTGGGTTGAATTAATTATTATATGATTTTTATTTCATAAAATAATTATCCTTATTTGATTCATTGTTAAACATAAATAAAATATGGCAGGTTATTATGAGTAAGTGCTTTATTTATGAGAATAAACTTTATGTTTAAAAAGATTAATGCTATTAGTTTTATAAAAACTAATATATGCCACACTATAAAAGTTATTTGTTTTTTATAATTTATCCGAATTTTCATTAATAGATGTCTAGATATTTAGGAAAGTATTTATCTATATCTTAATATTAACTAATTTTTTATTTGAAAATTGAATAATAACAGTTAATTTACAACCCCTTTTAATTCAAGCTTCTTCTGATTTTTTGGTTTATAGAGATTTAATTCGACACTTTTATAAGCATTTTTTATCACGTCATACTCTTCAATGGAGATAAATAGTTTTGCATCATGTCTCAAGATCCCATCTATCCACCGACAGCGAGTATCGCCTTACATCAGCCGAAGAAAGATGAAGTCCAGAGAGTGATAAAGGTACTTACTTTTGCGAAAAAACTATCGAGAAAAATGTGTGAATTACTCCATTAATACACTCAGCGATCTCAATAAATATATAATTATCAGTAAATAATGTCTAAATGTGAGATGTCATTCCGCGCATCAAGTACATACAGATTTACATCATTTTATAAGTTGCATCTCAAATACATCTTTATTAATCTAAGTGATAACCATTATCAATAAAGGGAATGAGTAATGAGCCAACAAAGCCTCAATGACCAAATTATGACAGCTGTTCAAAATGCGCTGGTAATTTCTAAAACCGATCTGGAAGGTAATATCACCTATGTGAATTCATTATTTTGTCAGCTTACTGGGTATGAGGAAAATGAGTTGATCGGTCAGCCTCACAATCTGGTCCGTGTGGAACAAGTACCAAAAGAAGTATACAAAAACATGTGGGATACCATCAAAGCAGGGAAAATCTGGACTGGCATAATACCCAATAAAGGCAAAAATGGTGAGATTTATGTGGTTGATACCACGGTACACCCCATATTCAATGAAGCAGGGGAGATCACTGAGTACATCAGTGTTAGGCGCGTAATCAATGATTTATTGGCAGATTATGAATCTGTTGAATTCTCGAAAGAAGTCTTCGACGAGTATTATGAGGAAGCGTAAATATGCAACCTGTTATTCGCAACATATACGTTGTATACGGGTCTGTGTCGGGAAATGCAAAAGAGCTGGCGCGCCAGCTCTCTTCTGACAGCGAACTCGCTAATAATTTTACTATTACTCTCAAAGCGTTGGATGAGTTTGACCCAACGGAATTGAAAGATGACACATTTACCGCTTTTATTTCCAGTTCGTTTGGTGACGGAGAACCACCGAGTAACGCAGAATACTTCTGGCAATCGTTTCAGGAAATCTCTCAGCCTCTCTTGTTCCCTTTTGCTGTTTTTGGACTGGGTGATACAGCATATCCTAACTTTTGTGGCTTCAGTAAAAGTCTCGACAGTGCGCTTTCAGCAAACGGTGCCCGACGCCTGATCAATCGTGTGGATGCAGACTTAAGTTACCGTGTGTTATTTGAAGAGTGGAAAACGGTGTTGAAAGCCGTCCTTCTGAAAGGCGATCTGCGTGCAGGGGAAGCGCTGAATATATCCGTGTCTTCCTATGGCGAAAATGCTCTGTTCTCCGCACCTCTACTTTCTGCCACCAAGATATCTGGCACATTTCCGAGCTTATATCGTATCCGGATATGTATCAAAAATAGCGGTATCCGTTATCAACCGGGAGATATCGTTCACCTAAAGCCGTGCAATACCGAGCCATTGCTTACTCCCTTCGCTTACTATTTTGGAGTATCGGTAGCAGAGGCAGAAAGATGGCTAAAAGAGAAAGAAATTGCTCGAATCAGCAAAGCAGTAGTGCGAAAAATAGCGTCAGCTTTCCCTAATAGTGATTTAAAATCCTTACTTAAGTATAAGAATAAAGTGGCATTGAATGACTACATGAAAAGGCATCAGTTCAATGATTTTCTGACGGACTTTTATCCTGAGGGAACCATGACTATCAATGAATTTGCAGATGCTCTGTCCGGTATCGAACCGAGAACGTATTCTATTGCATCAAGCCAGCTTGCAAATGCCGACGTGTTAGAGCTTTGCGTGAGAGAAGTGTGGAGCGATCCAGAAAGTACTTCGCCAAAACCTGGCTGTTCGACAGCATACCTACAATCGCTCAATATTGGTGACACCCTCCCTCTTTTCGTACGTGCAAATCCCGGCTTTCACTATGATGTTAACTCTCCCAGTATCTTAATCGCCACGGGTGCTGGCATCGCGCCTTTCATAGGATATTTGCAATCCAGAGAGAAGCACCAATCGTCTGCACCTTGTATTTTGTTCTTTGGTGAAAAACACCAAAGTGTCGATTATGTTTACCGTGATGAAATTAAGCACTGGCTTGACTCAGGAGTCTTACAAAACTGTTTTGTTGCTTTCTCACGCGACCAAGAAACCAAACATTACGTGCAAGATTCGGTGAGGCAACAACATGCTGCTGTTAGAGAGCTCATAGACATGGGGGCAAAGGTTTATGTGTGCGGAAGGAAGCAAAACCTAGCCAGTCAAATTGAGCCTATGCTGAATGCGTTGTCGATAGACAACAGTGAGGACAATTCAGGTACATACAAGATGTTGGTTGAACAAAACAGGCTGCATCTTGATTTGTTCTAGGTGACGGCATCTGTTCGTGTCGCCATTGGCTCACCAGATAACCAAATAAAGCTGTTCACTGTAAATTTGGAGGCTATAAAACCTAAAACGAGGCCGGATCAGGTTAATCAGGGATTATACACATTGACAGGAATGTCACGGTTTGGAGCCTCTGATCGGGCAAGTGACCATTGCTAAGGATGCCTCGTTTTCCAGTATCCAGAAGTGTTGATAACAGTTTGATCACCCTTACATCTTTGCTCCAGTCACGTTAGCCAGCACCGGATATTCGTTCTCTATCAACAGCTCATTCAATCGATTTTTTGATTAATAACGTTCAGTAGCGGCATGTCTTTTTTCAGTACAGTGTATTCCTTGGTGGCTGCTGATCTGGCGGGTTCAATCAATAAGCGACACTGTATTTTTTCCTCTCTTAGATCTCTGATTTTATTTACTAAATATCCACTCAGATTTTTCGACTGTTGCTGAATCAATCAAAAAGACAGGCGGATGGTTAATTTTCCAGTACGTGAAACATTTTTGGCAGACCTATAGTTGATGCGTTAACGAAACAATCACCAGTTGACGCAGTTTGTTGGCTAATAGAAAGGTTCTCAATTTTCAAGGAGACGAAAATGTCAGGAAAAAAGTCGTACATACGGTTGCTGTTCATAGCGGTCTTCACCCTGTTGTTCTCGTTCAAGGCATTTGCAATCACCGTCGGCTTTGCCCAAATCGGGGCTGAAAGCTCTTGGAGGACGGCGGAAACGCAATCTATCAAAGAAGAGGCTCAGAAACGTGGCTATACGCTCAAATTTTCTGATGCACAGCAAAAACAGGAGAATCAGATTAAAGCGATTCGTTCCTTTATTGCACAGGGTGTGGACGCCATTATTCTCGCCCCTGTCGTAGAGACAGGCTGGGAGCGTGTGTTGCGCGAAGCAAAGAAAGCGAAAATCCCTGTCATCCTTGTTGACCGTGGCATTGCTGTTGATGACGACTCCCTCTATTACACCAAGGTTGCTTCTGATTTCATTTTTGAAGGACGTCTGGCAGGCAGTTGGTTAGCGCAAGCACTTCATGGACAGGGCAAGGTCGTCGAATTGCAGGGAAGTACCGGGGCAAGCGCAGCCATTGACCGTCAGAAAGGATTCAAAGAAGTTGTCGATTTGTTCCCTAAGCTCAACATCATCGCTACCCAAAATGGAGAGTTTACGCGCACCAAAGGTAAAGAAGTCATGGAAGCTTTCCTCAAAGCACATGGCAACAACATTGATGCTGTGTACGCACACAATGACGACATGGCGCTGGGTGCTATTCAGGCGATTAAAGACTTCGGTATGGTGCCCGGTGAAGACATCAAACTGATTTCGGTCGATGCGGTGAAAGGGGCGTTTGAGGCCATGATTGATGGTGACCTCAATGCCACCGTCGAGTGTAACCCTTTGCTTGGACCTTTGGCCTTTGATCAGGTTGAACTCGCGCTGGCGGGCAAAGAAGCACCTAAATGGGTGGTACAAGATGACCTCATCCATCTCAGAGAAAATGCGAAAGAGACTGTCGCTTCTCGCAAATACTAATAAAGCCTGATGCCGGGTTGGCTTTTCAGCCCGGCAAAAAAAGGAAAAGGGATGATGGAAGATCGCATATTGTCAGTCACAGGAATGACCAAGTCATTTCCGGGTGTAAGAGCCCTCTCAGACGTAGACTTCTCATTGCGACGGGGTGAAATTCACGCACTCCTCGGTGGAAACGGTGCTGGCAAGTCAACACTGATCAAATGCATTACCGGGATTTATCGTGCTGAGAAAGGCAAAGTCATTCTCGATGATGTGAATATTACCCGTGCTTCTGCCACCGATATGGCAGAAGTAGGGATAAGCACTGTCTATCAGGAAGTCAATCTCATCCCCACGCAGAGCATTGCAGAGAACATCTTTTTCGGTCGTCAGCCAAAACGATTTGGATTGATTGACAGAAAGCAGATGCATGCTCTGGCGCAGAAGCGAATGGACGAGCTGAATATCAATGTCGATGTCACGCAAAACCTTGATGCGTACTCGGTGGCAGTGCAGCAGATGGTTGCAATTGCCCGCGGTGTAGACATGTCGGCCAAAGTCCTGATTCTTGATGAACCTACGGCATCGCTGGACGGTAAAGAGGTAGAGAATCTATTTGAGATGATGCGAAATCTCGCCAAGAAAGGTATCGGCATTATCTTTGTCACCCATTTCCTCGACCAGGTTTATCAGGTCACGGACCGTATTACCGTGCTCAGAAACGGCACCAAATTGGGGACTTATGACACTGAATCACTGGGTCAGGAAGCGCTGGTTAGGTTGATGCTTAATCAGCCATTAAACAAAAACAGAGAAATATACAAAGACACGTCTGAGGTGAGTAAAGAAGAAATCGCGCTGAACGTAAAAAATATGGGTAAACATCGTTTTCTGGCACCCGTTGATATGATGCTGACCAAAGGCACAGTTTATGGTGTTGCGGGCTTGCTGGGTTCAGGTCGAACGGAACTTGCTCAGCTCCTCTTTGGCCTAGAGCATGCTGACAGCGGCGCGATTGAGATCTTCGGTGAGAGCGAGAAGATTTCATCACCAAGGCAGGCTATCGCGGCTGGTATCGCCTTGTGTCCTGAAGATAGAAAGAGTGAGGGAATCATTCCTGACCTGTCGGTGAAAGACAATATTATCCTCGCACTCCAAGCCAGACGCGGTGTTTTCGATAAAATTCCGGCTGCCGAGCAAGAAGACATCGCCAAACGCTTCATACGTCATCTCAATATTGTTACCTCGCATTGGGACACGCCTGTTAAAAATCTCAGTGGTGGCAACCAGCAAAAGGTCATTCTTGCCCGTTGGTTATGCGTTGAACCAGCCATCTTGATCCTTGACGAGCCAACACGGGGGATTGATGTGGGCGCAAAACAGGAAATCAAACAGATCATCGCCAACCTCTGCAAGCAAGGGGTATCGGTTGTGCTTATTTCTTCTGAGCTAGAAGAGGTCACAGAGTCGAGTGACGAGGTGTTAGTCATGAAGGATAAGCATCCGGTTACGGTTTTGTCAGAGAAACCAGTGACAACTACAGATATCGTCAGGGCTATTGGGAGCGGTGCATGACACTTGCAAATACGAACAAAAACGTACCAGTGAAGCCAAAGAAAACCTGGCCGAGAATCATCAATAATTCGGTTTTCTGGCCAGCGCTTTCCCTCTTTTTATTGATCATCGCGAATGGTGTGTTTGACCCTGGGTTTTTGACGGTCGAAATCAAGAACGGCCACTTATTTGGCAGCTTGATTGATATCGCCAATCGGGCGTCGCCCATCGCTTTACTGGCACTCGGGATGACGTTAGTCATCGCCACGGGAGGGATTGACTTGTCGGTCGGTGCAGTCGTTGCCATTGCAGGCGCAACAAGCGCCTACCTCATATCAATAGTGCAAATAGAGTCCTTGTTGTCCATTGTGGCTATCACTCTCTTAGTGGCTGGTATTGCAGGTGCTTGGAATGGACTTCTCGTGATCTATATCGGTATTCAACCCATCATTGCGACGTTAATGCTGATGGTGGCAGGTCGCGGTGTTGCTCAGCTAATTACCGATGGTCAGGTACTCACCTTTAACTTCCCGGCATTCGAGTTCATCGGCAATGGTTACCTTCTGGGTATTCCCACCCCGGTGATCATCGTCCTCATTATGTATGGACTGACGGCTTGGCTAATGAAGGCAACGTCGCTTGGGCTTTTCATTGCCTCTGTCGGGGGTAATCCAAAAGCAAGCCATTACCTTGGATTGAATGAAAAATTCACCAAGATGTTTGTGTATGCCTTCTGCGGCATTTGCGCCGGGCTGGCAGGGATGATATTGGCCGCTGATATCAAGGGAGCCGATGCCAATAATGCCGGACTATGGTCTGAGCTCGATGCGATTTTGGCAGTAGTCATTGGTGGAACAGCATTAATTGGCGGTAAGTTTTACCTCTGGTCTACGCTGATCGGCGTCCTGCTCCTTCAAACGATCACTACCACGATCCTCACCAATGGTATTCCCGCGCAGTTCACGTTTGTCATCAAATCTGTGGTGGTAGTTCTGGTGATGCTGTTGCTCTCAGCCAAATTCAGGCAGTCAGTCAAAGGACTATTGAAGAAAGGAGCGCAGGATGCAGACTAAATATTTACCTCTTGTCGCGACTGTTGTTGTCTTCTCCGCGCTTTATATTTTCGGCGGATTGATGTTTGAGTCTTTCTTCTCTGTCCGCGTGCTTACTAACCTGTTTAATGATAATGCATTTCTTATTGTCGCGGCAGTAGGGTTAACGCTGGTGATCATCTCAGGCGGTATTGATCTCTCAGTCGGTGCAATGATTGCCTGTGTCGGCGTATCGGTATCCGTCATGATCGAGCACTATCACTTTCATCCGTTGCTCGCGTTTGCTGTCGTTCTCGTTATCGCCACTGCCTTTGGCAGCTTGATGGGGTATCTGATTGATGCTTATGACTTACCACCATTTATCGTGACGCTGGCGGGCATGTTTTTTCTTCGCGGCTTATCTTTGGTGATCAGTCTGGAGTCTGTACCGATCAGCCATAGCTTTTATGATGCGATCAGTGACTTTTCGATCGATTTGCCTGATAACGGCTCAAT
This sequence comes from Veronia pacifica, assembly GCF_001707825.1. Taxonomy (GTDB): domain Bacteria; phylum Pseudomonadota; class Gammaproteobacteria; order Enterobacterales; family Vibrionaceae; genus Veronia; species Veronia pacifica. The sequence continues at coordinate 158,934 of NZ_LYBM01000003.1, read as the reverse complement.
CACCGTCAGCACACTTATTCTTATCGCTGTGGTTGGCATCTTTACCCTCATTGCTCACTACACGCCGTTTGGCAGGCATATATATGCTATCGGCGGCAGTGAGAGCTCATCGGTATTACTGGGGATACCTGTCAATAAAACAAAAATCATGGTGTACGCCACCAGCAGTTTTCTTGCCGCGTTGGCAGGGATCCTCTTTACGTTTTATACCTTTTCGGGATATGCCCTGTCAGCGATGGGATTGGAGCTTGATGCCATTGCCTCAGCAGTGATCGGTGGAACACTCTTATCGGGTGGTGTCGGCTATGTTATCGGAACACTTTTTGGCGTGCTGATCCAAGGAACGATTCAGACAATTATCACCTTTGACGGAACGTTAAACTCTTGGTGGACAAAAATAATCATTGGTGTTCTTCTATTTTTCTTCATTCTAATACAGAAAATAATTTCATCAGGAGTAATAAATAAAATAGCCAGTAAAGCGAAGGCATAAATTTCTTTTTTTTGTATTAATACACAGTCTATTCGGAATAGGCCTCAAGGATGACAATTACCGCAAGAAGGGTTTCACTTGATACCAGTAAGTTACTGCCTAATCGCTTGAGGCTGGCCGTGCTTTTGAATCCGCTTATTTCTAGACAGGCCAGTATCATTAGAGGAATAAATCAATACCTTTTAAAAGAAAATGTAGATGTTGAAATAATATTCGGAAATGAAATAGTGTCTGAACATCAAGATATTGAAGATATTTGGTTCGATGGCATTATTGCTGATTATTCTGACTCTCTTCAGATAAATACTTTTGAAAGAACAAGCCTACCTATTGTGGGTGTTCTTGAGCAATCTGAAGCAATAGAGAAAAAATTCAGTGTCATGACTGTAGGAATAAATTCGAAGGCGTGTATTGATATGGCAGTCGACTGCTTTGTCTCAGCGGGGATTTATTACATTGGCTGCTATGATGTTTTGGACGATGCCAGTGATCCGCGTTATATCGGTCGAATGCACGCATTTAATTCACTCAGCGAGCGCGAAGATATCCAGACGTCAACGTTTCATGGGATGCTAACTAACTTTCGGTCCTGGAAACAAGAAAATCAGCGACTGATCAACTGGATAAATTCTTTACCTAAGCCTTGCGGCATTGTGGTAATTAATGAAAGTCGTTCGAAAGCACTATTGGATGCCTGTCTGGAGGTTGGCTATCTCGTTCCCGGTGAAGTGTCCATTATCACACTGAAAGAAAATAACATTGACGACTTTATAACCCGACAAAAAATGACCGGAATAAAAATGCCATTAACTGAAGTCGGTGAGTTAGCTTGTGACATGTTAATAAGAAAAATAAGGAAAGAAAGAGTGAAATTTAAGTCTGGCTTAATTTCACCCAGTGATATTGATTTTGGCGAGACTACGCAATCTAATGTCGAACTCGATCCAGTCGTGATTCAGGTGAATACATATATCCGAAATAACTTTAGGCGCGGTATTAAAGTTCAACAAGTGGTCGATAGTATTGGTTTCTCACGAACACTCGTTGAAAAGAAATATAAAGAAAAGATGGGGTATTCCATCCATAAAGCCTTACATGATGCAAAGTTAGATAATGCAAAACACTTACTGATGACAACGGATCTTTCAGTCAGCGACATTGCAAAAATGTCTGGATATTCAGCAGAGGAATACCTTTACCGAGTATTTAAAGCTGAAGTTAATATGACACCTGTAGATTTTAGGGGAAGAAACAAAGCGTAACTACAGTCTTATATATAAATTTCGTGGAGATATGCATATGTTTTCTCATAATAGAAAGCGCGGCTTTTTATTCCCGCTATATTTTATCGTAATTGCGATGCTGTTTGGTTGTGATAAGCCAGCTCCTTTGGGAGTGTTTATTGAGATTAAACGAAATACTCAGAGTATTTACTTTCAGACAGCCAAACCAGCAACAGATATTGAGAAACACGTCGACTTTATAAGTCATGATAATTGCAAGCTGGGCAAGCCATTAGATTTATGGCCGAAAGCAGGAAACAACCAGCGCTGGACAGCTCAACCCGGACCAGAGCCAGATTCTGTGTATCTAAGGGCAGATACAGAGTGCACCGAAGGCCCGAATACTGGCAGTAGGCAACGATGGATGTCTTATATCGATGCTTGTGACTCCCCCCTTGTTGACCTCTGGAGCCAAAGAGGTGCGAACCAGTTATTTAGAATTAAGCCCGCAAACCACATAAGGGACACTGCCAGCGATGGCGAGTTTCGTTATCAGGATGGAAAAATGGTTTGTCTTGAAGCCATATCGCCGGGCAAGTCAAACGCCGCCTGTCATCGTTTTATTGGCTATGACAGTGGACGCGAGACTCAACTTTCACTGAACGATCGCTGCGATGAAAACAGTGCTTTCAGAATGATCGAGGCGTCATCAGCGAAGACCTGCGAATTCAGAGCGTTGAGCTATGACAACAACCTGACTAACTTGGATCTGTGGAGAACGTTTGGCGAAAATCAAACCTTCCAGATGATTGGTCTTAGTAACAATAGATATAAAATAGGTGTAGTGAAGGGGGCAACGAAAAGCGAAATTTTCGCGGTTACCTATTCATCGGATCCCAATGACAATACCTTGAGCCTTGTCAGCTTGGATGAAGCCGATGATCTCACCACGGAATTCGAGTTTATCGTCGAAGAGGGGGAATTGGCACCAGCAAAAATGGCAGGCGGTACATTGATTGCTGTGAATCGTCCTGAGGGAAGCGGGCGATATGTATCGGCAGCGGGAGATTGCGGGGATAATCAGGTAGCACTATCGAAGGACAGTCGACAGAGTTCAGTCAATATCTTTAGCACCAGGTGGGCAGGATATCCAGACTCCATTTCCGTCAAAACTCTCGTTAAACAGAATGGAGAGGGTAACTTTCCTCATTGCCCTGATCCCTTTATCGTTGATTCCGGTGACGCCTATTACCTTACTTGCGCCAGTTTTGATGGCATTAAACTGTATCGAAGCGAGAAATTAGCAAACCCGACAGGCTATGAGCCAGTAGGGTGGATGACACCTGAAAAGTTTGCCGGAAAGGACTTTGGCAGAGCGCCTGAGCATACTTATCCCTACAACGACTCTGTAGATGATACCAACCGACACTGGGCCAACTGTCAGCAGCGCTGGGCGAGTGAAACCTTTAAATTAACAGATCAAGAATACATGTTGATGTTCTCTTCACCTGAGGGAGGACGGTGTCCACCAAAAGAAGCCGAGTCTGATTCGAGATATACCTACATTGGCCGTCACCGAATAGGTGTTGTATTTTCCCATGATGGCCTTGGCGACAGCGCATTTAAGCATGTATCAGATGTTGTGCTCGACTTGGGTAATTTCCATGCGGGTGAGATTGACCCGAATATTTTTAAAGATAATGGGAAATACTATTTCCTATGGAAGCAGGAAAATAACCACTGCTTTTACCCTATATCCCTTAATTATCAATTCGGAGATGAAAAAGACTGTGGTGGGAGTGCGGGTTTTACTGCCAGTCCTGAAACTGTCCTTTTTATTCAGCAAATTGATATTGATCCATACACCGAGTCGATTCAATTGGTAGAGGGTACCAGAAAAGCCCTTTTACGATCAGGTCATGGTTTGTGGGAAGACTCGTGGGTTCCGGGAGGCTCATTAATTGAAGGGCCAGAGCTTATCAAACATGAAGACTACTACTATCTGTTCTACGCATCAGGACGATTCTGCACCGAATCCTATGCCGAAAGTGTTGCCCGGTCACGCTCATTGTATGGTCCTTATGAACCGAGTCCTCACCCATTTTTGCACACAGCGATGTTACCTGAAGATTCGAGCAAAGACCGCACAAGGCTCAAAGGTCCGGGACATGCAGGCTTTATTCAAGAGAGGGAAACAAAAGATTGGTATGCGGTGTTTCATGCCTCTGAGGCCGCTCTTGAATGTTCGAGCATTCATCCCGATTCGCGTTTACCGGCACACGTAGAAAGACGCAGAGCATACATGGGCAAGATTGAATGGCAGGACGGATGGCCAGTGATAAGACCTAATAACTTTATTCACTGAAAGGCTGGGCCGCGATCTTGTCATTCGGGTCGTGGCCCTCGAATATGAATATCAATTAGGAATAGTTAATATTATTTATTAAGTTGTCACAGAGAGAATTTAAATTTGACTGCCACACTTATGACACTCCAGCGATAACAGCGCAGGCAGTGAACAATAGCAAAGGATATTGTGTATGAATGTTTTGGTCACTGGCGGGCTAGGCTATATCGGCAGCCATACTGTCGTTCAACTGATTGAAAATGGCTTTACCCCTGTCATTGTCGATAACCTGGCAAATTCAAGTATTGAAGTATTAGATAGAATCAAGGCGTTAACTGACCATCAAGCATGTTTTTACGAAGCCGATGTTCGTGACGAAAAGTGCCTCGAAGACATCTTTAGCAAGCATAATATTGATGGCGTGATGCATTTTGCAGGTTTGAAGTCTGTTGCTGAATCCGTTGCGGATCCGCTGACTTACTTCGACAACAACGTGAGCGGATCTTTGTCTTTGGTGAGGGCAATGACCCGCGCCAATGTGAAGTGCCTGATATTCAGCTCATCAGCCACCGTTTATGGCGAACCCGAGCGAGTGCCTATTACAGAGGAAGCATCGACGGGAAATATAGCCAGCCCCTATGGTCGGAGTAAACATATGGTTGAACAATGTTTGACCGACCTCCAGTCTGCAACACCTGATTCGAGTATTTGCCTGCTTCGCTACTTTAATCCGGTTGGCGCACATCCTTCAGGTGTGATTGGTGAGGATCCGAAAGGCACTCCAAATAACCTGATGCCATTTATTGCCCAAGTCGCGGTGGGTAAAAGAGAAAAACTTAGTGTATTTGGTAACGATTACCCAACACCAGATGGCACAGGCATACGTGACTATATCCATGTGATGGATCTGGCCGCCGGGCATGTGGCCGCTTTCCAGAAATTGGCTGATAAATCTGGGCTTCATGTGTTTAACCTAGGCACTGGCAAGGGGACCAGTGTCATGCAAATGATTTACACCTTCTCGGTGGCATGTGACGCAAACATTCCCTTCGAAATTTGTCCACGCAGGGCGGGTGATATTGCGGAGTACTGGGCTGATCCGTCCAAAGCGTCGCGTGAGTTGGATTGGCATGCCCGCTATTCATTGATGGAGATGGCGGAGGACACATGGCGCTGGCAGGTCAATAACCCGAATGGTTACACCTCGCCGCGAACTTTTAGTGAGGAGTAAAAGTGAGCAAAATGGTTTTTGATGCTGCTGAACATCCACATCGACGATTTAATCCGATGACCGGACAATGGGTACTGGTTTCACCGCACCGTGCGAAAAGGCCGTGGAGTGGACAAGATGAAAGCCCATCAAAGACAGCTTTACCGCAGTATGACGAGACATGTTTTTTATGCCCTGGCAACACTCGAGTGTCTGGAGAAAATAATCCTGACTTTTGTTCAACGTACGTGTTCGAGAATGACTTTGCGGCACTGACAAAAGAATGCCCCGCATCACCGAAATCTGAAAGTCCTTTGTTCAGAGCAGAGAGCGTTACTGGCCTTAGCCGGGTACTCTGCTTTTCACCCGACCACAGTAAAACCCTGCCTGAGCTTTCTTTACCGCAAATTGGTGCAGTCATAGAGACATGGGACCAACAGCTTCGCGAACTGGGTGAAAAGTATATCTGGGTACAGGTTTCGAAACAAAGGGGAAGCGATGGGGTGTTCGCAGCCTCATCCGCATGGTCAGATCTGGGCGAATAGCTTTGTACCGAATGAAATAGCCAATAAAAATAACCACCTGAAAAGCTACTATCAGGAGCATGGCACTAATTTGCTGGTGGACTATGTCGAACGTGAGGTCGAAGCGGATGCCCGTGTTGTTGTGGAAACAGAGCACTGGGTAGCTGTAGTGCCTTACTGGGCTGCATGGCCTTTTGAAACCATGCTGTTACCTAAAAGCCATGTCCGGAGAATGAACGAGCTTTCTCAACAACAACGCTATGATTTGGCGCATGCGTTGAAATCTTTGACTTGCCGCTATGACAATCTGTTCCGGACGTCTTTTCCTTATTCGATGGGGTGGCACTTTGCGCCATTTTTCGATCCATCAACTGACATCGAGCATTGGCAACTTCATGCGTTGTTTTATCCACCCTTGCTGCGCAGTGCGACAGTAAGAAAGTTCATGGTTGGATATGAAATGCTCGCAGAGAGTCAGCGTGATTTAACACCGGAACAGGCAGCAGAGAGACTGCGTGCTGTCAGCGATATTCACTACAAAGAGCAGGTCTGATATGGAAGACAGAAACGCGGTTGTCACGGGTGATTTGACTGAATTGTGCGAGCGCGCTGGCTCAGTATTTGAAGACGTCTTTGGCTATACCCATCAATATCTTTTTCAGGCACCCGGGCGGGTAAACCTGATTGGTGAGCATACGGATTACAATGGTGGTTACGTTCTGCCTTGCGCGATCAATTTCGCCACTGTTGTGGCTGTTGCAAAGCGCAATGACGATGTAGTGCGTGTTGTCGCGGCGGACTACGATAACGACAGTGATCAGTTCAGCCTCAAGGAAGAAATTGCCGTCCATAAAGAGAAAATGTGGGCGAATTACATACGCGGTGTGGTTGTCGCATTAAATGAGGGCTCGCATGCACTGGGCGGTGTTGATTTGGTGGTCAGTGGTAACATTCCTCAGGGTGCAGGCCTGAGCTCCTCTGCTTCTCTGGAGGTTGCGATCACACAAATGTTTAGCGAACTCTATGATCTTTCACTGAGCCAAAAACAAATCGCATTAATATCCCAAAAAGCCGAGAACGAATTCGTGGGCTGTAAGTGTGGAATTATGGATCAAATGGTATCAGCGACTGCACATGATCGTCACGGCCTACTTATCGACTGCCTGACTCTGGACATTCAACCTGTCGCCTTGCCGGATAACATAAGTGTGTTGATTATCAATTCGAACAAACGGCGTGGGCTTGTTGACAGCGAATATAATTTACGCCGCCAACAGTGTGAAAGCGCTGCTCGCCATTATGGTGTCAATACACTCCGTGAACTGTCATCTGAAGACCTTATGCGCGATCAGTGTGGTTTGGACCCATTGATCTTTAAGCGAGCTAAACATGTTGTCACAGAGAATGAGCGAACGTTGGCAGCCATTGAGGCCCTGTCACAGGAAGCTATGAGTAAATTATCGGAGTTGATGGAAGCGTCTCACATATCCATGCGTAATGACTTTGAAATAACTGTGAGTGAAATCGATTTATTGGTCGCGCTGATAAAAGGAGTCATCGGCACGAGAGGCGGAGTTCGAATGACGGGCGGAGGATTTGGTGGCTGCGTGGTTGCGTTGCTACCCCATGACCTCATCGATAACGTAGTAAACGCCGTTCAAAAGCAGTATGAAGAAATTACTCGACTGAATCCCGAATTCTACATTTGCGTTGCATCAAGAGGGGCAAGCAGAATCTAAATATTTGGGATAAGGCATGCTAGATGGGTTTCAACCTAAGCTAAGCCTCATAGGCATTCTCTTGAATAACTGTCTTTCGCACTTCTGGAAGCGACACTCAGGGCAATTGTCGTATAGCTTAGTGACCAGTTCCGTTAGCATAAATAGGTAACGAATGAGCTTACAATTTTGGATGATAAACGCCACGAGATAGTTTCTTAGCTCGTCGAGAGTAGAGCAAACGGCCCAAGATGCGGGCCGTTTTGTATTGAAACGTAAAATCAGTCTTTTGAGGGCCCCGTCGACAGTTCCAGCGCCAGATGCCACAGGCTATCAGGTACATCGACTTCTGAGAGATCTTTCAGTGATTGGCCGGGCAAGCGAGTGCCTTCATCTTGTGCGACAAGATCGGCGACCTGACCGAAACGTTCAAAAAACACATCAGAATTTTCAGGATCAATCGCCAGAAAGAACTGCCCCAAATCGTGCGGTTCGCCTTGCGTCGCTTTCAGTGGTTTTACGAATTGTGATGCGATGCTGCCGGTAAGACCTGCAGTGAGTAGTTCTGCCATCAGACCAAACCCCCAACCCTTGTAGCCTCCAGCTGAAACCAATGAACCTGCTAATGCTTTTTCTGGCTCTGTGGTGGGGTTGCCATGCTCGTCGAGCGCCCAACCCTCTGGGATTTTCTCTCCGGCTTCTTTTGCCATGGTAATTTTTCCGAGCGCAACAACAGTGGTTGATTGGTCAAACTGCATGGCAATGTTTCCATCACCGTCAGGAACAGAAAAGGCGACCGGGTTTGTGCCAATGGTGCGTATTTTTCCTCCGGGAGGTGCAACAATTGGTGAAGAATTGGTAAAACCAATTGCAATAAACCCCTTACGTGCCAGTTGTTCTGTGAAATAACCCAAGGATGTGCAGGTGTGGCTGTGGCCTATGGCTAACGCGGCGATACCGTTATCTTGCACGGCATCGATGAAGCTGGGAAGTGCCCGTGAGAAAGCCGGTTGCGCAAAGCCATATTTCGCATCAACTTTTACAAAGCCCGGCTTGGGGAGCGTAATGACAGGTTCAGCATCTTTCGATACCCGCCCCGAGACGAGTTGCTGACAGTAACTTTGCAAATAATACAGCCCACAAATCCTATTGCGACGCGATTCGTTCTTCGCAACAGCATGCGCAACAGATTCTGCAATCCAAGGTGTTGCTCCATGTTTTTCTAACGCTGTTTTACAAACCTGATGGATTTCAGGAATCGTAATAACTGGCATACATACTCCTTTGTCATTCTGCATGATGGTCATGCTTACGGATTGGGTGCTTTATTCCCCTCCTTACACGGCGTTGATAATGTTCTTTTACGAGTTTGATTAAAATTCAGCGGCGGCATCATCTAGCGCATGCCATAAATAGCTGGCGCTTGAAATATCACTGAAAATATAAAAACAGGTTTCCTGTTCTTTAGTGGTTGGTGCTCTCACCACAATTGATGACACCCGTGCTACCGATGTTTGGGCAATCGATCCGAGGTCAAAAGCATCGAGTTGAAGATCCACTGCACAAACCTTAGCAAACATTTGCGGGCATGCTGGTCCAGATAGCACGAACATCGCCACGCTATGTTGGCAATAGAGCCGTATAACGTCAGAGGTATCCTCAGATGCTTTTTCAAGATTAGAAAGCGTCGTTGTGTTGAGGTTATCTGCGTCTACCAGCCAATACTCAGTGTGGCTGAGCCTCAACACCAATAAACCATCACTCATTTGTACTGCACGATTTGGCTTGTCAGGAAGCGAGACATTGTGTTGCTCCAGAAAAGCAGCCGCCTTCGTGCCTCTGAAGCCGATGCGATTAGAGGTTGTTGCATCAGAAAATACCAGCGAGGATAGCCCGCGCTTGGTCTCAATTCCGCTGTGTCTGTCATTTGGCTGCGTGCATACCGAAAACATCTTAAACCACCTCCTGTCTTTCGCCATTTGGGTCATAAAAAGGCAGTGCTACAACCTCTGGCCATACTTCCTGACCATCAACTCTTATTGGAAAGCGCGTACCTGTTTTGTGCTGTTCGATACTGACAAATGCGAGACCGATATAGGCATTGAGTGTTGACGAATACTCACAGGAGGTCACGTTACCCGTGATATTTGCATCACCACCTGCTTTATCCAGCACAATATGACCTTCTTCTGGCTTGGCGGAAGACGCATCAAGCCTGAAGCCGACCAGTTTTCGGGTTTGTTCCCGTTGCATCACGATACTCACTGAGCGTGAGCCGACATAAAACGGCTTAGCTTTCGCGATGGCCCAGTCGAGGGACAACTCCCCGGGATGGGACATGCCATCGGTATCCTGCCCTATGATGATATGGCCTTTCTCAAGCCTCAGCAGACGCTGTGCTTCGACGCCAAAAGGACGCATAGAAAATTCGTCACCCGCTGCAATCAGCATGTCCCAAATTTTCAGGGCGAAGAGGGTAGGCATGTGGATCTCATAACCAAGTTCGCCGACAAACCCGACGCGAAGCAGTCTTACAGGCATGCCATTAATATGGCCTTCGCGATAGGCGAGGTAGGGGAAGCCTTCCGGCGATAAATCAACATCGTCGCAGACTTTCTCTAAGACTTTTCGTGACTGCGGACCCGCCACATTCACGGCGGAAAAGGCGGTGGTGACATTAGCGATATCAAGGTTCATCCGCCACTGCGCATTCCATTTGGTCATTTCTCGGTAAACCGCATCTGCACCGCTGGTGGTTGCGGTCACGTAGTAGTGATCATCGGCAATACGGCAGGCAACTCCATCATCAATGACTACGCCCTGCTCGTTAGTCAAAATGGCATAACGGGTTTTTCCGACCGGCTGTTTAACGAACGCAAAAGTATACATGCGGTTCATAAACTCAGCGGCGTCCGGCCCCTGTATCTCAATGCCACCCAGTGTACTGACATCAATGATGCCGACGTTGGTGCGCACGGCTGAAGCTTCTTCCTGAATTAAGGTGTTGCGGTTTTCTGGTTTGCCGTAAAACGCAGGGCGACGCCAAGCGCCTGCGGACATAAAGTGTGCGCCGAGACTTTCATGTCGCGGGTGTATTTGCGTCAGGCGAACCGGATTAAAAATGCGGCCTGCTAGCAGCGAAAGTTTTTCGGGTACAAAAGGGGGGCGAGCCGTGGTTACGCCTGTTTCACTGACTGTTCTATCAGTCGCCTTTGCTACCAGACGGGCCGTAGCCAGCGCAGAGTGACGCCCCTGAGAGGGCCCCATCCCCACGGTTGAAAATCGCTTTACCAATTGAATGTCACGGTAGCCAAGACGTGTGGCGTTAACAATGTCTTTTGTTTGCAGGTCTTCATCAAAATCGACAAAGTCACGGCCTTTCGGGTGCGGGAAAATAGGCCAAGGAAAATTGGTCGCTTCATCGCACGTAATCTCTGTGGTTTCGCTATCAGAGAGAGCATCAGACATACCCAGTAAATATAAACAGGCCTCTGCGGCTCTTTTACCATCAGCGATGACTTTTTCAAGATCATGAATACCATTGACAGAGCCAGCAATGTGGAGGTTTTCTGGTAGGTTTCTAAGGGTGAACCTCGCACTGCCATCGTCATAACTGAGTTGTGCACCGGCCTGACAAAGTAATTGATAGGCAGGCATATACCCCGATGAGACACACAGAAGATCACAGGCAAGGGTGGATAGCTTTTCTCCCACCTTGTACTCATCATCAATCGCATGAATCTCCAGTGAGGAAAGGCGATTGTTTGTTGCTGTGGCTTCATACACGGTCGCGCCCATGATCACAGGCATACTCAGTGTTTCGGCAGCCTTAAGCAGTGCCGAATCTGGGTTGTTCTTACGCATATCAACGATAGCTGCAATGTTCACACCTTGCTGAGCAAGCTCGATAGCCGTCATGTAGCCATCGTCATTACCTGTCAGTACTACGGCGTTTTCACCAGGGGCGACTGCATAATGCTTCATCAAACGCATCGCTGCGCTACACAACATAACGCCGGGCAGGTCGTTGTTTCGAAACACCACGTGCTGCTCGAATTCACCTGAAGCGACGATACATTGCTTGGCTCTGACTTTGTACATACGGTTACCCGTCAGAACGGGCAGGTAATTATCGGTAAACCACGCATTGCAGACGGCATCTGTCAGTATGCGAATATTGGGGTGATCCGATGCCAGAGATAGCAATTTTTCCAGTGTCGTGTCAGCCACTTCGCCATCGATATCGAAGCGATGATACGTCAGTGCTCCACCAAGTTGCTTGTTTTCATCCACCAGAATGACGTTTGCACCTTGCTGCGCGGCGGTAATGGCCGCACTCAGGCCTGCCGGGCCAGCACCGACAACAATGACATCACAGAACAGATAGGCTTTATCGTGGTAGGTCGGTTCGAATGCTAGATTAGCCTTGCCGAGACCGGCCTTTTTGCGAATGACAGGCTCCCACTTATCCCAAACGCCGAGAGGTTTATAAAAGGCACGGTAATAAAAGCCGACAGGCAAGAAACGGCTGAGTTTATCCAGCAGCTCATCTTTGTCTTTTTCCAGTGTGCCGTTGTAATTCTGCCCCATGCTTACAGGCGCATCGGAGATCGCAACTTTGTCCGCTAATACATTCGGTTCGTCGGGCAACTGAATCAGGGTGTTGGCATCTTGTCCTGCCATGGTGAGCGGGCCTCGGGGACGATGGTATTTAAACGAGCGCGACATCAGCCACTGTTTATTGGCGATCAGTGCGCTGGCGATAGTGTCTCCCTCAACACCGACATATTGTTTGCCTTCAAACTCAAATTGGACCTTCTTGTCCCGCGAGATGAGCGAGCCCATTGGATGGGGTAAGCGATTGGCGCCACTCATTGTTTGCCTCCTTGTTGTTTGTCGGCAGGCGCATCAGCGGTAAAGCTGATCTTATCTTTGAATAACTCACTCGGGTCGTAGGTTTTGATAATGTCGTCGCTTGCGGTATGCCGCTCAGCAATAAACCAATATCCTGAGGCTGTGTGGCACCACCATTCCTGCACGACCTTGATGGTGTTGTCTGAGTAAAAGACGTATTCAGCCCACTCTTTATCGGAACAATTGCGGTGATCAGGCATCGCTTTGACTTCACCGCCATAGACAAATTCATTGATGTTTCTCGGACCATTTAAGGGGCATGGCATAACTTTCATGACAGTTCTCCTAGTGACTTGCGGCCGTAGCCCCCATTTCGTTTACCTGACGGAAAGCATCAAACCTGTCCATTGAGAAGGGCGCGATTAACTCCGGCACTTTCCCACCAGATGCCACAAGTTCTGCCATGGTCTTTCCACATATTGGGGTAGCTTTGAAGCCCCATGTTCCCCAGCCCGCATCGAGGTAATAGTTATCTACCGGGCTCAGCCCCATGACTGGGCTGTAGTCGGTTGTCATGTCCGTCGTTCCAGCCCATTGGCGCAGCAGTTTGAAGTTAGCCATGAACGGGAACATCTCTATCGCACTGGCAATCAGGCTTTCTTTCAGTTCAAGCGTCGAACGGGTGTTATACAGCGGGTAGGGGTCGGATCCGCCACCAAACACAATTTCTCCCCGTCCTGTTTGCTGCACATAACAGTGCAATGCAGAGGAGCTGACCAAGGGATCGAGGAACGGCTTAACCGGCGTGGTCACCATGGCTTGCAGCGGATAACTTGTCAGCGGCATTCTGAACCCTGCCATCGCGGCGACAACAGAGCTGTGCCCTGCGACTGCCTGAACCACGCAACCACACCCAACGGAGCCGCGATTAGTATCAACCGAGACCACCTTCCCGTTTTCGGTATTTATCCCTGTCACTTCGGTGAGCTGATGAAGCTCCACGCCACGTTTTGTCGCGCCTTTGGCGTAGCCCCAGGCTACCGCATCGTGCCTGGCTGTTGCCCCGTCGATATGCCATAGGCCAGCAAGAACGGGAAGGTCAGCAGGGTTCATGTTAAGAGTGGGGACTAACTCCCGGATTTGTTGTGGGTCGATGAGTTCTGTGCGACCGCCGAAATGTTTGTTCACCTCGGCGCGTTGACGGAAGGAGCGAATGGTGGCGTCTGTGTGGGCTAGCGTTAACTGCCCGCGTGACGAATACATGATGTTGAAGTCGAATTCGTTCGACAGCTCCCTGAACAGTTTGACTGACTCGCTATAGAACCTAACGCCCTCCGGGGTCAGGTAATTTGAGCGAATGACGGCGGTGTTTCTTGCGGTATTCCCTCCGCCCAAGTACCCCTTTTCAAGCACTGCAATATTGGTGACCCCATGATATTTAGCGAGATAATATGCCGTTGCAACGCCATGGCCGCCGCCGCCGATAATCACGACATCGTAATGGCGTTTCAGGTCACTGGGCACGGGCAAATCCCAGTCTTTCTCAAAGGGGTAGTCGTTAGTCAGACCATATTTTAAAAGTGAAAAAGGCACGTGACTTCCTCTTGTTAACGTATTCCGCCTTGCTAGCGCAATCCCATAGCTTGCTGCTCTGAGTCCAGTTGCTTTGCTGCGACCAGCGTATTTTTGATCAGACTGGCGATCGTCATTGGCCCCACGCCACCGGGTACGGGTGTGATTGCCCGGCATTTTTCCGCGACATCATAAAAATTTACGTCACCGACTAATTTGCGTTTGCCGCCCTTTTCGGTGGCATTGATTCCTACATCAATAACCACTGCACCGGGTTTTACCCACTCATCGGTAACCAGCTCGGGAACCCCAGCAGCGACCACTAAAATATCGGCCTGCTGACACAACCTATCTGCAGCGACAGACTTTGAATGGACAATGCTTACTGTGCAGTCTGCCTGAAGCAGCAGACTCGCCATCGGCTTTCCGACAATGTTTGAGCGGCCTATGACCACGGCATGTTTACCCGCTAGGTCGCCAAATTCTCTCTGGAGAATTTCAAGACAGCCCAATGGTGTGCATGGAATAAGCTTAGCTTGTCCCGAGGCCAATAAGCCTGCGTTGATAGGGTGGAAACCATCGACATCTTTGTCTGGAGCGATCAGGTTGAGAATGCGACCCTCAGAAAGGTGACGCGGTAACGGTAGCTGAACCAGTATGCCATGAACGTCTTCACGTGCGTTGAGCTCAGTCACCACATCATCCAATTCCTGTTGCGTGCAGTCTTGTTCCAGCCGCTTCACAACCGATGAGACGCCCGCTTTCTCTGCGCTGCGGATTTTGTTGCGAACATAAATGGCACTGGCAGGATCGTCGCCCACCAAGACGACAGCGAGGCTGGGACGTTGATAGCCTTGCTCCATTCTTGTCGCGATTTCCTGACCGATTTCTTCAATCAAAGTGTCAGAGATTTCCCGACCATTGATAACCTTCACTGATACACTTCCCTGTCTTGAGTTATTGGAAAACCACGGTTTTGTTGCCGTACATAAACACCCTATGTTCCAGGTGCAGCCTCACTGCTGATGCCAATGCAATGGTCTCGGTATCTCGGCCGACAGCAACCAATCTTTCTGGTGAATAGGTGTGACCAACAGGCTGAACACTTTGCTCAATGATCGGCCCTTCATCGAGATCAGAGGTGACGTAGTGGGCCGTCGCACCAATGAGTTTCACCCCTCTTGCATGCGCCTGATGGTAGGGCTTGGCACCTTTAAAGCTCGGCAGGAATGAGTGGTGAATATTGATGGCTTTGCCGTGCAATTTTTTACACATATCATCAGAGAGGATCTGCATATAGCGGGCAAGCACCACGAGTTCAGTCTGGGTTTCGGTGATCACATCCTGTAACGCGGCTTCCTGGCGGGACTTATTTTCCGAGTTGATCGGTAACCAGATAAAACGTATGCCTGCGCGTTCAACGATAGGGCGAAGGTCTTTGTGGTTTGAGACCACTGCGGTGATCTCCATGGGTAACTCGCCTGTTTCGTGACGGTAAAGTAAGTCTTTCAAGCAATGGTCGAATCTACTCACCATCAGTAAAACTCGCATGGGTGTATCCGCATCAAAGAACTGCCAGTCCATATTAAAGTGACTTACCTGTGCCTCAAATCCGGCCTTTATCATGTCTAAATCCACTTCTGTGGATTCAATACGGCAAACCGCGCGCATAAAGAAATTGCCGTTTTCCTCATCATCAAATTGATGAAGCTCCGAGATGTAGCAGCTGAGTTCTGCCAGATAAGAGGTGACGGCAGCAAGTATCCCGCTTGATGCGTCACAGGTGGCTTTGAGAATAAATTCCTTTGAATCTGGCATAAGTGGTCCCGTTAGTTACGCTATCGACTTTTCAGATTTATATGTAAACTGACAAAAAATTGACACGAATATTGAAGAAAAATGTCAAATCACTACATAGTTTATTTACATGTGAAATTTCTATTTACTGGTGAGAAAAATGAGTAAGGCAGACTATCAGGTTCAGTCTTTGGCAAGAGGGTTGGAAATTATCGAGCTGTTTGATGCAGAGCATCGGATTCTCAGCACTCACGACTTTGCTGATCGGCTTGGTGTCAGCCAGTCATCGGTCTATCGGATTATTCAAACCTTGCTGGATAAAAACTACCTGAGAAAGGTTGCCAGAAATGCCTATACACTTGGGCCGCAGGTGGTGTCGCGTGGTTTCGCATTTCTTGCTGGTCAGAGTCTGGTCGATGTGGCTGCGCCGCACCTTAAAAGGTTAAGAGACGAGACCAGTATTTCGTGTCATTTAGCGGTTCGAGATGGGTTAGAAACACTTTATATTTACCGGGCTCAGGCATCACAAAGGCTATCGGTTAACATACCTCTTGGGACTAGGTTGCCCTGCCACACTAACGCAATGGGGCGTATTTTGCTGCAACAACTCAGCGACGTGGAGCTCAGCGCGGTCTACAACTCAATACAGCTGGATATGTACCCCAATCCCCATCCTCAGACGCTTCCTGAACTTAGACATCTTATCGCTGTGGAGAAGAAACAAGGTTTTTCGCATAGCCGTTCTGACAACGCCAGTGCTATTGCAGTGCCGATTACTGATTATCTTGGCAACATCATTGCCGCTATAAATATCTCTGGTGCCGAGCAGGTGATGGATAAACAGCATAAGTTTGAGGCGGCAAAGACAAGCTTGATGAATACCGCTAAAGCGATATCGAGTGAAGTGCCCGTCTAGCTTTTCCGATGAGGAGGAAGTGTTGTCTATTACAGTTCACCTCGGAAAAAACATCCAATAAACAAGGTTCATTTTTCAAGTGATCTTCTAGAGAGTGTTTGTTCCAGGCGAATGGGTTTACTGGCCCTTTTATGTCTGCCTCGCTTTTAATCGAAAGCAGCGAGCTGGCTATCGCGCTTTAGATGATGGCTTGAACCATCCACTGTGCTGAGATGCGCAAAATTTTGGATATACATGTTAAGCGTGTTTTCATCTCTTCTTAGCAGATAAAACCTGGTTGAAGCAAGGGGCCACTATTTGCTTGGGCAATGTTTTATCGTGCATTGAATCAGTGGAAAGGTAAGTCATTGGAGCGGGCAGCGGGAATCGAACCCGCATCATCAGCTTGGAAGGCTGAGGTAATAGCCATTATACGATGCCCGCTTCGAGATGTGCATCTTGGCTTGCTATGAATTCATCATAGTGTTTCTTGCCACTAACTCAATGCTTACTTGGTTCATTTGCTTACAAGATAACCATTCACAGCATGGTAATGTGATCTTTGTTGTGTTTGCTGCTAGTTTGAGCGGCTAACTCTCTATTATGAAACACTTTTTTTACTGTCATTATTCACTCTTGGTCACTGTGATTCTCTAAAAATCGCGTCAACGAAAAATTCTGTCGCAAATACGTCGGCTATAAAAATTTACATCAGTGATCCGTGCATTAGATTGACCCTGCCAAAGCGCTCAACCAGAGTCATGAAACTATATATGAATATGGTTTAGTATCAGCAAATACACTTAAGACAAAAGAGGAAGAAGGAAGAGGTTGCTGTTCAAGAACCATTTATGACAAGGGGTATTCGAGGGGAATCGGTACCTATAAGTAGGGTGTGATGGTTGATAAGAAAAGACCGGAATTCTGGCGCTTGCACTGAATATGTTGGGATGTAGAAAGCAACATATTACAAGAACATTAAAAATGGGCGGCTCTCTGTTTTCAGTAACAGAGCCTGTGAGAGAATCAGAAAATTTTATAAGCCCATTTTTCCCTTATCAATAAACAGAAGGTTTACAGCTTGCTCCCAGTCAATAGAGAACTCTCCATTTGCGGATTCAAGTCTTAGGCTGTCAAACTGGAGGGTCGGGTCGCTGTTAATATCCCAAAATAAACGTTGTGAAGACAGCGCGGTTCTTACTGCTGTAGCCCTTGATGGGTTGCAGTATAGTTTCCCTTGAGCTGGCGCGGTTTTACACTCTGCCAATTGCTTAACTAACGCCGAAATTTTCTGTTCTTCTGTCGTTTCATTCAACAACTGACCAACAACTGAGTTTACGATATCAACTACCGCTGATTCTATTCCATTGATATAATTTTCGCGTAATTCAGCCGTCTCTTGCTGCCAACGATTAATGCTCTCCCAGCCCTGTTGAATTTGCTTTTCTATCTCAACTTCAGCGGTTCTCATTCTCTCATCGACAAGTCGTGCAGCATAAGATTTCACTTTCTTAACAGCTTTTGCCTCGACACTTCCCAGCTCGTCGAGCTTTTCTAGCTCATCAGCTTTGATGAGATTAATAGAAGGTGTTATTGGATAAATACTTTCGTCAAGATTGATGCTGGAGCTGACAAACGATGAGCTCATTGGAGTCCTCGCAAAAAAATTTTGCCACCACATTGGGCGGCAAGTTTTGTTGAATCTAGGCTAGTAGTTGCTAGCTTACGAGTGCCGCTTGCGCCTTCTCAGTATCCTGCTTCATCTGCAGTTTTTGTTCATCCGTCAATTCCGGAATCTGCTTCGCGACAGGTTGATTTTGCTCTGCCATGAACAAGGCTGTTTTCATAACATAGTTAAGCTTAGCAGGTGAAATCAGTAAGTTACTCTCGGGTAGACGAATATCTTTATCAAATCGGACACGGTATCTCGTCCAAAATGCTGGGTCATTTACCGCCCAACTGCGGATAAGGAGTGCTGAAAGCACTGCTACTGGATGCTGAGTTTCGTCTTGTAGAATCGAAATCACAGTATCCCTATGTGTATCGCCGTATTGGTGAAGATTTAAACCAGCGGCGAACCTAAAGCACCAGATTCTTTCATCTTCATTCAAATCGCCAGCAACATGACCGTCAGTTAAAATCGCAGAAACAAAAGAAAATACCCGAGATTCAATATCCGGAGCAATCGTCGCAAGAGAAAGGGAAAGTGGGTTGACTATCTCTGGCTCTGGTGCAAAATCAATTTTCAATGTCTCAAGGATCTCATCATAGTGCATTGCTTCTGCAATTGAGTCCTCGATTAACGATGTATCAAGAACACTTGCCCATGAGCCGTGAAGGCGAATCCACGGGCGACACCAAAACATTGACCACTCAAACTGGCCCGGTGAACTCTTTAATTCTTGTTGTTGTTCCGGGTTCAAGGCGGTGCTGTCTTCCGTGGTGATGTGGTCAATAGTCATTTCTTACTCCCTCAATACATTCCGTTTGTCAATTCAGGTAGAGATTAAAACGATGCTGATGCATAGCCTGGAGCAAGACGCTCACTGGCAAAGAACTCAAGTGCTATTGCGTTTGGCTCAGACTTAAGACCCGGGACGCTCGCTGAGATAATGCGTAAGATCTTTGGAGCCAAGATGTCTGGGTCTAAGTTGTATTGGTGTTTGATAAATACAGCAGCAGAAGACGGCTGCAAAGGCTGACCGGGAGACACTTTTTGTGGGAGAACAACGTGAACTCTAGCAAGCACTACACCATCAATTTGCGAAAGAGTATGTTCAATCTCTTGTGATATTGCGTGTATGTAGCGAGCACGTTCCTCGATTGGTGTCGATATAATGCCTTCTTTCTTAAACACTTCACCCATGCTCACCTTGTCACGACGTGGGAGGCCAACAGCACGGAGAATTCTTACCGCTCGTGCAATATCCTGTTTAGCGACGAGAATATTGACACCGTTTTTGCTCATTTGTTTTGATGTATCTATACCTGACGCCATCAGTTCGGCGAGGACTTCGTTAGCCTCACGTTCGCTTAAACCGGTATGCAGCTGAGTCGATTCATCACACCCGGTAAGAGCAAAAAGTGCTAAAAAAGTAATGAGTAATTTTTTTATTGGAGCATTCATCACAACCTCCCAGTTAATTCGTACTGGTGATTTTGTTAATGGCTTGAGCTCCAGATTGCGCTAACTTAGCGATGATAAGAGCTTGGGTAGCCTTTTCATCTGCAGCAAGCTTCGCTTTAGCCAATTCAATATGATTTTCAGCCTGTTCAACATTTTTCGTCAATTTGTCCTGGTCGAAAGAAGCGCTTTTAAGTTGGTTTAAAAGGTTCTTAAACGTGTCGGAGGGACTTACACCTTGAACTTGCTCAGAGACTTCGCTTTGTACATATTTAAAGAAATTTACGTCTACCGAATTTGTGCTGATATCAGGTCTTGTCACAACATCGTTGATCTTCAACTTATCGAGTGAGTTGTTATCAACAAGTCTGTTTAAGGCGCTGTTGCTTGAAATAGACATAGGGGAACTTCCTTTTAAACATCCTTTTAACAGAAGGGTTATAAAAAGATATAACCCTCTGTGTTGCTACATGATTCGAATGATGTTTTTCATACAAACCGCGAGTAACATCTCCTACATGTGCTGACCGATAGAACGCGTTACGTTACCTGCATTTTTGAGTTGGTTAGTCATTGAGTCGTTGAGCATTCTGTTTTGACTATCATTCATTGCGAGGTAGAGGTTTTGTCTTTGTTGCTGCTGGTTAATGATTTCGTTGTTCATTAATTGGCGAGTTTGTTGTCTAAAGTTTTGTTGCTGGGTCATGTTGTGAATTTGGTTTTGTAAACCGAATCCAGCCTGATCCAATACATTGTTTATACCAGCACCGCCATAAGCGTTTGGCAAATTAAAAGGTGTAGGCGCACCTGCTCCAAAGCCATATTGACCTGGGAATCCGCCATAACCACCGAAACCGCCTCCGAGTTGACCAAACATAATATCTCTCCTTTTTCTGTTTGAAATTTCGTATAAG
This sequence comes from Veronia pacifica, assembly GCF_001707825.1. Classification (GTDB taxonomy): domain Bacteria; phylum Pseudomonadota; class Gammaproteobacteria; order Enterobacterales; family Vibrionaceae; genus Veronia; species Veronia pacifica. The sequence goes on along the minus strand of NZ_LYBM01000003.1, from coordinate 138,263 downwards.
AATGTACGCCCTACGAGTCTGAAACCAATCTGCCGATTTTCTGTGCAAGCTTCATATCAAGAGATAGACGAGTTGAAAGTTGACTGTTGCCGATTGCATGTTCAGCAAGAAAACTATTCTGGGCATCTTTCATTCTCATTATTTTCATGAGGTTGGCAGATGCTTCTTGGCGCTGTTGGTCAAATGTCGACAAATCAATACGGTTAGCGCTCTGATACTGGTTACCAGATGCTCCGTAAATTTTTGACAACATGTTTCCCATATCAGTAGAAAACATGCTGTTAGCAGTTACGCCATTGTTGCTATTTCCATTGCCGTACATAACAACTCCTTGTGCACTCAAAATTACTGTTAGCATTGGTTTTAGAGTTAGCGATGACAAGTCGTTTTGTTGTCGCTGCTCTTAGAACTATTAGTGTGTGCTTTTGAACCATATCTGGTTCCAAAATATTTGCAGTTAGGTAACAAGTTTTTTTCGTTCACTTGTGGATACACCTAAAAGATACAGATATGCACTCAGTTCCTAAGAGTGAGTGCTACTCAAAACAATGTAGTTCCATATATTTTGATTTTTTTTGCACAGAGGAGTGCTATCGATATATCCAATTAAATCAGAGAGATATTCAATTTTGGTGAAGAGGTTCAATGTTTACATAGTTAAAAAAAGTATTTTTTTAAACGGAAGCGTCATATTTTCTGTGAAGATGACTTCTATTCTTATGCTGGTGATTTAGTCTAAATCCGAGATATTTTATTGCGCATGTAGTCTAATAGATGCTATGTATTTCTATTTAAATCATTAGGTTAATGAGAGGCATTGTACTTAATGTGTCATAAATCGGATTGATATGTTTTCGTGTACACAAGCGTTGGGCTTATATCTCAATAGATAGCGATTAAACATTCGGACGTGCTGATATTAAACCAGTAGGCTGACAGTGTATCTTTATCGTCTTGTCAGAATATTATTGTTTTGGGTGAACTTCTTCGGGGTCGTCATCATTATCAGGCCCCTTATTAAGTCCGCTGAAAGGGCTATTATCGAGAAATTGATTGAGACTTTCACCGAGTCTTTCATTAAGTTCGTCATTCGAGCTTTCGTCGAGTTTATCATCAAGCTCCACATCCAATTCGTTGCTCAACAGCTCATCTTGAACTTCATCAGTCTCAGCCTTGTTTCCATCATCATAAAGTTCATCTGGGAACTCAATAATACCCTCAGAGTTGTACCACTCTGAAACTTCATCAGGCGGTAATTCGTTATTGATGAGTTCGACAAGTTTATAGACGATGACCACCGCTTTCATGGTTTCTCTCGGGATATTATCGCCTTCCTCAGTCATTCTTGCCAAAGTCCGTGCCAGCCACACAAAGCGAACAACAGGAAGCTTCTCTTCCCTTGCTTCTTTGATCACGTCTCTCGCTTCGTTGTCTGCTCGGTTATATATGATCACTGGCAATGGATGTTCGTCAGGTTTGTAACTGAGAGCGATAGCAAAGTGCGTCGGGTTAACGACGACCATATCAGCATCTTTGATTTTGGGTTGCGGCGGTGGGCTATTCATCAACTCCATAAAGAAGTTTTTTCGTTCAGATTTCATCTCTGGCGAACCGAACATCTCCTTGTACTCTCGTATTACCTCGTCCTTGGACATCTTTATTTTCTTCTCACTGAAGTATTTTTTCAGCAGCACATCAGCGACCGCCAGTGCCAACAACAGTGCGGCGCATAGACGAACAATAAATATGAATATGTCGGAGAAGGTCCTCCACATTTCAGCCAATGTGACTCTCGGTAAATAGAGCATATCCTGAAAATAAAACAGGGTAACGTAGGTAAAAATGATCCCGATAAGAATTGCCTTAATGATATTCATCACAAGCTCTAGCAACTTTTCCATTGAGAACATATTTTTGAAGTTTGAAATTGGATTTATTTTACCCAGTGCATTGTCTGTCAACGCTTTCGGCGCGAACAGAAAGCCAATTTGCAACCATGTTCCTACCAGTCTGGCAGCGATGGCAGTGACCAGAATGATTCCGGTGAGTACAGCAAAGAATACGAGAGTATTTTTCGCCACCATTTCAATAGCCTTGTCGAAAGGCACGTTCATTACGTTAATGGCGAATAAAATACCCGCAGAGAGTTTTTCCATGCCCATTTCGACCAGCGCAATGAACACTTCAAGAACAGCTATCAGGATGAAGAATTTGGGTAACTCCTGACTCTGGCCAACCTGCCCTTTTTCTCTGGAGTCTTTCTTTTTCTTCTCCGTGGGTTTTTCCGTTTTTTCACTCATTCTGCCTCCAATAAAACAGAGCCAATGATCGCCTTTATATCCCTAAGAACGTCGAATTCATCCACGAAAAAGTACCAAAGGATTGGCAGGTAAAAGATCAAAATGCCATATCCGACAAGGCATTTTAACGGCATAGCCAAAATAAATGCTTGTAACTGGGGCGCATAAAGGCTGATGAGAGAGATGCCAAAATCAACCAGGAGTAATACCACCATCACTGGGAATGCATACACCACCATTTGAATAAAAATCGACCCCATGAGCTTGTGCCAAACTTCAGTGCCTTCAGTGGTGATGGTAGGAAACATATCGAAAACTGGCCATATTCCGTAACTGTCGTAGATCACTGAGAGCAAAATGGTGAAGCCTCCCATTGAGATCAGCAGCATGATAATTGTTTGCTGGAAGAAGTGCCCTGACGGGGAGGCCGCTGAGGTGATCGCCGGGTTAAACTGACCACCAATCAGTGCGCCGCGTTGGTTATCAAAGATCGTACCCACACCGTCTATGATCCAAAAGGGGATACATAACACCACAGCAATAACGAGTCCGATAAAAAGCTCTTTAGCCGTAAACATTATAATGGCGAATAAACCAAGATCCTGCTCATTGAGAGGGTCGATCAGAGAGTAGGCGACCATGAGAGAGAGTGAAAGTACAATACCATTATTGAGCAGTTGATTTTTCGCAGAAAGATTCAATGCCGGTACCAATATAAAACTCGGTAAAATTCTGGCCATTGCTAATGGTAATGCGATGATCCAGCTGCCAAGTGTGTCGATAACGGATGCGTTGAATTCCATGGTAATAACTAATAGTTAATGATTGCGCCAAAGGCATATTGGGCGAACTGCATTAGTTCAGATCCTACCCACTGGCCAGTGGCAATAATGCATACAACAACACCGATCAACTTAAGAGAAAATGGAAGGGTTTGATCCTGTATTTGCATTACGGCTTGTATTAGAGAGATAAGTACCCCGATCACGATCGCAGTGATCAGTGCGGGTGCTGATAACATAACGACCAGTAAAATGCCTTGCTCGGATATCGTAAATATGTCTTGCATGTTTTTCTCTGCTGTCCATTACGCGCTACAAATAACTCAGCATCAAGCCGTCCAAGACTTTGGTCCAGCCATCAATGAGGACAAAAAGCAGTATTTTCACTGGTGTTGCAATCATTATCGGTGCGACCATCTGCATACCGAGCGCAAGAAGGATATTTGAGATCAGTAAATCGATAACAACGAAGGGAACATAGATCAGAAACCCAATCTTAAATGCTTTCTCCAGTTCTGAAATAGTAAAAGTTGGCAGTATGATAAGCAGATGGTTTTTACTTTCTTCTACTGTCACTTCTCGCTTCCATAGCTGGGAAGCGATGTCGCGAAAATGTTCTCGAATTTCAGGAGATGAGTTATCGTCGATGAATTCTTTCAGCGGTTGCAAAACAATGGTGGCCTTGTTCGATAACTCTTCCTTTGAATCCATTGAGTTAATCGGTGTCTCTAACTCCGTGAACTTCTTATCCATTTTTTCTATCACGGGCGTCATAACGAACAAGGTAGAAATTAAAGCAATGGAGTAGACGGCAATGTTGGGTGGCATCTGCTGAATACCGAGGGCATTACGCAGTATCATCAGTACCATAGAGATTTTGAGAAAAGCTGTGGATACCACAAATATCAATGGCAGAACAGACAGTCCCGCCAATACAAAGATTAGGGTAAAGGGTTGAATGCTTTGCTCAAACATCAGTCAAAGTCCACATGTGTTATTTTCAGCCCCAATCGGTTATTGATCTCTACCAACTCCCCTTGTGCTATCTGCCTTTCCTTGTAGAACAACTGAGCCAAGCCTGGGTTGGCATCGTCCGAGACTAAAATATCCCCCGGAACCATCTGAGATAGGTTATCGATTGGCACATTAATATGGCCATGACGTATCGTCAGTTCCAGCATGATACTACCAAGGCCAGATTCCTCTAAGTTTGGCGAAGGTGGAATATTATCCGCATAGTTATTAAGAGGCGGCGGTTCAGCAACTTGGTTTTCTTGTTGCAATTCCTCTGGCATTTCACCGTACGCTGGCTGGCCATCATCCATCAGAGGGCTGTCCATTATGTGCTCATCCGCCATGGATTCGTCCGCCATCATTGGACTGTCCATTGAAAAGGTGTCTGTTGGGGGGGCCGCTACCATTTCATCATCTTCAGTTTGGCCTGCTTGCGGTCCATATAAATCCGCGTAATCTTCGTCTGACATCTCGGGTTGTTCAGACGGAAGATTCTGGTCTTCAGGCATACCCGGTAAACTGTTGTCGTTTTCATCGATATCAGACATAACGTTTCCTTCTGTAACATTCTGATAGTGTAGTAATTGATACTGAACCGTGTGACTTTGTTGACGGCATGCAAGCGACCATTGACGTTTTCCTATGGTGAGCAGGCCGTTCCCCTCGGTATCGAACATGGGCATGTCAGGGATCAACACATCACCTGAGGACAGATTTCTCATCGTGGTATAAGGTAGAGAGACAGTTCCCAGCACCATAGGCACGGAAAGCACTAATGAGCCTCTGTAAGGGCGGGGTAGTGGCGTAAATATTTCCAGCCAGCGGTGTAGTGTTTCAAACGGCAACTTGAGGTTAAATGTTGCGTCTTTATCTCCGCGGATCACATTAAGTTGGAGCAACTGGCACTGTGTGTCAAAAGGTCTGATTGGACACAAATGCTCAAAAAAATGACCACAACCTTGAACCAGATATTTCAGAGCATTTTTTAACTCGAATTGAGCATTGAGAATGGCATTTGAGTCAGACTCGGATGTAACTTCATCTCTAATGAACAATGATTTTGGCAATGCCACTGGCAAGAGTGACAAAACGCGAAACAAAAGCTCAGGCTGGTCAACTGCAAATTTGCCCAGTTTGGAATTGAACCAAATCCAGTTGCAATCGTCTTGGTTATTGTCATCGAGTGCTGATAGGACTAGTGCTCCTTGTTGATCACCAAATTCTAAAGGAACCATTGCTGCATTTGCCAGCCGACCAAGGCAGTCGTATTCGACCGCCGATATCTTTTTTATTGTTAGAGATTTTGGCACCGTGTGTTTCCCACTTTAACAGTCTTGACGACATGATGGCTCAGGCAGTGGTTCCAACCAGTGATATGTTAACACCGCTGTTTGTCTCATCGCTCAAGCCTTCTTCAAGTTTTTTCTTCATGCTTGCGAGCCGCAGCAGCGACTCGTCGGATTCAGCTTGTATTTCCAGTTCCCACGCATCACCGCTGGGATTATCGACTTTAACTTTTATCTCCCCGAGTTTAGGGTGTCGTATCACCGCATTCATCGGATACAACTGTTTAATGTCGTTGATTAAATTCGACATACTGTGAATAAGTTGATTCGTGGCAACAATATCCGCCTTTGATTGAGTAGCTTGTGTCGAGTTCATCATTTGAGCCGCATCTGCTTTTTGCTGAGCGGTGAAAAATGATGACTCAACTTTCGACATGATGTCTTTGATAGACTCATTCTTTTTTGGGGCATTATCGGCTCTTGCCGCCGACAACTGTGTGAGAAATTGGCTGATGGCAATGTTGCTTGAGCCTGCCAGCTGCAATTCCTTATCAAGTAGCTGTGATTTGCGCTGATTTTTTCTTGCCTGCTTTGCCCGTGACTTTTTTTCTGTTGCTCTGGTTTGCTCATTGTTGCTATTTTCAGATTGTTTAATGGCTCTCTGCTGGCTATCTGTTGTTTCGCCTTGCTGAGATACCGAAGCATTCCCTCTTGAATTCATCGGTATGTTTTCAAGCACCTCGTCTGATTTTTTTTGCTCAACATGCTTGTCGTTATGATTTGTATGACTCGCATCTGCCGTTGAGGATGGGGGACTACCAATACTCTTGTTATCAGCCATTCTCTGAATCTCCTGTAACCAGATGCTCCTGTAATAAGCTTAGTCGCTCAATATTTTTTGTGAGGTTTTTCACTGTGTTATTAGCAACTTCAAGTTCTTGTGTTGATTCTTCTACTTTACTCTCTGCTGCGTAAATAGCAGATTGGGAACCTCTGATCCTATCCTTTAAGATCTCAAAGGCTTTTCTGTCTTGTTCGAACACGGCGATACTGGAGACATGCTTTCTTGGGTTCTTCATTGCTGATTTCAACATCTTCTTGTTTTCTTTTTTGACCAGTTCCAGCACTGACTCTGCGTGTTTTAACTGGATTTCATCACGCTTTTTTTGCGCCATGGCTTGTGCACGGTTAAGTTCAGCTTTAATCCGTCGTTGTTCCCTGATAAATTTTATTTGGCCCAACACATCAGATACACGTTGAAGTTCATCGTTAGTATCATCATCTTCCTCAGGTTCAAAAAAAGCTGGTTTTTTTCGCCGAAACTTATCATCCTGCACCTCCAGCACCCGCTCTGGCAATTTCACCTACGGCATTGACGGTATCATTGAAATCCGTCAGGTCCTCACGGGATTGACGGGTGAATTGCATAATGTGTGGATTCAATGAAACCGCGATATCAACGTTCGGATCACTACCCTGTTGATACTCTCCAAGACGAATCAACAACTCGTTCTCTTTATAGGTGCTAAGAAGCTTCCTTACTGTCGTCGATGCAAATTCATGTTCTGGTGAAACAACATTTGTCATTGTCCTACTCAAACTCTGCAGTACATCAAGAGCTGGGAAGTGGCCTTTTTCCGCCATTTCACGGCTTAGCACTAAATGTCCGTCAAGTAAGGATCTTGCCTCGTCTGAGATTGGGTCAGCAGTAATATTTTTTTCCACCAGAACGGTATAAAAGGCTGTAATTGAGCCTATTTTTGCTGGGCCTGCTCGCTCAAGCATTCTTGGCATTAAGCTGAACACAGAAGGTGGAAATCCTGCACGACCGGGTGGTTCACCCGCTGCAAGTCCGATTTCACGTTGTGCCCGAGCGAAACGTGTTAGAGAGTCAATTAACAAAAGAACATTCTTTCCCTGATCTCGCAGTGCTTCGGCAACTGCAGTCGCTGTGAATGCGGCTCGCGCCCTTTCCATGGACGTTTTATCCGAGGTAGCACATACGAAAATAGATTTCGCTCTCAAGTCCGCATCCAGCTCATGTTCAATAAATTCATTCAATTCACGGCCACGCTCACCAACCAGACCGAAAACGATGGCATCGCTTGAACAGCCCCGCGCTATTTGCGCCATCAGTGTTGATTTACCACAGCCCGGACCTGCGAAAATTCCGAGTCTCTGGCCCTTACCAATTGTATTGAAGGCGTCTATTGTCCTTATCCCGGTAGGGAAGGCCTGATCAATTCTTGGTTTTTCCAATGGATTGAGTGCTTCCGACATAACAGGAGATGAGACAGATACTTTCTGTTCGCAGAAAATAGTGCGGTTACTTTCGCCAAGAGGACGGCCAAAGCCATCAAACATCTGGCCAAAGACGGGAATAGTGAGATCCAATGAATGGGGCACGAAAAATGGACGAATTAAGTCTCCGCTTGCGATACCATCAACGGCGCTGAGTGCGCTCAATAGTACAGTGTCGTCATCAAAGGACACCACTTCAGAGAGAATCGGTGGATAGTCGCCTGGCAGGATCTCGCACAAGTCGCCTATTCTTGCTTGTGGAATTTTGCATCGAATCAAAGTGCCAACAACACCGATTACTTTGCCTCGTACTTGAACGGCAGAATAGGCATGCTTGTTCTCAGACAACAAAGACGTAATCGCGTTTAACTTCTCGTCTATTACCGCGGCTGATGCTGTCATTACCACGACACCTCAATATTTTCCTGTCCTTCAAAAACGACCTTGTCGTTACTGATTGAGACAAGACGCATATTTTCCAGCTCATCACCAACAAAAAGGCGTTTACCATCTTTAGTAATAATATGTGCCATTGGCCCAGATACAATTTGTACAATCTCAAATGGCAAGCCTTTTGCCCCAACATTCCAGTTGGCGACAACAGATACTGCTCCTTTGTATCGTCCCTCAAATCTATCTATGGTGCGCATTAAAATGGGTTCTTCCGTCTCGCTAAGTCGACCGGACACTTCAATACGCTCACTCCCAACGACCTTAATCACCAAGCCTGAACCAATCTCACGCTTATCCATCATTTCGCGGAATAACGTTTTCGCATGTTTAGCTGTTAATTCGGGCTTTGGATTGGCAATCGGTTGTACAAATTGCGTTGTGACCTGAGATATGCTCGCATTTGTCGGCGTCTGGGACGGGTTTGCTTGATCGATAGTTTCTATTCGATTTCTGGTTGGCTGCGCAATCGTGGTGTTTTGTTGCTGTATCGCCGCCTCTTTCTGCAAAGTTGCAAAGTCAGTTGAGTGTGTTTTCTGGCTGGTGAAATTGAAATAGTTATTTGACACGGCGTGATAAACCCCGGCAGATAACGCTAAAAAAGCAACACAGAATGTAGCCAGTCTGAGCGGTCGACGGCGACCAGTTTTCTTTTGACCCAATGCTTTTATATTGTTTTCTTTTTCGGCATTCTTACCGAATTGGTGGCTTATCGATAGCTCTTCAAGTGTCCATGGTGTGTCGTGAGTGCTCACGACAAAACTGAGCCCACTGATACTGAACATTTCATCAAGTCTTACGCAAATTGAATCATCCATTATCTTTTCAGGAGATTTTGGCTGCGTATTCTCTTCCGTTGCTGCAGGCACTCTGGTGAGTCGCCACAGCATGACGTTTTCTGGGCTTCTGCCAGCCGTCAAGTCGCCAGAAACCAGTTCAAGCACAAAGCTTTGGTCCCCACAGACTTCATTTGGCAGGTTCAAATCAGCCAGCTCTGTTGACCCGATTAGCCATCGAGTCCCTACCAGTGGTAGGAGAGCGACATCATTTGAGCCTCGATAATACCTAAGTTCAAACATACCTACGACGCCATTGAGTAAAACTTGCTATTCACAAATTATGTACCGTGTAGAGCGAGAATATTCGCCTCACTCCTTTATATTTATAAGTTTGAAAAATTTTTCCATATAAACAGATGAGTATTGTAACTATTTTCTGTTTATTTATTCCTTCACACTGCAAATATAACAACGTGTGAATTGTTTTGTCACTGTAATATGTTTCAAATAACATACTTTTTTTATGAAACTTTTTTCAAGTTGTTGCTTTTATATATAAATAACTAAATAAAAAGTATTTTGAAAAAAAATTCACAATAAAAAAATTAATTTTTGAAATAAATTACAAATGCTGGTTTTTAAAGAAGAATAAGCGTGTAAATTTACTGTTATTATCTTTTTCTCATTAGTGAAACACATAATTACTGGTATTGCCTGCTGCTTTAAATCATATTTCGAATATCCGGAATAACTATTTAAATGATGGGAGCGGGGAGGGAATATATCATGAAATCTGAAATTGATACGCCAGAAAGAGTAGAAACTATTTTCAATAATAGTGATATTGAGTGGGAAAATATTTTCCTTAAAGAGCGTGAGAAGTTATTTGCTTTTGTTTTTAAGAAACTAAAAAGAACAAGTGAAAGCGAAGATGTTGTGCAACAGGTTTATACGTTAGTAATGAAGAATAGCCATAATTTCTGTGGAAATTCAAAACCTGAAACATGGATGTTTGGCATTGCAAATAACCTCACCAAGAAGTTCTATCGCGATGATAGGCGCATGGAGACCAACTGCGATGATTCATACATTACTGACCTTTGTGACAGTACTAATGATTGCTCGCGCAAAGTGGAGGCAGAGTTAATGTTAAAGAGAACTAAAGAAGCAATTGATAAGTTACCTGAGAAGATGCGATACGTGCTGAGTAAGTTCGCATATGATGGTTACAGCTATGACGAAATTGCAGAGGATCTCGGTGTTCCTGTTGGCACTGTGCGCTCAAGACTGAGTCGCGCTAGAGCCATGCTTCAAGACCACTTGGACCGTTGATTTTTTTTTGGAACTGTATGACTGTTCCGAGCACTAAGTATTGTAAGCATACATTGAGAGGTACATTATCGGCATAGTCTTATTCAAACTAACCCCCCACTAACTGTTATAAATACCAATATAAAAATTGGAATATTTAATCGATTTTTAGATATGGGTTGGAACATGGAATAGGGTGAGTAACGATATTCCCTCTAAACAATTTAGATTGGGCACTTTAATTTTTTTGTTTTTTAATATTTTGTTGTAATACTGTTTTTTAAATTTTTTAGATACAGTTCAGAAAAAAAATTTGATGAATATGTGGAACTAAAAAGTGTATTAAAGAACACAGATGCTACAACAGGCAACTACTAACAGCGATGTAAAGAATATTTTAAGAACGTATATTCATTATACAGATATGTTGCAGGTATGAGAACTGAGAAACCTTTAGAGCGCAATTTATTTTAGGCAGACGAATTGTTTACCAGATTTCGGAGAAGTAATCTTGGCAAAAGTTCGTGAAAGGTTATTAAAAAGGTTATATGTATTTTCACAAATACGATCAAAAAGGATAATTAATTAGGAGGAATCTATGAATTACCTTGGTCAGAACCAACAGTATCACTGCTACCCTCGTCCGGGATGCCATAACCCTTATGTTCCAGGGCAGAACCTGTTTGCTGCATATTACGGAAGTACCAGTACCATTGAGACCGATGGTAAAAATGGTGAATCTAAAACCGCAGCATGGGAAAACGACAACTACACCATTACTTTTGACGACAGCAGCTCGAAAATGAAGATATGCAATAAGCATACTGGTGAAACATACACAGTAAGCGGCGACCCACACCTTTACATTGGTGATAAAGATGAGCCGGGCTCGAATAAGCATGTCAGTGATTTCTACAACGACGGAGTAATCACGCTTGATGACGGCACCCAGATTCATATGGATACCATCAAAAGCAAAACGGGTAACTGGCAAAACATGACGGTCTTGGACAAGGTGACAATCATCGAACCTAATGCCAACAAAGCAACACAAATCTCTAACCTCGACTTGGATGACAAGTGTAACCTTGAAGTCAAATGTGGCTCTATCCACGAGATTTGTGGGTGGAACGGCGGTGGTACAGGTGTCGATTACAGTACAGCACTGAAATTCAAGGAAGCTTTTGGCGAAAAACCGGGTCTATATGTGTTGGGCGCCGATGGTAAACCAAACTTGATCACCTCAGAGACCGATCTTGCTGATGGTAAAGAACTGATTAAGCACATCGAGGAAGAGCTGAATAAAAACGGCTACGGCGACGCTGGCAGTATTATCGGAGGTTGCAAACCTGGCTATATGCATAAGCTTGTACAGTATATCCTGCAACAGTATCTCCAGCAGATCTGTCACATGTTTGGTAACAACGCAGGCGTATCACCTTTTGGTGGCAGCGGTAATTTTGGCCAACAGTATGCACACCTTGGTGCGACGCAGAGCTTCGGACAAGGCATTCAAAACTTTATGAAGCCGCAATTTACGGTACCTGGTTTCATTAATGCCAACAATGTGTACGGTCTCATGCAGGCTTCAACGATATGGGATAAGACCAATACCGCAATGGCGCAATACATGAACTCCATTGGCACAAACATCAACTACATGCCACCAAACATCCTCAACATGGGCTTCCATGGTGGTGGCGGCTTGAACATGATTTGTGGCTTCGGTGGATATGGCGGCATGATGGGTCAAGGTCACATACCGCATTCTTGGTTGCGATAGTAAACGAAAAAGCAGTCCCGGCTTATATAGCCGGGACTATCTTTCGAAGGGAGTTTGATTATGCAGACTACTGAACGTGTGAACAGCATTTATCAGCGGTTAATGGAGAGAACTGAAGGTCTGCACAATATGACCAAATCCATTAACGAAGCTAGAAACAGTATTAGTTCAGGCGATATGGTCGCTTTATATAACGCCAAAATGGAAGCTAACCTTGCTTTTGACAGACTTCGCGCTGCCAAAAAGATTAGAGATGTAAAAAAACAAATATTAAGGTCTATGTAACCATATGGATCAGATTAATCATCAGTTTGACGCATTATATTCAGAATGGAAGGGAAGACCCGAGCGGGAGCTGTCTTTTCATTGTGATGATGTGAAAGTGAATCTTAAAAAGCTGGAGAGAAGTATCTTAATAGAAAGCACCCTACCAGATAGATGGATAAAAGGTAGGTATGATTTAGATAAGGTACTCTATTATACGCTTATTAGTGCTGAACATTATCCAGCAGCACCTGCTATTAAAGAGGAAGACAGCTCACTTTGGTTAACGCTTCTTGTTGATGAATTTGCTGAACCGAAAGACGTGGTTTCATTGATTGAGAAGGTGGTCAATCAGGTTGACACTTGGAATTACCTGATTAGCTATGACGAGTAGTTTTTTAGCAGTGTCATGCATGTAACCGATGACATCTATCTAATTTTATAAGGTATTTGATAGGTAATGTGACGGAAGTGAACGGTGTCAAGTCAGCTTAATACTAAAAAAGTATTCACACTAAGGGCCTACTGCGTATCTGCAATAGAGGCAATTCAATGATTACACAACGTAATGATAATGTTGAAGATCTAAGGGAAAGAGAGTTTATACGGTCTCTTGTCGAAGCGGCACAAATGAGCGGTCATCACAACCGTGTGAGCTTTGATATGATACGACTGGGTGAGAACGTCGTTATCACCGCGCAAGATCATTACCCCATTGTCGAGATCTTTGCCATTTATGAAAACCCACCTGAGGGAATGGTTGAAAAGAAACTTGTTCAACGTTTTGAAGACCCTACACGATTTGGAAGATACTTTATTGGTAAAGACAAAAACAAAAATGTTCTTGTTTTTGAACGTGTTTCTGTGGAAAACATGGATGAGTTTTCAGTCTTCAAGTCTATCAGAAACCTTCGCTCGTTCATCTCAGATTGAAAATAGATGTTTATTGACATACACGCCTAAACATATTTATGTGAGGGCGTGCTTATCATTTTGGAGTACGGGTGTAAAAACGATCACATCTATAAACCTTTCGCGTTTCTTCTGTTAGCAAATCACAAATATTGATGGAAAGTTGGATTTGACTCTTTTCTTGTTCTTGTTTGATATCACCCGCTGCCCTGTTAATAAAGTGCTTAATTAGAATGGTTTATGCATCATATTGATTAGTATTTATGTATACATTTTTGCGATGCTCCCATTGTGATACGCAGAGAAACAAAAAAAAAAAATGTGAAACTTAAACACAGATAAAAGTACCCAAGAAGAAGATGAAACCAACTATTAAGCAGATAGTGGGGTGACTTTCTGCTTGGAATGTTACAAAGCGTTAAATGCGGTATAACTACTTAATAAACTCGTAACTGCATGAAACAAAATGCTCATTTATGTGACCTTGTCTAAACTGAATGGAAGCGGGTAGATGCTGACGACCTCTAAACCCAAAGCATTAGGTGAGCCAAATATGCAGTTGGTCGATAGGCATTTTTTGGGCAGGGCGCTTTTTCCCTGATGTAGGGCGTTTTGTGCTGCCTCTGTATGTTACCGGACGGACATCGTCTGCAAATTTGCAACTTGCTGACGGTTAGGAATATTTGATTTTAGAGGTTGTTGATTAGGTATATCATGGACTTGACAAATAAACGAAACAAACCTAAGCGTAACTCCCGCGGCACAATGCCAGCATCCCTTTTTTTTTCTCAATGGGTAAAAGCGACCTTAATTGGCATTGCGACTCTGCTGGTGTGTCAAACATCTACCGCATATACGCCGCCGGAGTGGAAAAAGAGCGGTTATGCGTTAGAAGTAACAAATCGTTCGGTGAGGGATGTACTGGAAGAATTTGCCAACACTTTTGCAGTCACTTTAGTCATCGAGCGTGGGCTCAACTTAAATAAAATTATCAATACTAAGGTGCGATCGAAAGATGCAGCAGCCTTTCTGGATCGATTGGGTATCCAATATAGATTTGACTGGTTTGTTTACGGTAATGCTCTCTATATTAGCGATTCAACACAACGTGTCACAGAGCGAATCAAGGTAGGCAAACAGAACATTGATGACTTGCGTGAGGCCTTGGTATCGATTCGGTTGTTTGAAGAAAAGTTTGGTTGGGGTGTCCTTGAGCAAGAGGGAGCCGTCATTGTGAATGCACCTGAGCGTTATATTTCGCTTATTGAAGGTGTGACTGAGGGATTAAACAAAGAAGAAGAGCGCAAAACCGAAAAAGAAAAAAACAAGTACGAACTCATGGTATTTGAGCTTAATTACGCAGACGTGGGTGACCGAAATATCGCCTACAGGGGCAAGAGTAAAGTCATACCGGGTGTTGCGACAATCTTTAACAATCTTATCGGTGAAGGTGGCAATATTTCGGTTAACTCCCAGCCTAAACCGACTAAAAATAGTGATGAAAATTCACCGCTTAGGTCGAGTCGCAGTGCTTCTTCGTCGGTCACTTCTATCTTAGAAGAAGAAGGGCAGGAGAAATTACTTCCCAAAAACAACAGCGATAAGGATGAGGAGAAAGAAGTCCCTCTAGATCTTTCACGTATGAGAGTTCAAGCTGATATACGCAATAACTCTTTGCTTGTTTTTGCGCCGAAAAGTAAGAGAACAGAATTTGAAAACATTATTAAAGCCCTCGACGTACCAACAGACCTTATCGAGATCAATGCGATAATTATTGATGTCACCCGCGGCAGTTTACTTGAGGCTGGACTGGACTGGGGCGTCACAACAGATGACTTTGAGGTGGGCAGTGGTGGAACGAGGGGACGTCAACAAATAAACCCGTTTTTCCCTGAAAATGCAGCGGCATCTTTCTTTATTGAGTTCCCCCAGAAATTTTTTGCAAATCTCCGATTGTTGGAATCAGAGGATAATGCCTCGATCGTTGCTACTCCCTCGGTATTGACCCAAAACAACCTGCCCGCTGTGATTGATATAAACAATACAGAATTTTTGACTGCGTCGGCTGAGAGAGCTGTCGAGGTCTTACCCGTGACAGCAGGAACAAGCCTTCAAGTGACCCCTCATCTTATTAAGACAAAAACAGGTGAGCTGGTTGAGTTGGACGTTGTCATTGAAGATGGGAAAGTGAATCGTTCCGGTGATCAGGCGCAGTCCGTTTCTTCGGCTAAAAACTCTCTCAGCACTCAGGCAATTGTGAGAGACAAAAACACTATGATGTTTGGTGGATTTAACCTCAAACGTGTCGAGAATACCGAGAAAAAAGTCCCTTTACTGGGCGATATACCTATTATCGGCAGTCTTTTCTCGTTCAATAGTTCAAGTGGCTCACGCCGTGAGAGATTATTTTTGATCACTCCCAGAAAGATATCGATCGATAAAAACCCGCTAGATTACGGTAGCGAGCTTACTAACAGACCCATTGTCGATGCATTAGATAATGTGGCTAGGAAACACCCTACATCAAACCTCGAACCCAAAAAAGATGAGCTCATTGAGGATGTACAGAGGGCAGTAAGAAGCTTGGTGCTTGAAACAGTGCCAGTAGGCTTCACTGAGACAACCTTGGCTTCGTTTAGCAAAACTGACTCCACATACAGGAACAAAAAATGGTGCAGCGGTATGGGGAGTTATATCGACTACGATTCTGCAATACTTTACCGCGGTCAAGAATTCAACATTATCGTTGCGCACACCGTTAACTTTAAAACGACTGAGGTTGTTTACGATCGGTCTTTCTGTCGTAAAAAATCGGTGATTGGTTCAGGGCTTTGGCCCAGAAATCGTTTGGAGCCGGGTGAGTCAGGTGAGATTTTTATTATAGTGAAAAATAACACAAGGAAGAAAAAATGAGGATAGCTAAATATCTGTTGCTGTTGATTTTATTTCCAATATCAGGGTGTGAGCTTATCTCGTTTAACAATTATGCGACAGATATGTTTGACCGTATATATGGCATAAGTGATCGACCTCCGGTGTATCTCGATGAAAAAACGCAAAATTTAATAAATGATAAATTTATTATTTGGCTCAACGACGACTTGGTCGATCAGGCACTGATAATTAATGACAGGGATTAAGTGGTGTATCGAGAAAATTAAACCACTGACTCTGATCATATCCCTCTTTATATTAATGAGTTGAGTCGACATATTGCTGTCGTAAAAATTGTTTGGTAACTAATCACGTCTTAAAAGCACTAAGATCTAATTGATACTTATGTAAGGGAAGGATCAGTCATGCTAAGCGGAATGAACGGGCTAGCCAGCGCAAAGGCCCACGACCTGCTTTACTCTCAACAAAACAAGCCTAATGCGGGTACTCAGCAATCTAGCAATCTCATGCAAAACACCTTTTTTTCATTTGATTCATTAGAAGAAGTTTCAATGAAATTCAATGAGATAAGATTGAGTCGTGAGAAAAAAATTGACGGTAAAGAGCTTGATATCAGGGAATTCTTCAAAGGCGAAGGTTTCAAGAAAGACAAGCAGAAAATGTCGCCTCAGGACATTGAATTCATTAAAAAAGGTATATCTCTTAAAGCGAAAGAGCTGGGTAACGATGTCTGTGAAAGTATCTTCAAGTTATCCAAACTGATGGAAAATAAAATCGTGAAAGGCGGTGATCTTGAATCGTTACTCAAGATTGCCAAACACGACCCAGCGCTTTGCTTTCTCGCATTGAAATGTGGCTATCTCGACGCACTTGAAAATAACAACTCGCGACTGGCAGATAAATTTCAACATTTGGCTAACGAGTTACAGGGCCGCTTCGGTAAAGAGGTGCAGGTCTCGCTGTCGGTTTCATCATTCTATGCTGTTTTGGCAAAAGATCCCGTCAAACGCAGGCAAGCACGAAAAATGTACTATGATAAGGTGCTTGGGAAAGGTTCTCTTCAATCTATAATGGAATTTATTATTTCAGAGTTTGGTGAAGAAGGTTTTGTCTTGGGTTGTACCACAACCGCGGCGGCATTAATTAAAAATATTGATGAACATTCTCACTTTCGTTCTCGCGCCGAATTGAGAACCTTGTACAGTGACCTATCCCGCACCAATACATTGACTGACATGCTTAAAAGTGGGAATAAAATTTTGAGCGAGGTGAAGATCAGGGTAGGAAACGTTGAATACAACGTTGTTGATTTGGTCAAATTCCATATTCAAGCGACTAAAAATAACGTCTTTCTGAATGATGTTAACCAAATTGTCTTCCGGCTTTCTAACGGACAAGAAAAATATATGTCGTGGGTGGCGTGCTTACTGCAGAAAGCCATCTACTCAATGGATGAGTGTCAATGGGAATCACCCCAGGAGTGCTTTGGTACTCGACAAAGTATAGCGAATATCGTTACGCGAATAACCGCAGCGATTGATAAGGACAACCTGGGACAGCCAAGGAGAACAACCCAAATGCTTCGCGTGAGGTAGAATGATAAAACAATTCCTCAACAGGATGTCCATCCAAGGAGGGTTCGGTGCAGAATTAGCACTGATCCTCTTTGTTGTTTTTATAGTGTTCATGTTCATTGTTCCCTTACCGACAATGGCGTTGGATTTTCTTATTGGATTGAACATAAGCTTTGCGGTATTTCTAATCATCCTCGCGATGTATATCCCGAAGCCCACTGAGTTTTCTTCCTTCCCTGCTATCTTGTTGATCACAACCCTGTTCAGGCTCGCCATCACCATTTCCACCACAAGACAGATCCTTTTACAGGCTGATGCCGGCGACATTGTTGAAACCTTCGGTAATTTCGTGGCTGGTGGTAACCTCGCTGTTGGCTTAGTGATCTTTTTAATCATCACCATTGCGCAGTTCATCGTTATTGCAAAAGGCTCTGAGCGTATTGCAGAGGTTGCAGCCAGATTCAACCTTGACGCACTGCCCGGTAAACAAATGTCAATTGATGGTGACCTTAGGGCTGGCGTTATCACTGGTGAACAAGCACAGGAAAAACGGACCAAACTTCAAGAGGAGAGTGGTCTCTATGGTGCACTTGACGGTGCAATGAAATTCGTAAAAGGGGATGCGATTGCAGGCCTGATTGTCGTTTTTGTTAACCTGATTGGCGGCCTGAGCGTTGGTATGCTGCAGTTTGACCTCGACTTTGGCGAAGCAATACAGATATATTCCATTCTGACTATCGGCGATGGTCTTGTCGGCCAAATACCTGCACTGCTGATTTCACTCACTGCTGGCCTCATTGTTTCTCGCGTGACGTCTTCACAGAGCGATAAAGAATCAGAGAGCGTTGGTCTCCAAATTGGTAAAGAGTTTCTCGCTCAACCGAATGCATGGTTGATAACAACGGTCGTGCTGATTGCTTTTTCTCTTGTGCCAGGCATGCCTACCGCTGTATTTATTGCTTTGTCTGCAGCCTCCGGGATTGTATGGATAACCATTATTGCAAAACGCCGTGCCATGCAAAAAGCAATGATGGAACATCAACAGCAGGCTGTTGATTTACGTACGGTTGGTGATAGAGACATTATGGACGTATCGGTTACCAGCCCATACATTCTTTGTTTTCATACTAACCGACAAAATGATCCACGAGCCCACAATCTGGTAGCGGATATACGACGTTGTCGTAACACTTTGGTTATTGATTATGGGATATTCCTACCTGAGTTACTGGTTGTGTTCCGCGAGCGTGTTTCCGAGGATGAGTTTGCTTTTTTCGTTAACGAGATTGTTGAAATGAAGGCAACTTTCCCTGTTGAAGAAGACAAATTTGCGGTTAAAAAGGCATTGGTCGATTCGAAGAGTAGCGATAGTGTCGATGTTTATGCATCGTCAATTAAAGAAAAAACGCGAAAAGAAACGGATTATTATTGGCTGAGTAAAGAAGATTGCGACACGTTAGATATTGAAAAAGACCATAGATTTACACCTTACGATATTATAGTACCTCGGTTCAGAGACACTATATTTAGAACGAGCGCTAGTTTCTTGGGCTTACAAGAAACTAAAACATACCTAACTTTTTTAGCAGAAACCAAGCCTGACCTTATTGAGGAATTAACACGGGTTATTCCCGTACCAACAATATCTGCGGTGTTGAGGTTTCTTGCAGAGGAACAAGTTTCTATTCGTACATTTGCAACTATTGTCGAAGTACTTGTTGAATTCGGTAATTCAGAGAAAAATCCATCAGTATTAACTAATTATGTTCGTTATAGTCTGGGTAAACAAATAACTCAGACATTCCTTTACAATGATATTCTACATGTCGTTCTTTTATCTCCAGAGCTTGAGGAATTATGTAGAACCTTCTTAAGGCTTAATTCAGGCGAGGCATTTCTTGCACTTCAAAATGAACATATGGAAATGATGCATAGGCAAATAAAAGAAATTACTGATTATGTTGAGCACTCTAAAATTCCCATTGTTTTGTTGGCTGCCACCGATTTGAGACGACCACTCTGGGACATGCAAGAAGTATATGATAAACGAATCCCAGTGGTTGCTTTTAACGAAGTTCCTACTACAATTGAGCTGACAGTATATAACTACATAGACGTAGACCAAGGAACCGGAGCAGATAACGTCCATCAAATAGACTCCGCCTGACTTACTGTAATGACTCACGGACAGATTAATTCAATAACGTATTTTTAAGTTATTGGCGAATGGCAGATCAATAGGGAGATTTTTCATGGAACAATTAAGGGAATCTCAATTTGTCGAAGAAAAAAGAATAGCGTCAAATTTGAGGCAAGAAATCGATATATTGAGTCGTTCCTACACAGTCTTTATTGCAGGTGAATACGGTACAGGGAAAGTAAATGTCGCAAGCATTGTGCACAGGGTATCCAAAACAAAGGGCGATTTAGTTGTTGTCGACAGTTCGGCATATAGCGACCTATCTTATGAGTCCTTTACACTTCCTGAACCTTCCTCTGATTCAAATAAAGAATACACGCTTCTTATTACTGAGATAGAAAGAGTACCGTTATTTATTCAGGCAAGAATCGTCGAGAAGTTATTTCCTCGTGCACGAGTAAATAACACAGATACAAGTTCTACTGGTCGCTCCAGACTATATTGCACTTCTCAGTATTCACTTGAGGAACTCTACGAAAATAAGAAAATTCATGATTGTTTGTATTTTTTAATGAGAACAAACCAGCTTGAACTCCCTTCTCTTAGGGAGTGTTCTGTAGATTGCATTTTTAAGTTGTTTTATGAATACGCAGAGAAGTTCTCAAACAGCCAGGATATAGTACTTCCTCAGTTACCTCCAACGATCAGAGAGCAGCTTGCTGCGTATCACTGGCCTGGGAATCTGTGGGAACTACGACAAGTTGCAGAGCAGTTCGTCCTGTATGGCGAAGTGTCTTTGACCCGTGATCTCAAGGCGGTAGAAAACGAGGACGTTGCACCTGGCTCGTTGAAAACGAAGCTCCACCGTGTAGAGAAAGCGATTATTCTGGATTCGATTAATAAGAACCAAGGCAAGCTGAATTTAGTCATGGAAGATTTAGGACTGACACAGCGAACGCTTTACAACCGGTTAAAGGCTCTCAATATTCGCGACTGAAATTGATGAGACTATTTACTTGAAAGCCACTATTTTAGTGGCTTTTTTAATGGACAGGTAAGAGAAGTGGTGTTGCTGATACACAAAATAATAGGTTTATATTCCTCAATGCGTCAGTCGCTAGGTCAAAAGCAGAGTAAAAACATCACTATTTATTTTGGCCGTTAGCTATTCCCTAATCGAAGTCTTTGTCTGATGTTTCTGCCGAACAAGTTTGGTCCAAAGTGCGTGACGTATTTGAAACACACCCAGCAGACAATAGATGTCGCAATCATCAATTCAATTACTCCAAACGCTGATAACCAGAACCATTCATTTGAGGTAGTAGATAGCCATTGTGATAGCTTCTCGACTGCCACGGCGCTTATCACTGAGGGAAATGTGAGTGCCGCGAGACCAGGGTGAAATGTCTGTCTAAGCAAGTTTATGCAACAGAGATAAACGAATATTGTCATCACAATTCCAACAGCACCCAGAGCACCAACAATGACGGGATCTGGTGTATTGAAATTTGTTAGGTACGCTGAGAGAGACAAATTCACAGGAGCAGCCATAATTGCTAACACTGGACGGCAGTGCCTCTGGAGTCGGCCCATAAATGTGAGTCTATATAGTATGACGGGTAACATAATGAAATACGCGCCGATGCAGAAATGCATGAGCTGTAAAGATTCACTCGAGAAACCCAGCTTCGTGCCTGCGAGTGTACTGCTAATCATACCGACAGGGTAAAGGAACCAACTCGGATAAAGTTGCCTCATATCAAAATGTATCAGTTGCCAAGAAAAGAAAAACAACATCATAAAGACATGAAGAACAAATGCACCGTATAGCAGGAAGGTAGCAGAGGTAACATGGATTTGAGCAAGATAGTCGGCAATCAACATCAGGGCCATGGACATTGGTGCCATCAGGCTGCCATAGAAAGGGTGTTTGAGATCGGAGATGAACCTATTCGGGTCAAAAATATACTTTAGACATACAGGCAGCACCAACACAAAACCACACAGCGTGGTGACGAGACGAAGCCCGCTACTGTGATCTGGAACATGGAGAGACCATGCGATACCGAGTCCAACAACAGCCATAGCCAGAGACGCTTGAGCTGTCGGAATGGCATGAAACGGTGAACGAAATTTCATCTGATTCTTTATTTAGTGAGTTGTGGTTTTGTATACCGTTGTAATTTGAATTTCATATCTTTAGTGATTAGATATAAAGGTTAACGAGATTAATTAACTCGACAATCAATATGGATGCTAAGAAATATGTGATGTGCGGAGAGTCCGTGTTTATGCAGTCGTGTACTCAACACTAAATCTACTCTGATTTCTTATTTATCTTATAAAAATGTAACAATGCATATAACTTGCCTTTATTTCATGTTTATGTGATCGATATCTCTTTGTGTGATCGAGCTCACAGGTTGCGTGAGGACTATTGGCAATAGTAGTAACTGAGTGCTTTTATTAAACCGTAACCTGTACTGTTTTTATCGACGCGATAGCGTTTGTCATCATTTGGAGGACTCTTTCTCATCAGAGAAAAGTATACAGGTTACATGACAATTTGGAATGTTTAACAGCGTAATTAGTACGCAAAAATGATTTTGCCTTGCACTATTTACAATGGTCCATATCCTATCTCCTAGTGTGATGGTACGAGGCCTGGAAGCTCTACATAGTGAGCAATGTTGCAAGGTGTAAAAGGTTTCGTTTTTATCGGAACCGACACATCAAAGCCGCCGGCGACTCTGGCGGCTTTTCTCTTTTAGACATGTGTCAATATCTTGAGTGCCTTCCAACTTTTCAGCTCGTGGTAGGGTTGCACATGAAGTCGAACGGTAACCTGAAATATACTCGCCGCTCTGCCTTCAAACGACCTGTTTTTGTTTGTTTGGGTGAATCTATCCAGCCAGTTTGATCCCGCCACTGCCTCACAGACATATACATTGATGTGATCCAGTTATATTAATAGACATTCTGGTATTGAAAAATAAGCCTTCCTAAATAAAAATGATAATCATTATCATCTATTGGCGAGGTGATATAAGAATTGCATCAAAGAACTTACGATTTTTTTGCTGCTGAACAGCGACATTTATTGACGTTATTTGGCAAGCTTAATTGGGTTGTGATAAAGATAAACCCAAACAGGTAACGGCGAATCCTTTATATAAATCAGAGATTTAAGTCGTTAGTAGAGTCGAGTTGCTGCCATTGCTCTGACATTAGAAATATTAAGCACTAATGCGAAGTATTTTGTTTTAGTCGAGCATATTTATAAAACGTTATGCAAGGAGGTAACGATGAATAACAAACTCCGTAGATTGTGGTTTTATCAAAAAACGAAAACGGAAAAACAAAAGCTCAATAAGTTAAAGTGACAAACCTATCGTCATAAACAGAAACGCCAGTTAACTGGCGTTTCAATGCTCACATCAATATCACGTCTAATTTCATGTCAAAAAGCTATTGCTGATCACAGCAAGTTACAGATTAATCAACTAATTATTTAGAGTGGACTAAAAAAATGTCTATGCTTTAAGAGTCTGTTTTAAATCTTTTCATGAAGATTAATAACGCTGTTGGGAGTGCTCGATGAATGTGTTGTCCTGGGAAAATATATCCAAGCTTGAAGGTCAGAATGTGATGGTGCTGGATGGTGCAGAAAATGAGTTCGACGTGCTTATTGAATCAGTGCTTGAGCACGAAATGAATGGCGAAGTACACGAAGGTCGGAATGTCGAGCGTTACACGATTGTATTGTTGGGGCCAAACCACGCTGAATTCCCGCAAGGCAACTATATCGTTTCCCATCCCTCAATGGGGCAACAGATATTATATATGATACCCGGTGAAGAAAACCGTTACTCCATTACGATAGACACCACTGCCTAGCAAGGTCTCTCGGCTACCTTTTTCAAGCTCTTTTCTGTTTGTTTGCATTTTTTAATGTGAATCCATGGGGTTTATGGCGCAAGCCGTTAAGACCTTTTTGATGTCTCATGTTGAGAGATCAAATCGCGTAGTCACTACATTCAAATTGATTAACATCGAATCACTTGATACCACGAATTATGCCCGTTTCGAGATAAACTGTTCGAGGTTTAATCTGTCTTTCTGAATTTTCTTGCAGTCACTCTTTAAAGTAAGTATTTTGGCACGGAGTTTGTCAATAACCCCCTTTTCTGAATATCCATATGCGATTTAATTTTGTCAGGTACCTAGACCGTGCTCCATTTGACCGAGGTAAAATGAGGTTTTGTGTCGTTTAAGGACATTGATTTTTGTCGCAGAGTTGAGCTGGATGAGGCTTCACTCACAATTATTCATTTAACCTGGTTCAATTTGGCTGCGGTAAAGTTCGCTTTCGATAAGCTAGTTACTTGTGGTGGCTTCGGGGGTATATGGAGGTACACATGTTTGCTTGGTTGAAAATGATTTTGATTGGCAGACCAGTCAAGTCAACGGACTGGGTGCTGACCTTATTAAAGATTAACAGTTCAGGAAGCTATAAGGATTTTAAAAAGTATTACGATAAACATGTCACGTTGATTCACACCAAATACCTATCAGATTTCGTCAGATTTGAGCGGTATGCAAAGAAGAACTATAAGAAAGACGATCAGAAGATTTTCATGGCCATTAAGACTGCTATGTACGCACAAAAATCTAAAAAAGTGAAAGTTGCGGCATGCATTACAGCATCAATCATAAGCTTTAACAGAGATAAAATAGCAAAAAACAAACCACAGATTCATCCGCGCTTACAAAAAGCTGCATTAGCTATTCATAAGCAGCTTGTTATGTCACAGAAGTCTTCAACACCAGAAAAGAAAACCGAAGAGCTTTGGTAGGATCGTTTCTTAGGTAGTCGGAGGTAATGCTCCGACTATTTATTTCTGATACTCAGTTTGAAACTGTCAGCATAGATCCCATTCGCCATATACGTCAGGCCAACTGAGAAGTGCTCAGAGAGGTGAATTCTGGTACCGAACTCCAGGATAGCCTCAGATTCATCTCCGCCGTAAGAGACATTTCCTAGAGTAACCGTCGCGTCAAACATTGATGAAATGTATGATGTCGCGCCTATGCTAAGCCCAATTGCTACGTCGCCAAACTCTTTTTCCTGTTCATGCTGTTTCTTAATACTGATTATTTGTGCGTCTCCCTCAAGATTAATGAACTGGGTAAAGGGAGAAATAAATCCGACCCCACTTGAGATCACCCAGTCTCCCTCAAGCTGACTACCCGCACTCATTGAAACGTAGCCCATAGAGGAAAAAGGAAATTGCCCCTCGACCAACACTGTTGACCCGCCATCAATCAGGCCTACATCAAGACGAGTGTCGGCTGGTGCCAGATATCCTGATGATGTATATGTTGCTGCATGTAGAGGGAGCGACAGTAAAGAGGCCATAAGGGTAGATGTTAATACTGTTTTTTTTAGTAAAATCATGATTGTACGCTCCCAGACTTAATTGATAGTTTTAAGTGTAGGAAAGGTATGACATATGCATCAATTGTGATTTTGTAGGTTAGGTCATATTGCTAGCTGAAAGTATTACTTTGTTACTTTTGTCATCACTCTTTTTACTGACTGTGGTATTTACTGAGTCGGTAGGGCTTAAACAGTGAATCAATAGAGTGGTATTTTTACACAACCAATGACTTTTTTTACTCATCTACCGTTAAATGAGAGGTTTGAAGGTGAAAGTGGATCGTTAAGTTCTAACAGTTCGGTTGCTAAAACCCCAAATTAAAAAAGGTTGGGGACAAGGTCTATTTTTACTGGTTTACGGTATTTTGACTGCAATTACACATCACCCGAACTCAAAATTGTGTTTTGAGCAGAAGAAAAATGATGAAAAAATGACCTGGCCACACTTGGCAAGTCGAAATCATGATTTTTCATCAAGAACATTGTAAAAATATGTTTGCACTAGAGGTTATATGGGGTTAGGTTAATACTCGGCAAAGGAAAAATGTTTAGCGAGTTAGTGGATACGTTAAACGTTGAATGTGATGTAGAGCAGGATAAGAAAATGAGTATTTACCAAACTGATGATGTCCGCATAAGCGAGATCAAAGAACTTCTTCCTCCAGTAGCCATTCTGGAGCGTTATCCATCCTCTGAAACCGCGTCTGAAACGGTATTTAAATCCCGTCAGGCTATCCATAATATTCTGAACGACAAAGATGACAGGCTGCTGGTAGTGATTGGCCCATGTTCAATCCATGACCCTCAGGCTGCTGTCGATTATGGCCGAAAGCTAAAAGTATTACGCGACGAGCTTGCTGACGATCTTGAGGTTGTCATGCGGGTTTATTTTGAAAAACCGAGAACCACCGTTGGTTGGAAAGGCCTGATTAACGACCCTTTCCTCGATAATAGCTTTAAATTGAACGATGGACTGCGTATCGGACGCAAGCTGCTGCTTGATATCACTGACTTGGGTCTACCCACAGCGGTTGAGTTCCTCGATATGATCACGCCTCAATATATGGCGGACCTGATTAGCTGGGGGGCGATTGGCGCTCGTACCACCGAATCACAAGTTCACCGTGAATTATCCTCTGGGTTGTCTTGTCCGGTCGGATTCAAAAACGGTACTGATGGAAACATTAAGATTGCAACTGATGCAATCCGTTCTGCCGAATCACCTCACCACTTCCTATCAGTGACTAAATACGGGCACTCCGCTATCGTTGCCACTGCTGGTAATGAGGATTGTCATATCATCTTGCGTGGTGGTAAGGCACCAAACTATTCGAAAGAAGATGTAGATAAAGTCACTGGTGAGCTCGAGTCAGCAAAACTTCGTCAGAAGCTAATGATAGATTTCAGTCACGCCAACAGCAGCAAGAAGTATGAGAGACAAATGGTGGTCTCAGATGACGTATCTGCTCAAATAGCAGAGGGTAACGACGCAATATTTGGTGTCATGATTGAAAGTCATTTGGTTGAAGGACGTCAAGATCTGGTTGTCGGTAAAGAGCTTACTTACGGCCAGAGTATTACTGATGCGTGCATAGGTTGGGAAGATACAGAAAAAGTACTTAATCAACTGGCTGCCGCCGTCAGAGAGCGCCGTAGCAAAAAATAACATTATTTATACAGAACGAAGCCCGCCGCCATGGCGGGTTTTTTGTGTCCGGTGACAGTTATCGCGTTTTGAGTCCATTCATATTCCGTATGATCTTCTCAAACACCTTACTTGAGATATCGATTAACGTATCCGGAAAATCATACGTTGGGTCATGAAGGGTCGGGTGCTCGTTACCACTGCCTATCCCAAAGAATGCTGAGGGCCACCGTGAGGAAAAATGTGAAAAGTCTTCAGACCATCTCATTGGCTCAGTAAGTCTCTCAGAGTCAAATCCCAGCTCTTTACAGGCTTGAAGAAGAATAAGGTTTGCCTCGCTGTGATTGACGATCGCCTTAAAGTTGTCGACCAGTGTCAGCGAGTAGAGAAGTTGAAACTTATTGGCAATCTCTTTAGCGATAGATTTTATTTCCGCGCATTTTTTATCGAACAATTTATTGCTGTTACTCCGGGCTGTTAGCATCAGGGTGCCGTCTTTAGGCGTTGTGCCAAAAGCGGGCTGACCAGCATGGACGTGAATAATAGTGACAAGAAAATGAGAAGTGGCATTTGATTCGACAATGAGTGATGTTCGCTGAATGAGTTCAATCAATGCTGGTGTTGGATCAACGCCTTGCTCGGGATAAGCAGCATGTGCTTCTGTTCCTTCGAACTTGATTATGATACCGGTTGATGCAAAAGAAAACGTGTTATCGCGAGTGAGAATTTGCCCAATCGGATAACCGGGAATATTGTGGTAACCAAAACAGTAATCTATCTCGTCAAACTGCCAGTTATTATCCTGTAGCATCGCTTCAGCGCCGCGCCCGTTCTCCTCAGAGGGTTGAAAAACTAAGTGAACGCTCCCTCGTTGGAGATTGTTCTCTCTTAATCTGGATGCCAGGCATACTAGACTGGCAGCATGGCCATCATGACCACAAGCATGCATGACACCTTGACACTCTGAAACGTGATCGTGCTGAGACAATTCATCAATTGGAAGTGCATCAATGTCGGCGCGAAAAAGCAGGTTAGGGCCGTCGCAATCACTGTCAATTTTGACGACTACACCATAACCACCAATGCCTGTTACGGGTTTATAACCTAATTGACGCAAGGTATTGGCGATATAATTTGAGGTCCAATTCTCTCTACCTGATATTTCAGGGTGGCGATGCAGCTGGTGACGGAAGAGAATTGGATTGAAATTCATGTTACGTTCTCGCGTTCCAAGGTTACGAGCATGTTACTCTAAGCATTTCAATAGTCAAAATTTGTGAGCTGAATCCAATTATTATTTTGGCTCGTTTATCATTATTTCTTTGCGTTAATGAGTCACTTGTAATCATTTATGAGGTGGTATGTTAACTCTTAGTTGGGCTTAATGGGAGATGTATTAAGATAATTGAAATTATTTTATAAATAGCTGATCGCAATATAAATTTCATTTTTATGCACTAGTGTTGCGGCTGTCACATTTTTATATTTATTGCCTATTAATCGCCTTATTTTCCATCTGATTGTATTTATTTCTTGTCGTCTCTCAAA
The DNA here is from genome assembly GCF_001707825.1 of Veronia pacifica. Lineage (GTDB taxonomy): Bacteria > Pseudomonadota > Gammaproteobacteria > Enterobacterales > Vibrionaceae > Veronia > Veronia pacifica. The sequence goes on along the minus strand of NZ_LYBM01000003.1, from coordinate 109,839 downwards.
AACATCAGGGGTATACTCCAATTCACTATTAAAACGGATTTATTTATTTGCTTTGCTGCAGGAGGATTTTATGGCTAAGGGTGTACTCGGAATGGTTTTGGCGGGCGGTGAAGGCTCAAGGCTGCGACCGCTCACAAACAACCGAAGTAAGCCAGCTGTGCCTTTTGGGGGGTCTTACCGCCTAATTGATTTTGCTCTCAACAACTTCCTGAATGCAGATCTTCTCCAGATCTATGTTCTTACTCAGTTCAAATCACAATCGCTCAATCACCACCTCAAGCAGGGTTGGAATATTACCGGCCTGTCAGGTCGTTTTATCGATACGATCCCTGCACAGATGAGAATGGGTAAACGTTGGTATGATGGTACGGCAGATGCTATTTACCAGAATATTCGTTTTATCGAGCTGGCTGATCCGGCGCAAGTTGCTATTTTCGGTAGTGACCATATTTACAAGATGGATATCCGCCAGATGCTGGATTTTCATAGTGCCAAAGAATCCGCTCTCACTGTATCTGCGCTTAAAATGCCAATCGGTGAGGCATCAGCATTTGGTGTTATTGAGGTTGATGAAGAAGGACGCATGATTGGCTTTGAAGAGAAGCCAGCGAATCCAAAATGTGTGCCCGGCGATCCAGAACATGCTCTGGTATCTATGGGTAACTATATTTTTGAAGCCGATGTTTTAGCCAAAGAACTGACTGAAGACGCAGAAAACGAAAACTCAAGCCATGACTTCGGCAAAGACATCATTCCAAAACTCTATCCTCAGGGTAAAGTGTTTGTGTACGACTTTACACAAAACTCTATCCCGGGTGAAAAAGATGAGGTCTATTGGCGTGATGTGGGTACGATTGACGCTTACTGGGAAGCGCATATGGATCTTCTGCAGGAAAATCCTCCTTTCTCTCTATACAACCGTCAATGGCCGTTGCACACCTATTATCCGCCGCTACCGCCAGCAACATTCACTGATGCAGGTGAAAATAAGGTTAAAGTAACTAACAGCCTAATCTCTGCTGGTAGCTACATCCAGGGTGCTCAAATTCACAAGTCAGTACTTGGCTTCCGCAGTAACATTGACCATGGCACACTGGTGAGTGAGTGTGTAATGCTGGGTGACACCAAAATTGGTAAAAACTGCCGTCTTCGCCGTTGTATTATCGACAAAAATGTCGAGATCGCTGAAGGCACCGTAATTGGTGAGGATATTGAGCTTGATCGTGAGCGTTCGACGTCTCGCCTGAGGGTATCGTGACTATTCCCAAAGGTATGAGGATTGGTTTTGAGTGATCTGAATATTCTTTTTGTCGCCTCTGAAATAGAGGGGCTGGCTAAAACCGGGGGGCTGGCAGATGTTGCCAAATCCCTGCCTAAAGCACTACAAAGCAAAGGCCACAGTGTTCGGGTTGTTATCCCTTGTTATCGTTCAATAGCGGGTGCATTCGACGCACCCGTTGTTCTCGAAGCAGCAATGATGACAGAGCAGGACGTTTATGTTGACTATCAGGTTCGAGAGCTTGAAACCGACGGTGTCAAGGTATGGGCGATAGACTGTCGCCCTTATTATGATCGCAATGAGCTTTACGCTGAAAATAATCAGGCCTATTACGACAACGGTGAGCGTTTTGCATTCTTGAGTGCAGCTGCACTTGATCTGACTGAGAAACTGGACTTCTGTCCAAATATTATTCACGCCAACGATTGGCACACTGGTTTAGTGCCTTTCTTGCTGAAAAATCGCCACCAAAACAATCCGTTTTTTGCTCAAACACGCTCAGTGCTTTCTGTTCATAATGCTGTGTTTAAAGGTGTGTTTTCTTACGCCGAGCTAAGAATCATTCCAGAGCTCACTCGGGAGCGTTTTGCCAATATTGAGATTGACCCTCATCATGTGGCTTTCCTTAAAGCGGGTGTGGCCTACGCCGATAAAATCAATGGCGTAAGCCCAAATTATGCCACTGAGCTTGTCACTGATTTAGGCTCTCAAGGAATGGGCTGGGATTTTGCTGCCCGCGCCAACGACTTAGTGGGTATTGTGAATGGCTGTGATTATGGCGACTGGAATCCTGAAACGGATAACCTGATTCCTCAGAAGTTCAAAGCAAACAAAACCAGCATGGCTCGCGGCAAAAAAGCCTGTAAGAGAGCATTGCAGAGAGAGGTTGGTCTTGCACAGAAGGATCTGCCTATGTTCGGTATGGTGTGTCGCCTGACCGAACAGAAAGGATTGCAATATCTGCTGCCTATTCTGAATCACTTCCTGGTCAACCAGGTGCAGTTAGTGATAGTAGGTGCGGGTGATCCTGCCATTGCTCAACAGCTGCGCACCATTGCGAGTGAAAATGAATCTTCGTTTGCCTTCGTGGAAGCCTATAGCAACAAGTTAGCGCATTGGGTTGAAGCTGGCGCTGATTTCTTCCTTATGCCCTCAGAGTTCGAACCTTGTGGTTTGAATCAAATGTACAGCATGGTCTACGGCACCTTACCTCTGGTTCGTAATGTTGGTGGCTTGAAAGATACTGTTATTGATTATGACCTGAACCCAGAATTTGCGACAGGTTTTGTGTTCGAACAGCCTGAACCTATGGCTCTGTTAGTTGCTATGCAACGCGCTCTGCTGCTTTACGCTCAGGATCCGACTGAGTTTAAACGTGTTCAGATGAACGCAATGACATGCAGATTTGATTGGGAAGACTCTGCTCAGCAATATCAGGATCTTTATCAGTCGGCTTTGGCATCTCATAAGCACGGCTTACCAGCGTGATGGCGCGTCGACAGTATTAAACATAAAAAAGCGCTGCTTCTTAAGAACAGCGCTTTTTATTTTTCAGTTTGACCTTAATAACAATAGTACTCAGTTATTTATGCTTGTATCTGTAATTAGTCGGAGATTTGTGAGGCTGGTTTTGACCAGCTCAAACTCAGTGATACAGAGTCTGCAAAGCGTAATGCGTGAGGCTTATCTATCGTGACTTTTGCGTAGTTAACCCAAGAGTGATCGGTGCAGATATCTAATACATCAGAAACGAGCTTTTCTAACAGTAAAAAGCGGCCATTTTCTACATGTTCTATTACCGCCTTGGTGATGACTTTGTAGTTGAGGGCATCATCCACTGTATCATTCAGGCATGCTTTTTCACCCGGGTAATGTATTTCGATATTTAGCACAACATCTTGACGTTTTGCCTGCTCTTCAGGATTAAAGCCTATGTAAGTTCTCAGACGTAAATTGGTGATCGTGATAATGGCATTGTTCATGTTCATTCCCTATTTTTATCTTTATTTCACTTTAAGGCTCTACCGCCATCCAGCCGAAGTGTCTGACCTGTCATATAGTTACTTTCCAGTAGGTAGCTAATTGCCTTAACGACCTCTTCTGCGCCGGGTGCAACTTCAAGCAATGATTTTGCCAGCGCTTTCTTCTTATAATTGTCATCATCCCACTCATTAAACATGATTAGCGCCGGCGCTATGCTGTTCACTTTTACGTCAGGCGCAAGCTGCTGTGCAAATGAAAGTGTAAGATTGTCGAGTGCAGCCTTGCTAGCTGCGTACGCTAGATGTTTATGACTCCCTTTTTGCACCACATAATCAGTCATGTGGATAATGTCCACACTGGCTTTCCCTGTTCTATCAAGCTTTGATGATAATCCAAGATTTATCAGATAAGGCGCTTTTGCATGAACCTGCATCATCTCATTCATTAGCTCAGCTGGTTGGTCAGTATTTTTTTCTGCATTCCAGTCTGAGGCGTTGTGGATAATGGCGCGTAAAGGAGGATTGAGGCTTTCAACCTCAGAAATGAAAGACGCGATGCCCTCATCAGTTGAAAAATCAGCTTTCAGGCAAAAGACTCCCTGCGACTCCAGCTCATCGATAGCCGGGCGATGAGTCCGGAAAGAAGCAATGACCTTGAATCCCTGAGCAATAAAGTGTTTTGCAGCGGCAAGACCAATACGTTGGCCTGCACCTGTGATCAAAATACAAGGTTGGTCCATAAAAAATGAGGATTCCTTTTTGTAAGATAAGCTGTTTGGATTGTGTTTTACGTACTAAACGCCATTGTGGCTTAACACCACGAAAAATAAATCAATATTTCGAATATTAGCAAAACAGCAGGAGACTGATGGATGACAGGTACAGTATTGGTGGCTGGCTCACACGGAACGATTGGACGTGCACTAATTAAATCGTTATCTGATAAAGGGTACAGGGTCGTGACCGTGAGTAGAAAAGCTGAAAAGCTGGCAGAAAGCGATAATCATCTCGCAGTGGAGTTGACGGAGGAAAGCTCAGTCGCTCTTGTTGGACAGTGGCTGAAAGATAATTTGATTGAGCTTGATGGTGTTATTTGTTGTTGCGGCCAGCTTCACCAGGATGGAAATTTACCAGAGAAAAACTTAAAGCAGCTCAATCAGGCGTGGTTAGCGAAAAGTATGTCAGTCAATGTCGTCACGCATATGCATTTGGCTCAATCTGTTGCGCCCTTTATCAAAAGCAAAAGCCGTTTACGCTGGCTATCAGTCAGTGCCAAAGTTGGCAGTATTGAAGACAATCAGCTTGGTGGCTGGTACAGCTATCGTATGAGTAAATCAGCACTGAATATGTTGGTGAAAAACTTATCTATTGAGTGGCAACGTAAGGCGTCAGGTACGTCAGTGATTGCTGTTCACCCCGGTACAACACCTTCTGCGCTGTCCGAACCTTTTACAAAAAACTGGCCCAAAGACAAACTGTACCCTGATGACGTGACCGCTAATCGGATCACGACTATTTTTGAATCTTTGACACCTGATGGTTCAGGAAAATTGTATCACCATGATGGAACAGAAATTCCTTGGTAATAAAAACAGAGGCTTGACGACATTATCACTAAAAACCGTAAAAGCCTTGCTGGAACACTGCCCAAAGCTGTCCGACAATAAAAAGACGATGGGGGAGGTGAGCCATGAAACTGAATTGCGATATGGGTGAGAGTTTTGGGTCTTGGGTGATGGGAAAAGATGATGCAGTTATGCCGTGGATAGACATGGCCAACGTTGCCTGTGGCTTTCATGCGTCTGACCCTGACACCATGGCAAAGACTGTCAGGCTGGCGTCTCAGCACGGTGTGGTCATAGGTGCGCATCCCTCATACGATGACAAAGTTGGTTTTGGACGTCGTTCAATCCCTCACACCCTCAATCAAATAAAACACCTTGTCGCTTATCAGGCTGGCGCCCTTGATGCGATTTGTCATCAGTACCAGACACATATCAGTTACATCAAGCCACACGGTGCGCTTTACAATGACATGATGTCTAACGTCAAAATGTATGAAGCTGTCGTCGGCGCAGTGGCTTCGCTACCCGGAAATCAAGGGCTGATGCTGCTTGCTTCATCAGACATGACAGACTACTCGAAAATAGCCGAAAGCTATGGTGTGAATTTGATTCGCGAGGCGTTTGCTGACCGTGCATACACGTCTGGAGGAAGTTTGCTACCAAGAAACCGAAACGGTGCGGTCCTGAAAGATAATGAGGCGATAGAGCGTCAGGTTTTACAGTTGGCAAAAGAGGGGACAGTTACGTCGATAGACGGTGAAGAAATCAAACTGGATGTTGACACTATTTGCGTTCACGGCGACAACGAAAGCTCAATTGCAATGATTGAGCAGTTAAAGAAAGCACTGGATAATCAGTCATAAGTGACGGTGTCACTTTTTAATTGTGGCGAATATGTGTACCAAGGCCAAGTTAGTATGTCTTTCTTTGCAACCAGTAATTATCTGTTCAGGCAGTCTCACAAAGCAGTGTCATGTAAGCGGCAATTCCGCTGATGGTATGATGCTATCCCAATAACACGAACGTAATAATGTCATCTATTGTTTTAACTTCATGTTTCTTATTATTTTATTCACAGCTGCGTGAGCTCATTCGATATTACGCTGAGTAACTCGATGAGAATATGTCTGAAACCGACTAGAGGCCATCAATGAAACCAACACACAGAACGGTTCGAAATTGTATCTTATCTGCTTTTACAGCTTTGTTCCTGACGATAGGTTCAGCATCAGCCTGCGAGGAAATGCACAGTACTGACGTTGCGTCGATAGAGAATGCCGATCAGATGACTGCATATCTCAAACGGAAGGGATTTATCACGGAGGACATGTCAACAGAAAAGCAGCATGAAGTGCTTTTGGCATTTGTTCGTGAACCAAAAGACTTTTTGCCTAAGAAAATGACATTACCTGCTCTGAAGGATGCGCCAACACTGGATGCTAAGGGAGATTCGTGACTTTACGCCATTTTAGGCTATTGTCGCTGATTATCACGGCCTTGTCTCTTTACTGTCATTATTAACTTGAGTAGCCTTTGGCAACATTTTTCATTTTATGAATAAGGTTTCCAATGGCTACCATCCGTGTACTCATTTCCACTTCTGTTAATCCTCTTTTCAACCTCGCCGTCGAGGATACTATCTTCCGATCTATGCCGACTGATCAGAAAGTTCTATTTCTATGGCGTAATGACAATACGGTTGTCATCGGCAGAGCTCAGAACCCTTGGAAGGAATGTAATACAGGGAAAATGGAAGATGATGGTATTACGTTGGCTCGTCGTCAAAGCGGTGGGGGAGCGGTATTCCATGATATGGGAAATACAAATTTTACCTTTATGGCGGGAAAGCCCGGCTACGACAAGAGTGTATCAACAGAAATCGTGCTCAGTGCCCTAAAATCGTTTGGTATTGATGCCTACGCAACGGGCCGAAATGACCTTGTTGTGAATATCGACGACACGGAGAGGAAATTCTCGGGCTCGGCTTATAGAGAGGCCATGGACCGGGGCTTCCATCATGGCACTTTACTTTTGAGTGCTGACATGACCCGCTTGGCAAACTACCTCAATCCGGATAAGAAAAAGCTGGCAGCAAAGGGAATTTCATCGGTTCGCGCACGAGTAATAAACCTGTCTGAGTTAGTACCCGAAATCGAGCATCAGACGGTATGCCAGGCCATCCAGCAATCATTCTTCAACTATTATGATGAAGAAGTCGAACCTGAGCTCATCTCCCCAGAAAAGTTACCTGACCTCCCCGGTTTTGAAGAAAAGTTTACTACGCAATCCAGTTGGCAATGGAATTTTGGTAACACACCAGAGTTCAGTCACCAGTTGAGTGAACGTTTTGATTGGGGTGGCGTTGATGTTCACTTGAATGTTGTGAAAGGAAAAGTCACTGAAGCAAAGATTTATACCGATAGTCTTGACCCTTCACCACTGGAGTTTTTATCGGAAAAGCTGGTGGCGCAAACATACACAGAAGATGGAATGCGAGAAACAATAGAATGGGCAATAGAAGTCTTCCCGCATCATAAAGAGGCGATGACAGAACTCGGTGAATGGCTGGTCAAAGCCATTAGATAAACTCTCCTGTTCAACACGGCGACGGTTCGCATACCGAAATAGAATACGTCGCCGAAATCCTTACTACATCCACACGCCACGTTTGCGACATTAGCCAGAACTCATTCTTTGTTGATTTATCAATATTGAATACTGGACGTTCGGTATGGACAGTAAAAAAGAACCCCGACGAGGTCGAGGTTCTTTTTTATCTATCGTTGTCGATACTACTGACTGGTAGTGATGTGTTTATGTTCGTTTCGGAACATGCGCTGAGCGCCAAAGAGCAACAACGCAGCCAGTGAAAGGTAACTGATGGCCTGCAACAACAACTGCACAACATAATGTATTTCGTCAGCAGGTGTCGCTCCCATTTGGTTTAACTGCAGCACTGCTGGGATAACTGCTGTTGAAGGGATGATCTGCGCCAGTCCCTGAAGCCAAACAGGCAATGCGGCGGTAGGCCAAATAAAACCTGATACGAACAGCATCGGCATTGAACTGACTAATATTGCCAACGATAGGCTCTCAGCCCGTTTGAATAAATAGCCCAGTAGAATACCTAATCCAGAAGATGCGAACAGGAAGGGGAGAACCACAGACGCCAACTCAATGGGATGAGATAAGCGGTTGATGCCGTTTGCTTCAAGACATGCTCCGAGATAGTACATGGCCATAATGGCGTAAATAGCAACAATGACCAGACTGCGGGTCAGAACTACAAGCAGAGGGTTTGACGTATTCCAGTATGCAGAGGATTGGCCTTTGCTCACCATCTGCTGACAACCAATAAGTGCAGAAGCCAGCATCAGTGTCTGTTGAAGAATCAACATAAACACGCCCGGTATGGCGTAGTTTCCGTAACCCATCGTAGGGTTATAAACAGGTGTCAAGTTGAGATCAAAGGGCGTGTACTGCTTGGATGCCAGAGCCAATGGTGTATTTCGCAATACTGATTTCGCTACTTTCACCTTGGCGCCCAAGTCTTTACCCGCATTAACTACGCCCGTGACCACAGTGCCGTAAACCAGAAAGAAAGATGCATCGCCGGCAACGGATACCACCGGGCTTTTTCCCATCAACAGGTCACGATAAAAGTGCTCAGGGATACTCACAACACCATCAATAACGCCGGTGGCAATTAACTCAGCCGCAGAATCTACCGTTGGAAGCTCACGAGTGACAGTGATTTCAGGAGTGGCATCCATCATTCGGGTAAACATGCGGCTGGTTTGACTGCCGTCCTGATCGACAATGGCGACAGAGAGCTCTCTCGGCGTTTGTTGTGAATAAGGCACAGGGTAGAGGAGTGAGTAGATGATCACCCCACCGAACACGGTAAATACTGCAGCCTGATTGGTAAACAATGCCCGTATTTCCTGTTTTAACAATGAAAACCAACTCATTGGCTGACTCCTGTGACTGACTGTGCCGCCTTACGAATGCCACGATATTTCATTGCGACCAGTAGCCACGCTATCCCAAACATTGCCAGCGCCTGAAAATGCGGCAGGCTCTGCAGTAATGTAGCCCCATAGTTAAATTGACCTATTTGCACACTGACATAATGACTGACTGGTAACATAGCGCGCCAGTACTGGGCAAACGCTGGCATCTCGCTGGTTGGAAAACTGACCCCCATAAATGCGAAGGCGGGTGCTGTGTATCCAGCGGCCATGCTCATAGCACGAACAGGATCACGGGTGCCGAGATAGAGCAGGCTGCCGATGGCTATGGCCGCCAGCACGAGCATGGCTTGAGCACTGAATAATATCAACCAGCTGCCGTTCATCGGCCAGCCAAGACCAAAGTGCATAACGGAACCAAACAATATCCCCATAGCCAGTAAAGGTAAGAAGATAGCGATGCTCTTGGCGGCGATTTTTGCAACTGGTCTTTCACGTAGCCAGTGTTCTATTCCTACTTTTCTGTCTGTCACAGTGAGCGAAAATATTGCTGCGGACACAATAATAATTTGCCAGATCGCCGGTATGACCGCTGAGACCAAGAACTGAGCATAGTTGGTTCCTGCGTTGAACAGCGGCACCATCTGGAACCTGATGGGTACTGACTCGCCCAGCGCCTGTCTGCTGACCGTGGTGCCTTTCATCATGTGTCCCTTGGTTTCCACCATGGCAGCAAATGTTGAGTGCGCCTGTGATAGCGCAGAGCTGATCAGCTTACCGATGAGAATATACTGGCTATTAAACATAGCGTTGACGTTAGGTTTCTCTCCCCTTAACGTCTGCTTCTCAAATTTCAATGGAATCTCTACCATAGCGAATACATCACCACGGTTCATTGCTTCGGCTGCTTCATGGGTTGAGCTGTAATGGCTGACCAATACTGTCGGACTGGCATCATAATACCTCACCAAAGCGCGAGATAATTGTGAGTTATCCATGTCGACCACAGCGACGGGCATTTCGCGTGCCGTCCCCGCTGAAAAAATGAGCCAGATGACGGCGAACAGGAACAGGGGTAGCCAGCTTAATAAGGCAGTGAGCCATCGGTCTGAACGGATCCATCGCCACTCCTGCGCGAGCAGCCCGGAAAATCCTGAATTATTCATCATTCAGATACTCAGGCTTGTTCAGGGCTTTTAGTGACCAGAATACTCATACCAGCTCTTAGTCCTTTAATCGGGTCTACTGGGCGAGCCTCAACCTCAAAAGTACGCATGTCATATCCCTGTTGACTACTGGTTGCACGCCACGTAGCGAAGTCACCCAGAGGCGCGACATAGTTAACTTTGAAATCAAAGGACTGATCACCTAACGCCGGAATTCTCGCGGAGAACACTGAGCCTTTTTCGAATTGTTTCAGCTTGTCTTCACGAATGTTGAAAACGGCCCATGCGTCATCTAAATCAATCACAGTAACAACAGGGAATCCCTGTGGCGCGAGTTCACCCTGATGTAACAGGATTTGGCTCACTTCACCGCTGTAAAAACTCTCAATACGGGTATCAGCGGTATAGGCTTCTACTTCAGCTACTGCACCTGCTGCCATGCGTAGTTTTTCCTGAGCAGCGCGTTTGGTTTCTACGCGAGCACCTTCTTTTGCCATGTTGTACATTTGCAGTGCGGCATTTTCAGTGTATTTTGCTGCCTTCCATTGGGTGTAAGCTTCATCACGTTTTTGTTCTGCGGCTACACCATCTTTATACAGGCTTTCGACGCGATTGTAGGTTTTCTCCATTAGCTCAGCGGCAGCTTTGGCTTTCTTCCATTGGTCGCGTGCCGCATCGATTTCCTGCTTACGTGCACCTGTATTGGCTTGGTCTGCCATGGCATCAGCGCTTCCTGTCCTGCCTTGGCTTGCTCAAGTTTGGCATCGAGTTCAGGGCTATAGAGGGTGAAAATCAGCTGACCTTTGTCAATCTGCTGTCCTTTATGAACCAAAACTTCTTCAATACGGCCCGGTACTTTTGAGGAGATGCTGTATTGTTGTGCCTCAATCTGGCCTTGGAAAATTTCAGGTTGTGGCTGATAAGCCTCATAAAAGCTATATCCAGTCCAGCCAACGAAAGCGGTGCCCGCCACTGCCAAAACGGCTGATTTAATTTTACTCATGATGTTACCTCGCCGTTAATTGCTTGACGTTGATAAGTTGAAAAGTCATCCATTTGCCCACTGACAGCCAGCAGACGGGAGAGTGATAGCACGTACTGATACGCAGCAGAGAGTTGTTGAGTTTTGGCACCGACGACGAATAGCTCAGCATCAATAACATCAAGGGAGGTTGATAGCCCCTGAGCAAATGCTTTTTCGCGCAGGCGAAGGTTCTCTTTGGCCAGTTCTACACTGGATATGAGGCCTTTATATTCCTCTAACGCCTGTTGTGCTTCCCGCCAATTTTTCTCTACCAGTAAGGATAAATCGCGTTCTGCCTGAGATCTGAGGTGGTTTACCTGAGTCACCTTACTATGCGCAGCTTTGAGGCGATCTGAGCGGCCAGTGTTGTCAACAAGTGGAATATTGACACCTACACCTACCATCCAGTCAGGTTTAATTTGGTCAAGTACGCTGTCGCCTTTGTGTAAATCGTAATTACCGAAAACATAGACATTCGGCGCGTATTTGCTGCGTTCAACCTTAATCAAACCATTGGCTTGTTCTTGTTTGGCATCCAGAACCTTGAGTCCGGGATACGAGGCAAGAGTCTGATTCAGAAAAGGCGAAAAGGCTGGTACCTCTGACTGAGTGAACAAAGGAGAAGACACTGAGATATCTTCGTCGCTTTCCACCATATTGTTCAGAGCTGCATTAGCAATTTCCAAATCCCGTTCTGCTTTTTTGCGCTCCGTTTTTGCTTTGTCGTAAGAGACTTCTGCCTGAAGGCGTTCAACACGGGCAATTTGTCCTTGTTCTTCCATCTTGGTTGCGTGCTCAAGATGTTTTTTCAGGCTCCTTTCGGATTCAATGCGGGTATTGAGGACTTCATGGGCAAAGACAGTGGCAAAATAGACTTTTGACAAGTCCTCAAATTTCGCTTGTTGCTCCATCTCCAGCAAATATTTTGCTTCATCGGTTTTGGCCGCTGCAATATCCTGTGCTGCTGTAATTTTTCCACCGGTAAAAATGGGCCAAACCGCACGTATAGAGCTATTAAATATTTCATCGCGCAGCACGTTGTCACGGAAGGAACGGTCTATCGATGCACCAAGGTTGGGGAGCAGTTGATTAATTTGCCGGGCAATCTGAGGGTCAAGCTTACTGCCAATATACTCTGAAGGTTTAAAGTCTGTACTGTCGTCCAGTCTGACATAAGTGGCACCGAGCGATACAGAAGGCAGATTGTAGCCGTATGCCGCTTTTTCCATTTGCGCGGCGTAGTCCAGACTGGCCTGCTTAGCGGCCAGAGCATCGCTTTGACTGAGTACTTGTTGCCAAGCCTCAACAAAGCTCATTGTCTGTGCATTGGTTGCCGGTGCAAAAAGCGATAGCAGTGTCAGCGCAAGAGCAGATTTCTTGGCGAAAGGTATCTTTGCAAACATGGTAAATCCTGTGATTATTAGCAAACCGATTATAGAGTAAAGACTCTAAAAAGAACAAGAGAGAAAGATGCTTGTAATCGATCACATTGTCTTTATTTACATTTTTCGAGGCTTATTTACATTTTGACATTTAAAATCTGCCGATGTTTGAACAGAATTTTAGACCTTAAAATGTTATCAGCACCGCCACAAACCACACCAGAGAGGGTAATTTCTAAAATTTGGGCAGAATGTCTATAAATTTACAATGCTCTCATTTCTCCATCGTATTTCGCGCTGACCAATCAAAATGTTGAACTGTTTTTTGGCATAAGATATAGATGATAACTGAAGGGGAGTCAGACCAACTGTCGTTTCCATACGTTGAACTCGCCAGTACTGTGTTTTCGCAATAACGCTCGATTTAAAGGGGAATCACAATTGATGCGCATTGGCTGATACCAGTGAGCCGAATGATTATCTTCGTTTGATTCCCCATTATTTCACTACTCTACCAAGTGAGCTCGTCATTAGATGCTTTCATCTGCTCAGCATACATCGTCTGAATAGTGTTGTAGTTACACATGCCGATGCTGCAATATTGATTAATGACTTGATCGAGCATTTGTCTGTTTTTCGCTTTGGTGAGTTTTTTGAATGAATTCAGTTCTTCTTTTTCCATTAAGCGAAGTGTCAATGGATCTCCCATGCCAATTTCGGTGTAAGTCTTTTTAACTCTGGCTTTGATTTGGGCAATAACCTCAGATTTGTTCTCTTCAGTACCTTTAAAGTCCAGTGGATGGATTAGGCCCTGAGCGGCAGCTTTGAAGGAAAGTAGCGTAACTAAAAGAAAAAATATCCTCTTTATCATGAAATCTTCCTCATCGTTCCCAGAAAAATTAAAGAAAGTGTCTGCGTGATTAAAAAATTTGTCAGGTTAGTTGGAATACTAGGAGTAATAACCGTCAAGATTTTTAGTCAAGAGTATCAGCGTGCGAGTGAAATCAGTATTTCAATGAAGTGCTGTGTGTCTAAAAATATGATCAGTTATTTTTACAGTATGCGAAATGTGGTGTGTCTTCCTTTCTAAAAATAAGCATTAACTTTCTGTACTTATGTTTGAAAGCCAGCGTACGTTTAGCTTTGGCGATTTTCTAACCGACATCACGTTAATAACGACGATTAATCTCCAAATTTTAGCTATTTATCTATCTCACATCTGTTTCTGACCCTATTCTGCTAATCCCATGACCTATCAGGTCAACCTAGTACATCGATGAGAGACGTTAATCATGAATACAGCAAAACGCATCAGTATGTGTCCTGATGGGCCAGAATTTTCTCGGGTATCACAGGGATATTGGCGTATGGCTGAGTGGGGTATGACACCTCAACAGCGCTTATCTTTTCTTAAACAACACCTCGAGCTGGGTGTGACTACGGTCGACCATGCACATGTTTATGGTAATCCACCCTGTGAGGTCTTGTTTGGCGAGGCGTTAAAGCTTGAGCCCTCGGTAAGACAGCAAATTGAAATTATCAGCAAGTGTGGAATTATTCCTCCTAATGGTGACGTATCTATAGCGCACTATAACTCTAGTAAGCGAAATGTTTTGGAATCTGTTGATCTTTCTTTATCCAGACTGGGAGTTGATCATCTGGATGTTCTCCTCCTACACCGCCCAGATTGGCTGATGCATGCTGATGACATTGCCGATGCGTTTGAGCAACTCAAAACATCAGGCAAAGTCCAGCACTTTGGGGTGTCTAATTTCACGCCATCTCAATTTTCCTTGTTACAGTCGCGCTTGAGCAGTTCGTTGGTAACAAATCAGGTTGAAATCAATCCGCTCAACATGGGTGTGTTAGAAGATGGCACGCTCGACCAGCTGCAGGAAAAACGGGTTGCACCTATGGCTTGGTCTTGTCTGGCGGGTGGACGTCTATTTAATGAAGATTCTGAGCAAGTAAGGCGGCTGCGCTTGGTATTAGAGGAGCTAGTTGCTGAAACCTCAGCCACATCTATTGATCAGATTGTGTACTCGTGGATAGCCTCTTTGCCGTCTCGTCCTATCCTGATTTCAGGCAGTGGCAAAATCGATCGACTCATGCATGCCGTTGATGCGATGAATATTTCGTTGACTCATGAACAATGGTATCGAGTTTGGGTGGCCTCAAAAGGGCATGGTGTTGCCTAATGTTTGCGGGCTCAATTTCTCATGTTGAGGAAAGTGATTTTCCCCGTTTATATCAATTAACGGAAGACGCGGTAAGGGAAAAGGTCGATGCGACCGATGAGGACAAAATCGTCATTATTGACGCGGTTAAGCGTCATATGAATGAAGCAATGTTACTGAAAAATTCCGTTTTCCTGAAAGCGGTTGTAAGCGGTGAGATTGCTGGCTTTGTCCTCTTCAAAAATCACTTCCGTTTGTCCGATCTTTTCGTCGCGCCTCTCTATCACTTTCAAGGGGTAGGCAGAGCACTGTTTATCTCAGGTATTGAGAGGCTCGATGATCAGGAAACGCTTGATGTTTATGCAGCAAAAAATGCTATTGGCTTTTATCAGAGCCTTGGTTTTTCGAGCATCAAATTAGAACATCCTGTCCCCGCTTTTATCCAGCCAATGCGGTTGCAGCTCAGGTCATGCAAAAGTAAGGATCCTAAAAGGAATACATAGTGAACCATCAACACATTCACGTTCAGGAAGCGAAAACGACTGATCTTGCTGTTTTCTTTGAATATCTGGGCCAGCTAATTAAAGAAAATGCAGCGCATGATGCGATTACTTTTCAGCCGCAGAACAGTGAACAAACAACGGTCAGCGAGGAGTTAAAGCATCGCTTCATTGAAGGCTTAGACACACAATACGGGCATGACGAGTGGCGTCGGTTGTGGTTGATAAAGTCAGAAAATAACGACATTCTGGCACACTTAGATTTGCGCGCCCATGGCGGCGAGTATTTACATCATCGAGTGCTGTTAGGAATGGGCGTGGCTCAGGCATATCGCAGGCGTGGTTTTGCAGATAAGTTGATAGAGAAAGTGTTGTCTTTTTGTCGCCACTCTGACGCGATTGACTGGGTTGATCTGGCTGTTATGGAGGGTAATGAAAAAGCCCTAGCTTTGTACCAGAAACATGGATTTGTCATCACTGAACGTCTTGATGATGTTTACCGAATTGATGGGGTGAAATATGGAGAGACGCGAATGACGATAAAAGTCGCTGAAGGTAAATGAATTCATCCTGATCTTGAATAAAAAAGGGGCTTTGATTGCCCCTTCAGATAGTTATCGGCAGTTTTTCAGATACTCAAGCGCACCTAATATTGCTGCTACTTGCGCATCATTACATTCTTCATCTGTCACATTATCACTGTCTGGATATACTTCTGTCGTGGTATTGAACTCAGCATTTGTGAACCCAGCACATAGGTGCGCTTTTTTCACAGGGACATTAATTACGCCTTCTTGTACCACTTTCTCGCCAATGAGTTTCCCGTCTTCATCAGCAGGGGCAATATGCGTGATTTTTCTGACTTCATTGATGACGGCTGTCTGGAATTCTGCAGTGGGATTACTGATGTCTCCGACCAGATAGAATCCATCTGGGATATTGCCTGCAATATAGTCTTCTCCATTGCGTGCAGCCAGTGCCGGGCGGAACTCACTCTCGTCTGTATCTGTGGTTTCATGAAGATCGATGTGTGCCAGAATATTTTGGCTATGGTTGTGCACATAAGCCATTACTTGCGCACATTCCTCCGAAGGGCTGTCAGGGTGGAACGAACGATTTGGATCGACAGTGAACGGGTTCCAGCGGTTAATCGTTTCATATCCCCACGGGCTAATGCATGGAGTAACAATGAAATTGAACTCTGTGCTGTAGGCTTCAGCCTGAGTATCGAGAAATTTCAGTGCGCCTTGAACACCACTGGCCTCATAACCATGAACGCCGCCAGTAATGAGAACCACTGGCTTGTCCTCATGCCAATTTTTATTTCTGACGCCAAACAGAGGATACCTCTCACTGTTAATTGACAGTGCACCATACTGCTCAACTTGGAATCGATCACGCAGCGCATCAATCTTTATGATGACCAGATCGTTATAGCTTCGTTTAATTTCGGTCTGTGCCAGCCATGTTTCTTTTTCATTCTCAGACCAAGGTGTGCCGGCCTGACCGATGGGGTAAAACTGCTTCATTATTTTATCCTGAGTGCAGGGATTCATTACGTTGCAGATTACCATGCTACTCAGGCCAAGCTATTGCTTACGGGAAATAAAGAGAACAATACCGCAGAAATTCGAGCCTTTTTGGACAGTCTTTATGCGCTGGATATCAGCCAGCTTATGCCTTTGTCCATCAGATCCCATCATTCATGCTACCTCAACGAATATGACCAAGTGGGAGTGAAGAATGAAACGTTGTTCATTTCTACGTATTGGATGGGAAGGCATCTCTGTTCAGTGTTCATTGAGAGACATCGTTCTTTTTCTTGTTTGGTTTTGCTAGTCTCTCTTAACAACCAGATAATTCGTGTATTTATGCTGACCTCTCTTTCAATCTCAAACTATCGCTCAATAAAAGATATCACTATCCCACTGGGACCTTTGAATGTCATTACTGGTGCTAATGGCACGGGTAAGTCAAACCTTTATAAGGCGCTCAAGCTATTGGCAGATTCAGCAAACGGTGGCGTTATTCCCTCTCTTGTCGCGGAGGGTGGCCTCGAGTCTGTCTATTGGGCCGGGCCTGAGAGAATATCAAGAGCGATGAAAGTGGGAGAATTTGATGTACAGGGAGGGCAACCTCAATCTACAAAACGGCTGAAAATGGGGTTTGCCGCTGACGATTTTGGATATTGTGTCTCCTTTGGTATTCCAATTCCTTATAACTCCTTCTTCAGTAAAGATCCTGAAATTAAATATGAGGGAATTTTTACGGGCTCTCAACCAAGGCCGTCTTCGACGTTAGTGGAGAGAAAAGGCCATGTTGTAAAAGTTAAAGAAGGAAGGCAATGGTCTGTCATTAATCAGCATTTACCTATGTATGACAGTATGTTTGATCAACTGGCTGATCCTACTGCAGCGCCGGAAGTATTTCATGTGAGGGAAAAAATTAGGGGCTGGCGATTCTATGATCAGTTCAGGACAGATGCTGACGCACCAGCCAGGACACCAAAGCTAGGCACTCGTACGCTTGCACTCCATCATGATGGTCGTGACCTCGCGGCTGCAATTCGAACGATTATGGAAATTGGTGACAAAGAGGCACTTCAGAATGCTATTTCGGATGCTTTCCCCAACTGCCAATTGAGTGTCTCGATGAGTGAAGATGGCCTGATGGATATTTGCTTTGACCAGCATGGGCTTCTCCGACCGCTTAAAGCATCTGAATTATCTGACGGTACTCTGCGATATATTCTGTGGATAGCAGCGCTGCTAACACCGAGGCCACCCAGCTTAATGGTGTTGAATGAGCCGGAAACCAGCTTGCATCCTGATCTCCTTCCAGCATTAGCAAAACTGATCATGTACGCTGCCGACCAGACTCAGGTTTGGGTTATTTCACACTCAAACCGTTTGATTGCTTCGTTGAATGAACATCCTGAGTGCAGTGGTTTTGAGCTTGAGAAAAATATGAGTCAAACGGAAGTGATTGGTCAGGGTTTACTCGATAAACCCAACTGGAAGTGGCCGGATTAAATGGTGTATCTGTATCACGTCATATTGAAAAGCAAATGAATGTCGTGAGATATAACCTTATTTTTTGTCTGTTTTATTGAGCAAGTTTTTATTGCTGAGTAGCATATAATTAATGAGAATATTACTTTTTAATTTCACTTTAAATTGCTATTAATCACGATATTCGGAGTTAAATCAGAGTTTTTACAATGAATTATTACCAAAAAGAAACGTAAACAGGTAATCTGACTTTGAAAATTCTATGGCGTGCGCTGCTCTTATTGTCTTCAAATGACGACAAAAGATACGTCTCCTTGGTTTTGAGGAGTCACCATGAGAATACCTTTTTTTCTAAAACTTTTAATTCCAATTGTGTTGTTTATGGGATTGATGGCAAGTCCTGTTTTTTATGCGTTTTACGGATGTACTTCGCTAGAAGAGGACAGTCTTGTCGCTAACTGCCAGTAACACCTTGCGTGTAAAAATGAAAACGAAAGCAGGCCAGTTCAATACTGGCCTGCTTTCGTTTTCATTCTCAATTTACGTTACCTGAAAGGCTTTATCTCAGTTTATTACTGTGCATAAAATTCTGTGGAAACGTCAATATACCGAAGAGCTTCTTATCGCTCATGCTCTCAGTCAATGAAGGGCAGCGTGAGGTCATAGGCAATACTGGCGTCAGAATATATTCCACATGGCTATTGTAAGCCCGCCTACAACGCCTGCCAGCAAAATGAACAACCCAGTGATTTGTTGCTTTCGTCTGTTTGTCACCATAATCATTCTCCTTAACCCGATCCCACAGAAATAGATGTCATCCCTTTATTCTGTGTTGTAAGTAGCTGTGTGTTTGAATACGAGTAAACAAACACTGTGCCAAGTTTGTAGGGTTACTCAAGCGGTTGTTTTTTAACGTATAAAAATGACCTTAATTACATTGCAGTGTATTGCTACTTTTAAGTTTTGGTCAAAATAGTCAAAAAGTAATAATTATGACTAAGTTATTGTGAGCTAGATGTAGCTAATTTTGACCTACCAACTTTTTTGTCTCAACTTTGATTCAGAAACAAGACATACCTCACTGATAGGATCAGATTTGGAAAGACGAGTAATGCCATGTAAGCAGGCTTTTCACGCATGGAGAAGAGAGAAGTAAGATGGCTAATATTCGGCGATGGGACAGAAAAAAATGTGTACCCAGAGTCCTTGCCCAAATGTATTGGTGTCACAAGGTGATACCAAAATTGAATGTGCTGGTGGTTGATGTATCAACACATGGCATAGGTATTGTATCGGCTTGGCGATTAGAGCAGGGGGCTTGTGAGATAAAAATGAATTCCATGCCTGCTTTCAAAGGCGTTATCAAGAGAAGTTTTTACCGAAGTGTTAATGGTAAAACGCACTACCATTATGGTCTTCACCTTTCTAAACCGCTTCATCGAATCCAGCTTTACAACATCCTGCATGGTACCCCTGTCAGTGGAAAGTAAAATGCAGGCGAGTATGTAATTTCTAAATACTGTTGCTCACCATCTAACTATTGATACCTTGTCATTGAATATTCTCAGTATGATGTTGGCCCATACTTGTTAATTGCAGGTTTAGTATTTTAGTAACCTGTAAGAGACACTCTGAAAAGCCAATCGTGAACTTTTTTTGTCTCTCACTGTTGTCTTCCAAGCTGTATCCGTATTTCAGAGTGAGTTGTCTTCTAAGATCCACAGGGTTTACTTTCATGCTCTCTAAAAACGAGTCTGGTACGGAACCAACCTGGGATAACCAGTTGCTAAAGCGGACTATTTCTATGTCTCTAAAGGCTATCCGCAATGGCATGCTATGGCTGGTGCCGTGCTTAATGATTTCATCATTCATTGGCCTTGCCACTGGCGTTCTGGACATTCTCAATATTGGTTCTGATGAAACTCACCTGATGCTCAATATTCTCAGGCATGAACTCGTCGCACTTTATCCCTATCTCTTCTGTACATCTATTTCAACAATGATGGCGATCCAGTGGCGTCTACCACGAACTCCAATTGGCATGTTGTCGATCGTCTATCTTGCCCTTGCTCATCAAGTCATGGATACAGGCTCTCAGATGGTCAGTAGCATGATGACGTTTGTCGGTATCACATTACCGTTACTTTTCGTTCCAGTGTTGGCAGCGATAAAAGAACGGAAATGGACGAAAATTTTACGTGTAGATGTTGGCGGCGAGCTTGTTCAGGATTCGATGAACTTAATTATCCCCTCCATTTTATGTTCATTTGTCGTTATTGTTTACTCCTTGGCTCTCGATGGCATCAGCGGTTTTTTTGAGTTTATCTGGTTGAGAGAGAGCTTAGACGTATTTTCTCAGCCGTTACAAAGCGGCTTGTTTTACTCTGCCTTTAATTCACTTTTTTGGTTTGTTGGTATCAATGGCTATTACGCTTTGTCATCAATGGTTGAACCACTTAATGAGGCGTTGGAGTTTAACCATTCTTTGGTTCAGGTGGGGGCAGATCCAGCAACTATCATAAATATGTCTTTCCTGTCTTCCTTTGTGTTTATAGGAGGTTCAGGCGCTACGTTGGGACTCATATGTGCGATTTTACTTTTCTCATCTGACAAAAGGATGAGGCTGATTGCTTTTGCCAGTTTGCCTTTGGGAATATTGGGTATCAACGAACTACTGATGTTCAGTCTCCCTTTGATCTTTAATCTTCGTCTATTAGTCCCACTGGTTTTAGCTCCTGCCGCAAATCTGCTGATCAGCTACCTGATTATTGAGGCTGACTGGGTCAGTGCAGCATCTTATATGGCTCCTATACCCAGTCCGATGTTTTTCAACGCGTACATCTCAACCGGGGGTGATCCGTTTTCTATTGTGTTGCAGCTTTTAGGCCTACTGGTTAGTTTGTTGATTTACACACCTTTTGTTGTATTCATGGAGCGTTCATCTCAGTCAGAGGTGATTTATATACCGTCGCTGGACACGACTCTCGATCGGCGGGAGGAGGAGGCCTACATTCTATCGACTGACCCGGTTAATGAAGCACTGACGCGTGGTACTGAGTATCAAGGATTAGTCAAAAAGATTCGCCGTATTCGGGAAAGAGAATTTTTCTTGGAATATCAGCCACAAAAGTCGGTATCTACCGAGAAAATTGTATCAGCGGAAGCGCTGATCCGTATAAGAGATAACTTCGGCAATGTTGAACAACCGGGTAAGTTTATGCCGCTGTTTGAAAAAGCGGGGCTGCTTAAAGAAATCGATTTGTGGGTAGTGGGACGTGCAGTTGAAGACAGTAAAATTTGGCGCGAGAAAGGTCTGAATTTACAGGTGTGTGTCAATATAGGAAGTAAAACGATTTCGAGTATGACAGCGGTAGATAAAATTATCGAATTGATATCTCAAGTTCCCGGTGTTGTCTCGTTTGAAATCACAGAAGAGTCTTTGGTCAATCACAACAATAAAGTGGAGACGAATATTGGCAAGCTACATGATGCAGGATCAGAAGTACATATTGATGATTTCGGTACAGGTTTCAGCTCTTTGAGTTATCTGAACCACTTCGAAATTGATGCCATTAAAATTGACCGCAGTTTTGTGCTTGCTCTGGGATCGGAGAGAGGGCAGAAAGTCTTTTCCAGCTTGATGGGAATTGCTGATCAACTTGAGCTTGGTGTTATTGTTGAGGGAGTAGAGACACAAGCTCAATCGGATTTTGTCGGACAATTTAATCGAGTGCTTGTTCAGGGCTGGGCCGTCAGTCGTTCGTTACCGCTGGAACAATTCATCAAATTTGCAAAAGAGAGTAAATAGCTGTGCCGAAGAGAGCAGCTGTTTGTGTTTTGTCTTCTAACTAAAATTTACTTTAAAATCATATATAAGCCTGTCATTTTTGATGAGCAGGTCACGCCTAATGGCCAATTTATCAGTAATCTCCTCACCTT
This sequence comes from Veronia pacifica, assembly GCF_001707825.1. GTDB lineage: Bacteria > Pseudomonadota > Gammaproteobacteria > Enterobacterales > Vibrionaceae > Veronia > Veronia pacifica. The sequence continues at coordinate 87,843 of NZ_LYBM01000003.1, read as the reverse complement.
GTTTCGTTTAATTGCGAGTCACTCAGATAAAGCAAAAATTATTAATGTAAAAATACTTTACTAACAGTTGGTTACCTTTGGATTATGGGGATGTTGTACCAATGTCAGTATTCAATGCTGACGCACATTACTTTTGTCTAAAAGGATAACTCTAATGGCAAGGAAAGCACTGAGCTGCGCAATGCTGATCGGGGGCTGTTTCAGTTCCTCGGTATTTGCAATTGATTGTACCCTGATACCCGACTGGAAATCGGACATCTTCTATCCCGGTGGGGAGCGAGTAACCCAAAATGAGACTGCCTATGAGTCACGTTGGTGGAGTCGAAATGAATCGCCTTCCCAAAATTCTGGGCCATGGGAGGTATGGAAAACTATTGGAGATTGTGCGACCGGTGATAATGCATTGCCGGATGTTGCACTTGTATCACCGTTAAATAATGCAACCTTGACAGCAGGTAAAGACATTGAGTTAGTTGCTAATGCCAGTGACTCAGATGGCGAGGTCATTGAGGTTAAGTTTACAGTTAATGGTAACGTTGTTGGCACCGCATCAGGAAAAGACTACCGAGTCAGCTGGACTGCAGTAGAGGGTGATTTCACTATTACTGCTGTTGCCGTTGATAATAGGTTGGGTGAGAGTCAATCATCAGTAAATGTGACTGTTATTGCTTCAGACGAAAATATACCTCCAATCGCGCAACTGACCTCTCCGTCGGCAGATACTAGGGTTGCAGTCGGTGAGCGGGTAACATTATCTGCCAGTGCGACTGATGACGATGGTGTCATTTCTCAAGTTGCTTTTTTTGTTAATGAGCAACAAGTTGCCTCCGTTTCAAGTGCACCATATGCCAGTGAGTGGCAGGCAGTGGCGGGGACTCACACATTCAGAGCCAAAGCCATAGATAATGATGGTGCCCAGAGTTGGAGCCAAAGTGTGGTACTCACTATCGATGGATCTGACACTGGAGGAAAGTGCAGTTCTATTCCGACTTATCAAGCAGGAACAGCTTATGCGTTAGACGATATTGTTCAGAATGATAATCAGAAATATCGTTGTGAGGTTGCTGGCTGGTGTTCATCCCCCGCTGGTTGGGCATATGAACCGGGAAAAGGTCAGTACTGGCAAGATGCCTGGAGTGATTTGGGTATATGCGCAAACCAACCTGAGATCTCATTTACTTCGCCATCTGAAAATACTGTCTTGCTTGCAGGCGCAGATACTGAATTATCTGTGACTGTGTCTGACGGATCTGATCCAATTAAACATGTCAGTTTTTACGCGGATGAACAAGAACTGGGCAAGGACGAAACTGCTCCTTATGGTCTTTCATGGCAGGTAAGTGGTCTGGGAGAGACAATCTTGTCGGCTGTTGCTGTTGATGAGAATGGCGCGGAAGGCGAGGCTCGTGTGAGAGTCACCGTCAGTGATCAACCAGTCGTCGCCACTTTAGTTTCTCCCGTATCCGGCTCACGAGTTTCACTGGGCAGTAACGTTTCGATGCGCGTTGATGCCAGTTCTTTGACAGGTGATATTGATGTTGTCGAGTTCTTTGTTGATGGAAATCTGGTTGCGTCTGATAACACTGCGCCATTTGAGGGTTCATGGTCGCCAGCGGCAGTCGGTAAATATTCTATCTCGGCAAAAGCAACGGACAGCAATGATCTGAGTGCTGTGACAGATTCAGTCAATATCAACGTTGTGGAGGCGAAAGCGGTTAAACACAAACTCATTGGTTACTGGCATAATTTTGTAAACGGTGCAGGTTGTCCAATGAATCTCAGTGAAATGTCTGATGCATGGGATGTTATTGATATCGCTTTTGCAGAGAACGATCGAAACAGTGATGGAACCGTTCATTTCACCCCATTTAATGGCGATATTCGCAGTACATGCCCGGTATTGGATCCGGAGAGATTCAAGCGTGAAATGGCAGAGTTGCAGGCTGAGGGAAAAATATTTGTCTTATCGCTTGGCGGTGCTGAGGGCACTATCACACTAAATACAGATAGTGACGAAGTTAACTTTGTATCCAGCCTTACTGCGCTTATCAATGAGTGGGGTTTTGATGGTTTAGATATAGACCTGGAAAGTGGTTCTAACCTTCTGCACGGTTCTCAGATTCAGGCAAGATTGCCTCGCGCATTACTCAAAATCGAGGAAAATATCGGCGGAAATTTATATCTGACGATGGCACCTGAACATCCTTATGTACACGGTGGCATGATTGCATACTCAGGTATTTGGGGGGCTTACATTCCACTGATTGATCAACTCAGGGATACACTCGACCTTCTGCATGTTCAGCTTTATAACAACGGTGGGTTGCCTAATCCATATTTAACAGGCGCTGCACGTGAAGGGACAGTTGATATGATGGTTGCTCAGTCAAAGATGTTAATTGAAGGCTTTGAATTAGCAAACGGAGAAATGTTCAAGCCGCTGCGAAGTGATCAGGTGGCTATTGGGCTGCCATCTGGACCAAGCTCTGCTAATTCTGGACAGGCACCAATACAAAATATTCTCGATGCGCTTGATTGTGTTACCAAGAGAAGTCAATGTGGTGAGGTCGTTCCTGAATTTGATTACAGTGACTTTGGTGGAGTGATGACGTGGTCTATCAACTGGGATGAACATGATGGTTTTAACTTCTCGGCTCCTGTTGGCGATAAGTTACGTGACATGAACAAAAACCAGTAATCAGTATTCCAGTGAGTTATGGGTCAATGAAAAGCCCGCTCGCCGAGCATACCAGCGTTTGAAATAAAATCCCGATTATTGAATGATTTCGAAAGTCGGGTTTTTTTGTATCATCTTGGTGCAGCATTTAATTCTAAGGTGGAAGATATAAATGAATTTATATGTGGGAAATAATCTTTTTTCGTGTAAGTTTTGAGATTTAGTTACTGAGTGCGACTAAAGTCTAAGTATTCAGTCATCTAATTAATATCTCTTTTTGCATATGTATTCACCTTCACTTCCTTTGAGAGCATCATCAGGAAACTATTACTAATAAATGATGCAAATAATTAAATTATTGTTTTATATGAATTTTTTAACGTACATTTATTAATAATGAGTGTTGGAAGACTCTTTCATCTAAAATGTCGATTGGAAAATATCATTTTTTCAATGATGTGAATATGCTAACGAGAAGGTGAATAATCTCTTAAAATAAGTAAATTACTAATATATTTAGTGATTTTTACCATTTTTCCACGATGTCGATAGTTTGGACTAATATAACCCCGTATTTGTAGTAGTGGAAAATAATGACTTTTAATCGAACTAGTTAGCGATTACAGATGACTTTTGGAAGGATTTTCATTTTAGTTGTTACCTCTCAATGATATTAATTTTTAATTAAGTGCAAATAATCCTATCTCACATTGAATAAGTCCATATTTTTAAAAAATACAAAAATAATATTTATCAATAACTAATTGATATTATTGTTTATTAGTTATCATAGCATTATTTAAGTGTGCTTTCATCAGTCTAAATTAACACACTCATTGCATGGGAAAATTTTTAAAGAGAGTCCTTGATGTTACTTTTCGATTCCAGTTTAATGGATGACGTATTAATCATAAGTTAGATGACGTAGGCGTTATTGAATTAAATTTTTAAAAAATATCATTATTTATCATTAATTTAGTGTTTATATTTATCCTTTGATATACTGACTCCCTTCTGATGTCTCTGTAGTCTGTCTTAATCAATTAATTACTTTCTTACTAAATAATATAAGAAAGATGTAAAAGTATTCATATTTCACGGAACCATATTCATTTTTATGCAACTCAGTTAGCAGTACGGATCGATGGAACTGATCAGTAAATAAGATATTCAGATTGCAGGCTGTTGGAGTTAGAGCACTGCAAGATACAGAAGTAGGATGTCTAGCGGAGGTTTATTTGGGACGTCAGGAAGAGAAATCAGAACAAACAAAAGCCAAGTTGCTGGCCGCGGCACATGACCTACTCGTTGAAGAGGGATATCACAGAACGTCTACAGCAGCGGTTTGTCGCCGGGCTGGTATCGCAAGAGGAACCATGTTGCATCATTACCCCAACAAGGATGCGCTTGTTATCGCGGCGATGGAAGACAACATGACCCGTCAGGCTACAGCCTTCATGAAAACTATAAGGTTTGACAAAGGCACGACGATCAAAGAGATCATTTACGATGTATTTGATGTCATGTGTGGTCGTTCTTTTATCGCTGGGATTGAAATTGCTATAGCATCAAGGACTGAACCTGCATTGGGGAAAATGTATGGTGTCGCTATGGATAGGTTCGAAGAACAAATCGCTTGGATTGTAAAAATGACATTCCCCAAGTGGCAAGTCGATTACGATAAACTTCGATGCGTGACAGGTTTGGTTATGAGGTCTCTGGTTGGACTGGCGATGGATGTTGTCATACTCAACCGGTCAAGAGAGGATGCTCAAGTATATCTAGACATGCTGCTGCACTGGATTCAGCTCGATAATGCGGAAATGGGGAAAGGTAGAGGATGTAAGTAAAGTAGTGTGTCACTCCAGGTTGCTTTCTGATAGCGTTAAGGACGGTGGCAGGTTATTTTCTCAAGCATCATTGGCTACAAGCCTCATCTGACTACTTCAATACACTTGCCTAACGAGCTGACGTTATCATTTCCGATTTTACAGGGATACTTTATTTTCTACCCCTAAATCATTCGATAGGTGGATGTAACTTGTAATATCTCAACTCGGTCCCGTAGCGTCAGCAGAGCAATGTATTCACATAGCTTTTAATGATTTCATCCTGAAACAGAATTTTTGATACCACTAATACTTACTTCCCTTACATCGCATACCGTTCTTTATGGATCTTGACTCCAATCCGGAATATTTATGATTGCCTTTCGTTTAATCAAAGAATTTAATCAAATTGTAACATTTTTTAAATATAAAAAGTTACCCCTGTATTTTCTATAATATTTAATTTTCGTAAAATCAGTTATTTATTAATTTTTTATCAAAATAATCTTGTGTGAAGTTTAAATTTTATGCAGAATTGGCGTGTTGACATGGATTTAGTTGTTTTATTTTTATTTGTATAAGTTAAGTAGAGGGATATGTCCTACATTCTGGTTGTTTTGTTATCAATATCCGGTGGCATATTAGCCGCTGAACATTTTCACTCGTTCTTAGTTGGCTTCTTTGTTGCTGCTACGGCAACAGGTGCCAGTTATTGGCTAAGTTTCCGACATAGCAAGTATCCACAGCTTGCATTTTTATTTCTGCTCGTTGGATTAATGGCTAAAATGGCTGTTACAGTTGCTGGTGTAATGTGGAGTCTTGAACGTGACTTGATAACATCGCCGTTTGTTTTTTCGCTTTCATACCTCTTTTTTACTATTGTGTGCAGTTATTGCTACTTTAAGTTTAGAGAGTTCAGTCAGGGAAAAATTTCTGATATTAGACAAAAACTTATGGCTTCAAGCTGAAGCGATTAAAAGGCGCAATATGCGCCTTTTTTTGTTTTTTACATCAACCACATATTATCAAATCTCTTTGTAGGGTAAGTATCGTTTTGCATCCTTAAGGTAATTTTCTACCTGTTTCATTTCTCGGTTGAGAAAATCAGCAATGGCTTGATTGAACTGCGGATTGAAAAGAGAGTGATAGCTAAATGTAAATATGGGCTCAAAGCCCCTGATCAACTTGTGCTCGCCCTGAGCGCCTGCCTCAAAAACATCCAACTTATGCTTTATGCAGTATTCTATCCCCTGATAGTAACAAAGCTCAAAATGCAGATGATTGTTTTCAGTGTGGCAACCCCAATATCGGCCGAATAGAGTGGTATCAGATTTCAAGAACAGCGATGCAGCAACAATATTGTCATCTTTAATCCCTGTGATCATGACAAGATTGTTTGGCATCGTTTTCCCCAGCAACTCAAAGAATGTCTGATTGAGGTAGCCTTCATGGCCTGAACGCTTGAGATAGGTCTGACGATAAAACTGATAAAAAATATGCCAGTCTCCGGTTGAAATCTGATGGCCTTCTTTAGTGTCAATCTCAATGCCCTGTTCAACGATACTTTTTCGTTCTTTTTTTATATTTTTTCGCTTTCTGGAGGTCAATTGGGATAGAAAATCGTCAAAATCCTGGTATTTACGATTTAACCAATGAAACTGCACGGCTTTTCTCTTGTGCAGGTCTTCAGGTCGGATAAACGTTGAAACGGTATCGTCAGGAAAAAGAATATGGACACCAGATCCATCGATATGTCGACCAAGCTCTTTCATTTGTTCGATAAGAACAGGAATAAGATGAGAAGAGTCCGCTTGAGGAGCAACCATCAACCTTGGCCCTGTCACTGGTGTGAAAGGGACTGCACAAATTAATTTGGGGTAGTATGGCAACCCATAACGTTCGTAAGCATCTGACCACGACCAGTCGAAGACATACTCGCCCATCGGGTGGCTTTTGATGAAGCATGGTGCTGCGGCAACAAGAGTGTTTGCTTGGTATATCGCTATATATTTGGGTTCCCACCCAGTCTCGTTGCACACAACGTCACTGTCTTCCAGCGCAGCAAAAAAGCTGTATTTACAGAAAGGGTTATTACTTATATCTAGCTGGTCCCAGTCTTCTGAATTGAATGCTCCAATCGTGGAGTGAACCTTACAGCAAAATTCCATGTCGTGACGTTTCCTACTGACTGCTTAAAATTGAATTTACAATTGATACCTTGTCTTGCGTACTTTGAGGCTGACAGCATTTTGCCGATATTTACATTTATGCGCCAGACGCAGCGTAGATTGACCATAACCGATAACTTATCGACTGATTTGCGCAGATACATACGTAGTGAAGTAAAAATTTGATTGCTGTGACTTGCATTGCGAATCATCGGAATTCTGTACAGTATAAATAGCTATGATTAACAGATAGGGGGAAAGTAACAGATACATTGCAAAGACAAATGGAGGGTTAATGTTTTCGGCAAATAAATCCCGGGAAAGGTTTCCAGCTCTCAACAGGGTAGTTGATGGTACTCCATTGTGTTTCCTTGATGGCCCCGGCGGTACTCAGGTACCCGATTCGGTGACTGCAGCAATGACGTCTTATCTTCATCACGGCAACTCTAACTTGGGCGGAGTTTTCCAGTGCAGTGAACAAACCTCTGAGATAGCTTCTCAAGCCAGATATGTTGCATCAGTTATGGTTAACGCACCGTCGTCCCGACACATGTTTTTCGGCGCCAACATGACCAGTATTACTTTTTCTTTGAGCCGTGCAATCAGCCGTAACTGGAAAAAGGGAGACGAAATCATCATCTCCAAATTGGACCATTATGCCAACGTCAGTCCTTGGGTAATGGCCGCACAGGACAAAGGCGTCGTTGTCCGGGAAATTGAGATAATAAGTGATGATTGTACGCTTGATTATGATCACCTTGCTACGTTAATCAATGAAAAAACCTGCCTTGTAGCAGTTACCTGCGCATCTAATTTGACGGGTTCTCACGTTGATGTTCGGCTGATCAGTGATATGGCGAAAAAAGTGGGGGCGCAGCTTTTCTTGGATGCCGTTCACTACACGCCCCACCAACTCATTGATGTAAAAGCACTCAAGTGTGACTTTCTCGTTTGTTCCGCTTACAAATTTTTCGGGCCTCATCTCGGTATAGCCTACGTCGCCGATCCTTGGCTTGATAGCCTTATGCCTTACAAAGTTCAGCCTGCACCGGCTGATGGACCTGCGAGGTTCGAGACTGGCACCCTGAACTTCGAGGCGTTGGCAGGTTTTATTGCAGCAGTGAATTATTTGGCAACTTGGTCAGATCACTCCGATCTGCGCTGCCGTTTAGTCGAGAGTTATGGTCAGACTGCTGAGTATGAACGCCATCTTTCGCGATATTTTCTGAATAAGCTTGACCAGTATCAGCATATCAAACTTCATGGTGTTCGCGATGACGAGGGCAGAACACCAACGTTTGCGCTTAGCAGCAAAAATTTCACATCTGAATACCTCGCCCAACAAATGGCAAAAGAGCATATTTATGTGTGGAACGGGCACTTCTACGCCCTCGATGTGGTTAAACACTTAAATTTGCTGGATAGTGGTGGGGTGCTTAGGGTCGGATTTATGCACTACAACACAGAAGAGGAGGTGGAGCGTTTTTTTAACGTGCTGGGTAACATTCTCTCTACCCGCTAATACAAGATGTAAAAATAATGAAAAAGAGTAACCAATAGCATTGTTTGGCTTTGACAAGAACAGCCGCCACGTATCACCCTGATGTTGGTCACCTTTCCAGCACAACGACATCCGGATATTTAAGAGGTGAAGATATGAAAAAAATGAAAAATGAAGGTCAGTTGTTAAAGAAAGCGTTGAATATAGGTGAGCAGTACGCAGAAAAACGTGGGTTTGCCAAGTTCGATAGCGGTACATCTAATAAAATTAAAATTGAGTGCATTTACCGACTGTTGGTACAGGATAAACTGATCACTCCTCTTGCAGCCAATAAAGAGGATGGACCTTCAATGAAACATAAGCTGGTGCTTTGGATTCTGCGTCAGCTCCCAGAGGGGCACCCACTAAAAGGATAAACGGCAAAAATATGGTGGAGCAACATCTATGAAAAATACAGCGTTGGGCTACGGTGCGATGGGATTAATTCCTTTTGTCAGTATTGGCATGTTCTTTCCGTTGTGGCCTGACAGCATTCAGGCTGGTCTAATACATTTATTCTTCAGCTACAGTGTGGTCATTCTTGCTTTTATGGCGGGTGCGGTGTGGGGTAGTAGTATCAATAAGGCTCAATCAGACCAAACACCTTTGAGTTTGACCGTTGCCATTGTGTTCTCTTTGGTAGCATTTTCGGTGTCAGTCATGCCTTTGTCATTTTCACTGGTCGTGTTGGGCTGTGCGTTTGTCGTTCTCTTTTCCATTGAACTCTTTATCGTTGCCAGAAAGGTATACCCTTTCTGGTACACGCTAATGCGTGCAGCACTAACATCGGTTGTCTTTATTTGCCATGGCACGTTATGGTTCTGGCTTGATAGGGCTGAGCCCTCAGTGTTTGCTTCCGCTCCATCATGGGGATTAGGTGGCTGAATGGATGTGTCACCAGACTATAGCAAGTACAACATTATTGACCTGTTCGAAGCACTAGACTCGCTTGATGAGGCTGAATATCCGGAACGAAGGGAAGAGATAAAGCGTCATATTAATGCCCGGCTTCTCGACAACCCCGCGATATCAGAAGAATGCCTGTTGAAAAGCGCGGATGAGTATTCTTTTTTTATTCTTTGGCGTCGATTACTAGCATTTGCAATTGACGCTTCTATTGCTGGTCTCTTTACCTATTTCCTCCTTGATTTAATCATTAATACGGGTGGGGATGACTGGGCCTATCGCGAGCTGGCTTTTTGCGGGTTCATATTTTCATCATCCCTCGTTGTTTACAGGATTTTTTGCCAAGCGCTTTTTAGGTTCACCATTGGTAAATACGTGTTTGGTATAAAGCTGGCTGACAGTTTGGCAGAGGGAGACCCTAAGCTCAGACAGGTGTGTATTCGTGAGTGTTTTCTACTTTTGACTGTGATTTACTTTTGGATCTTGGCTGAGTTTGCGCTTTACAACATCCCCTTTCATGTGTTGCCTGACTTTTCCGTCCTTGTTAGCTTTATCATCTATATATTGGTCATGTTTGCCGATTTACTCTTTTCGCTTTCCAGCGATAAGCGCCAGACAGTGCACGATATACTGGCGAAGACGGTTGTGATGCGTAAGGAGTAAGACGCAGCGGATGACGAATTAGATTTAGTTAAAATGGCTTCCTAGACTTGTTACTTAACACTGATTCTCTGTACGCCATTGGAGACATATTTTCCCATCTCTTGAAAGCTCGCCTGAAGTTTGCCACATCGGTATAACCAAGATCGTAGGCAATTTCCTGAATCGTATGTGTGCTTTGTCTAAGCATTTTGACCGCTCGCTCGTGCTTTATCTCCTCGACTAAACGTTTGTATGATGTTCCATCATGCTTCAAGCGACGATGTAGACTTCGCGTTGTCATATTGAATCGACTCGCGAGCATGGATAGGCTGGGTAACTGTTGCCCACGCTCTCGCATAATGTTCCGAACCCGTTCTTGATAGGTAGAAGAGTTTGTCACCACGCTCAATTGAGGCTCGCATAGATTGGTTGTCTGGCCGGGTGTGGTGTTGCCAAATGTCGTTAAAGGCTCACTGAGTGTTTCGACTGAAACGACCAAATAATTATTAGTTTGGTTATAGTGCACAGGACAATTAAAGAAGGATTCGGCAACATTGCTGCCTTCCACACGGGGAAACGAAAAATTAACAGCAAGGATCTTCGAACTGGAGCCGGACACAAAGTTGACGACATTTTTCAGGGCTGCGGCGAAAACCTCAGCGGTGAAGCGGCCAGATAATTCATCCGGTGAATATTCGTACATATTAATATGCGCATTACTCCCGACAATATCGTAATCAATACTGATGAGTTGTCCGGTTCTGACCGACAAAAATTTCTGACCAAGATTAAGGAGCTGAAGATAGTTTTCACAATTAACAGCTGCAAAGCCAAGCACACCGTGAGTGTTAAACATCATTCTTTTACCGACTAACAGCCCCAGCTCTGGCTCATTGGTTATCACCAACATACTTTCAATGAGCTGACAGTATTGATGAACAGTCAACGACGCTGATGGGTCGTCAAGATCATCCGGATCTAAGCCTTTCTGTATAAGTAAATCGGTAACGTCAAATCCCATTTCAGAGACTTGTTTAACGGTTAACCGTAGATACGTTGAAGGAAGTGTTGCTGTTAAATTTAACATAATCATTGTCAAAAAAAGCGCGCTAATTGGCAGATTGTAACCTATTTTACTGACTCCTCAGTTGCTAGGGTGAGACATGCTATCACAACCACTTACACTGCCTGTTTTAACAATAGTAGCGTATGGACAGTAAGGTAAGCCGATTTCAGCTTTTTTAGACGGTGTGCTCTCAACAATATGTTTTCATTATTTTCGAAAAAGACGCCAGTCCCAGCTCTCATTAACGGCCATGAAATATTGGTTAATCCCAAAGAGAGTCTGTTATTGGCAGCTCTACGACAAGGCATTGATTTTCCGCATAGCTGTAGGGTGGGTGGATGTGCGGTATGCAAATGCAGGTTGATTGAGGGTAAAGTGAAAGAGCTGACAGACAGCGGTTATGTGTTGTCTGAAGAAGAGCTGGATCAAGGGTATATACTTGCGTGTCAGAGTATACCGAAGGAACAGATTGTCATTGAGTATGACGAGATAAAGACAACCAGGGTCGAGGGACGTGTTATCTCTCAATCCCGGTTAACTCATGACATCACTCGACTGGTCGTTGAAACCACAGATCCCGTAATCTACAAAGCCGGTCAATATGCTGACTTGTGCTTGGATGTTAAACCGGATATTTCCCGCAGCTACTCTTTCGCAACCGCAAACGTCGATGCACATTTACAAACTTTTTTTATTCGTCAGGTGGAAGGCGGTCAGTTCTCGACTTTAGTAAATAATGAGCCCCTGGTTGGCCATAATGTTCAGATAAACGGCCCGATGGGAGAATTTTGGCTCAGGGACGGTGAGGGAAGTTTACTGTTTGTCGCGGGTGGAAGCGGCCTTGCACCGATAATGGCAATACTTGAGCAAGCTGTTTCTACAGGTGTTACCCGTCCAGCCACTTTACTCTTTGGTGCCCGGGAAGAAAAAGACCTTTATATCCTCGATGATATCAGTGCGATTGCCTCTCTATGGCCATCAGAATTCACTTTCATCCCCATTCTGTCTGATCTTCAACCCGACAGTGGATGGCAAGGACACAGAGGGATGGTTACCGATTTAATCAGCTCTCTATCGACAGAAGATACAGATGCTTATCTTTGCGGGCCGCCCGTGATGGTCGACAGAGCAGAAGACTGCCTGATTGCGAAAGGATGCGATAAAGACCGTATCTACGCGGACAGATTTACGATGCCTGATGCAGTATCACGTTGATAGAATCAGACTATAGCGGCGGACATCTATTGATCGGTCAGCGATTTTAGCGAAATCTCTGACGATCTCCACGGGCTTAAAGCCATTTTTCTCGAGTACTCTTTGAGAGTCGATGTTGTCGATTGCAGCAACGGCGGAAAATCGGGTGAGCCCACTCTGATAGGCATTCTTCAGTGCAGTTTGGACGGCAAGGGTGGCGACTCCCTTACCACATTAGTCTTTTGCAACACGGTAGCCAATATCTGCACACCCCTTTTCTTTGTCGATCTCGCTGATATTGACTCTTGCAATAATGTTATTGCTGGAATTTTTCACTATCAAGGGGAGGTACTTTCCTTCTCTATGCTGTTTTAGAAGTGATGAAATATGTTTTTCAGTGGCTGATAATTGATGAAAGCTCTCTGGCCTTGGTCCTACCTCCTGCTCAAACCATACTTTGTTTTGATACTCAAATGCCAGCAGGGCGTTTTTATCACTTGGTTTAAGAATCGTTATTTTCATATGTTTTTCTATCTGGTCAGCGGTGATGTTGGAGTTTCTGTCCCTGAATTAAGCCATAGATTCGGAATTAGCTTTTTACGTTATTTATTTTTTTAGAGTGATTTCAGGTACTGGAAAATGCGTCGTGTACAGAGCAAGACGTCTACCAGATTTCAAAAACAGGTGTCCATTCTAATTTTTAGCGATAAAAAGTTTATCTATGTCCAATAAAAATGACATTTAATAAAATAAGTAGTGAAAAGTAGGTAAAGTTTGACGCCACATTACTATTGGAGAATGTTGCATTGCTTACATTACGACCTATTAACATTGACGAGCATTTCGACGTTTGCCAATCATTCAGAAAAGATTCCTACTTTTGTAGTTTCGGCACGCTGGAAGGGTTTAAAGCGTCCGTTAAGGATTATGAACAGAAAATACGACAGCGACTTGCTGATCCCGCATGGTTTTACCGTCACGTATGGCAGAATGGCGAAATCATTGGCCAGTTAGAATTTAAAACCCATTCGTTTAAATCTGGCTATGGCTATGTCCATCTTATTTATCTGCAGCCTGAATATCGCGGTATTGGTTTAGCCAGTCAATTACAGGACTATATCTCTACACACCTTTTGGCTAGCTACTGCAAGGGGGCGGTGCTCTCTGTGAGCCGTGACAATCCCAGAGCTGTTGCGCACTATATTAAATCCGGTTGGTCATATTTGCAGCCTAATCCCAAACACCGTCAGACAGACTTCTGGTGTAAAGCGTTTTAACACTAGTGATAATGGCAATAACGATGCCTCGCCACTCTTTTCAAGGTTATCGTTAACGTTCACTCGGATGTATTCGAGAGACGATGTTTCCAGTAGAACGAAAGAGTGGAGCCATTATCGCAGAGGATATTAGCTCGCAGTGGATATCAGATTGACAGCTGCTTATAGGTATTTACACTAATGCCGACTCTCAATCTGAAAAGCCCTATGAAACTCAACGTTAGCCCAGTTACCTCGCACTCCTTCAACGGTATTGATTTTTACCTCAAACGAGATGATTTGCTTCACCCGTTATTCAGCGGCAATAAAGCAAGAAAATTCTCCAGTTTGCTTGACTTGCCTCCGCATACCTACACGACGTTAATTGGTTACGGTTCGGTACAGGCAAATTCTCTTTATTCCCTTGCGGCGTTGGCCAAGCTCAAAGGCTGGGCGTTTGAATATTATGTCGATCGTATCCCCTCTTGGCTTGCTAACGAGCCGAGGGGTAACTATGGCGGAGCGGTGGAGATGGGCGCGAAAATTATTGACCTATCCGGATGTGAGGATAGAAATGGACGTCATCCGCATGACTACATAAACAAAGTGAGAAAGCCGGAAAGTGATTGTTTGTTTATTCCCGAGGGGGGAAGGTGTCAGTTGGCAGAGCAGGGGATAAAAACGCTTGCTCTGGAAATCATGGATTGGAAATCACAACAGGTTCCCGGGCATCTCACTCTGGCACTTCCCTCTGGTACAGGTACCACTGCGCTTTACTTACAGAAGCACTTAGCGGCGGAGGAGGTGACTGTTATTACATGCAGTTGTGTCGGTGGACCCGAATACCTATTAGAGCAGTGGCATTCTCTTGAGCCGTCGTTAGAAAACTACCCTCGTATACTCCCGCACAGAAAACATCATTTCGGTAAACTCTACCTTGAGGATTATCAATACTGGAGTGCATTGCTTGAAGAGACAGGGGTAGAATTTGACCTTCTGTACGATCCTCTGATGTGGCTGACGTTGGCAGAGTGGAAACCTGAAGGTAAGACGACACTCATGTACCTCCATCAAGGAGGACTGTTAGGGAACCAAACGATGTTACCCCGTTATCAGCGTAAATATGCAGAGGACAAGACATAAGCCGGACTCATTTCAGCCCATTACTGGCAGTCCTCATAGGAGTATGTTTCTGTCACTAAACCTCCTGCGCCAGTAAACCATTGCCTGACACCCAGACCTGCGCGCACCGCATTGATATAGGTATTGCAGGCAAATGCTTTAGTCTGTGCATCGGCGTCAGATTTATTGATCTCCCACTGCCAGCGACTGCCTCTCAAACGGTTGACCAATGTCAGCAATCCCTTACTTTCGTCGTAGTGGAATTTTAACGTCTTACCACGAAACGATTGGTGCGGTTCGTTATTTAGAGTGACAAGCTGTTCACTCAGTTTCTCTGGAACCGTTGCCTGATAATCAGAAGCAGGCATACTCTCGGATAGCGTACTTTTACATCCTGCGGCCATCACGAGTACGGAACAGCAAAACAGCAGGGGGATAGTTTTCATTAGCATACTCTCCATGTATAGCCTGAAGTGTTTACAACGAGCGGCAGCACTCTCATCAAAGCAAAAGGCTAGGGGCATCAGTGAGCCACGGCAAGAAGCGTATTTGTAAATACTCGCTTATGTCACCTATTCTGTGAAACCTGCACATCCCCGGCTCGAAACAGCGATCTTCCTCTCTTTATCTGTTATTCCAGCGTCGTTAATTGTACACATACAGGTGAGTACTCCTTTTTTGACTGGGTAATTATTCAAATATCAAGCTTGGTAAAGCATCACGTCAGATGAAGAAATAATGAAACTGATATGTTTTTTTTTGAGCAGAATATCAATTGCTGCAGTTTTTGTGCCCTTCCCCTCCTTATCATAAAAGGTAAAACGTGTTGAAATCGAGTCAGTTTCTATTTTTCGAGACGTGAAATAAATATTGCTTTTCCTCTTTGAATTAGCTTGCAACTTTACCGTTCTGAGGAAGCAGATTGGAGTTTTTCCGCCGCAATAAAAATAGCGGGTACATAGATATTGATACCAGCATATAGCCAGACTGCTATCACTAGCGATTAACACATCAGGACTGGTTATGACCTACAAAGGTTTAGGCAGAGATTACTGCAGAGAGCAATGAGTGTTCACTGTGCCCGCTTATGGAGCGCAAGTATCAGTGTGATGGAGGGAGTCATTCATGAGAATACCCATTTTCTTATGCGCTTCGTGGATCAGTTTTTCTGGTTTTTGCTCGTCTAATGCATCGTTTCCCGATGACATTGAAAACATGGTGCGAGTAAAACAAAGCATCATACCGGGACGAGATGTTGTCTTACCTGAATCAACACCGACCTTTCTCCAGGAAACGGTCAAAATGTACAACTGGATTAACAACGGTCAGGGCACAACGATTAATATTTTTGTGCCGGAAAATAAAGTATCTGCATACAAGACCCATGGGCCCTACGAAGATGGCGTAACCGCTGTTGCGATCTATGAGGATCAAGACATTATTTTTGTTACCGAGCATCTTGCTGGTGAGCCGCTCTATGGCACTTACGACCGTCTCGGCAACGATATCAGCCATACTCATCCCTCTTTCAACGTCAGCACTTGCAATGCCTGTCACAATGGTTACCGAGACATATGTCGCGGCGGGACCTGTGCAACGCCAATCATCGATGTTTTTAAGCCGAAGAAGTAATGATGAGCTCGATACGGACAAAAATATTCGTTTCGCATTTAATTCTGATTTCGTTCTTGATCGTCGGAATTACCTACTACAACTATAAAAATGCTATCAACTCGTTGGTAGTGAGTTCAATGCATACCAAAGAAAGTAGTATTGTATACCTCACCTCTTACATCAGTGATGCCGTGATGGGAAGCAACTATGCCCGATTGCTTTTACCCAGCTTCAAATCAGATTTATCACAACAAAATGGCTTGAAATATATTCTGGTGAGCGGCAAATCGAGCTTCACTCATCAGCCTATATCCGTTGCGTATCTGAAATCAGAAGATCTTCTCTGGCGTGTCGATTATCCCGATGATTTTCTTGAGAACCTCAATCGTAGACAAGCAAAGTTGGAACAGAAAAAAGCTGAGCCTGGTGCGGATATGGTCAAGATTAATTATCTTATCGAGCGTTTTGAGGATGCCAGACTGCAATATCAAGACAGCCTTTTTTTCAATCAGCAATATCTGCAGAATCTCGAACACTTTAGACAAAAAGGTGAAAATCATGTCGATTTGGATCGAGGTCTGCTCTATATCCGCTTCTTATTAAAAAATGGGTATGCCGGACAAGCCGAGTTACTCTTCGATATCAGTGATATCGCAAAACTCAAAATACTGTTTATTGAGGACAGTGTGCGCGAGTTCTTGGTCACTGTCGTGTTGTCTATTCCCGTACTGATGTTTCTCTCATTCAGTATTTCGGTTCCCCTTAAAGAATTGGCAAAGCACATGCGATCTAGCGTAGAGGAACTTGATCAACAGGCGACGCCGGGTATCAGAAGAAAAGATGAAATTGGAGATTTAGCACGTCAGTTTACCAAGCTGGTGGATAGTGTCGTGCTCAAGAATAAAGAGCTGGACGACTTGTCGCGACGTGACCCACTGACTGGTTTACTCAATAGACGATCTCTGACAAAGCAGTTACAGACTCTCAATGAGGACTTTCCTGATAAGATTTTATTTGGATTTTATATCGATATTGATCACTTTAAGGCTTATAACGATACATATGGACATATCTACGGTGATAACACTCTTGTGTTGGTAGCAGGTGAAATAGATAGCTTTGCCCGTGAACATAGTGGGTTTGCGTTCAGGCTTGGTGGTGAGGAGTTTATGCTACTACTGGCAAGTAAAGATCAGGACATTGCATTTAATCAGGCACAAGGGCTTTGTCAACGAATAGAAAACATGGCGATTGAACACGCAAAAGGGACATCTGCAAAATGTGTTACCGTATCGATTGGCATTGCAGGTTGCTGCGATCAGATTATCAATGAGGATACTACGCAGGGAATCATTGTTCGTGCTGACGAGGCGTTATACAGTGCCAAAGAGCTGGGTCGAAACTTGGTTCAGATTTATTCCGGCGACAACCATTGTCAGTTATCTCGTTGACCGGATAAAACGTGACAAAACACAGGACGTATATTTTGACGATAGATAGTAAAAACCTACAACTCTTTCATTTTAATTATTGCCCGTACTGCATCAAAGTCAGAGCCGCCCTCAAACTGATGGGCATAGATATTGAGCTGAAAAATATTCATGAAAGTGAAGCGTACCTAAAAGAACTGCTGCAGGGTGGGGGCAAAAAGCAAGTGCCTTGTTTACGCATTGAACAGGATGGGCATATCGAGTGGTTGTATGAGTCAGACGATATTATTCATTATTTGAAAAAGCATCTGGCTGGCTAAATCGGAAAGACAAGCGGGGTAAATATGACGGTTGTAGAAAGGTCACTCTTTGCTCCGGCTAAAACACTCTACTCAGAATCTTGCTATACCGAGCCCCGTACTGGGGCATAATTCCGCCTTGAAGTACCTTCGCACCTTTCAATGCATCAAAAAAGTGCCATCGTGAACCACTTTGCTGCAAACATCATCGCGGCTTTTACTGAGCTTGATTATAAAGAGCTAAATTAATTAACAATATCAACGTACTAGTATTTGTTTGTGCGATAGAAAGATCTTGGTACTTCATTTGCTTCCTGCTTTTCCCTAAACCGAAAATCACCAATTTGGTGAAGATAAAACAAACGCACAGGATTTGTGCATGTTAGTGAGGGAGAACAAAAACAATGACGGTAACAGCTAGTGACGCACACAGCGCAGTTCAGACGTTGACACAGAGTTCGGACACGCTTTTCCTGCTATTGGGGGCCATTATGGTTTTCCTGATGCACGCAGGGTTTGCATTTCTGGAAGTCGGGACGGTCAGAAACAAAAACCAGGTTAATGCACTGGTGAAGATTCTTGCTGATTTTGGTGTATCTGCCGTTGCCTATTTCTTCATTGGCTATTGGGTTGCTTATGATGTCACTTTTTTTGCTGACGCCAACACATTGTCGCAGGGAAATGGATACGAGCTGGTTAAGTTCTTCTTCCTGGTAACATTTGCGGCCGCAATACCAGCGATCGTCTCAGGAGGTATTGCTGAGCGAGCTCGTTTTTATCCTATTATGCTCGCGACGTTTTTAACTGTTGCACTTATTTATCCTTTGTTCGAGGGCATGATTTGGAACGGAAACTTTGGCTTACAGGCATGGTTTGAAGCTAAATATGGCGCAGGATTTCATGATTTCGCGGGTTCGGTTGTTGTCCACGGTGTAGGCGGTTGGATTGCCCTCATAGCCGTCCTGTTTCTCGGTATGCGAAATGGTCGGGTGAAAGCGGGTAAACACACTAACTTCGCACCCTCTAACATACCATTTCTGGCCTTGGGTGCGTGGATCCTCTCTGTCGGCTGGTTCGGTTTCAATGTAATGTCTGCTCAGGCTGTGAATGGCATCAGTGGTTTGGTTGCAATGAATTCACTAATGGCAATGGTCGGTGGGATTCTTGCTGCTCTGGTAGCAGGTAAAAATGACCCGGGCTTTATTCACAACGGTCCTTTAGCTGGTCTGGTGGCTGTCTGTGCCGGATCAGATTTGATGCATCCTTTGGGCGCTCTTTTCACTGGACTGGTTGCCGGTGCAATGTTTGTTTTCGTCTTTACGTATCTGCAAAACAAAACGCAGATTGACGATGTATTGGGTGTTTGGCCTCTGCACGGTCTTTGTGGCGCATGGGGTGGGATTGCAGCCGGTATCTTTGGCTCCGAAGCCCTATGGGGGTTGGGCGGCGTCAGTTTAACCGTTCAAGTAATGGGTACGTTGTTGGGTATTGTTGTTGCTGTTGCCGGTGCTTTTATTGTGTATGGTGCTCTGAGACTAACAATAGGTCTTCGTTTGAGTGAAGAAGAAGAATATCGTGGTGCTGACCTTACTGTTCACCGAATCTCTTCTACCAGTAACGATTAATCGTCTCTAATGTCTCTCCTGTCAATGACAGGAGAGATATCTCTCTCTTCACAGATCCCCCGATACATATCCCAAGCTCAACGCTACCAATGATCAAAAATAGGTTTCACTTTTGAGGTGACTCGCATCGATAGAAGGTATCTGAAACCATTTTGAAATATTGATAATTCTATTTTTAAACCTCTAAAGCGCCACGAATACATCATTTTATGGCGTTTAGGCCCGAAGATAATCGGTATAAGCAGGCTTTTAATCTAAATATCAGATCACTTAGCGAGACGACTCAGCACATCTTGTTATTGAGACAGCATTCCGTTTACTTATATATTCCCCTTCGATCTGAGGTTGAGGTACTTGGTCATCTGTTCACTCATTGAACAGCTGCTGAACTTCACACCCAGCAAATGATTAAAGAGCGTAAACAAAGCTCTGTACCCTACACCATCCTTTATTAAGGTAAATGAAATGAAAAAAGGATTACTGGCACTGCTCATCGGTGTGTCCTGTTCAGCGCATAGCGCCATTACTATGTCTCCCCAGCCCGATCCCGAAAATCCCGGAGCCTATTTGGTCGAGAAGGCAGAAATTGATGCGGCGGAAGCGACACTGACAGCCGACCCCATGTATAAAGTCTGGGCAAAGGCGCTTGAAACTCGATCTAATCAAGTTGTTGAAGCGATCGAAACACAACTGGCATCTAACCCTGAAAACGTAAAACGCGTTGAGAGGGTTTTCCCTGAATCAGAATGGACTTTTCTGACCCAAATGGCCGCGCCAGAGTATACTTACACCCGTTTCCTGCGAGCCATAGGGAAGTTTCCCGCATTTTGCGGCGACTATGCTGACAATCGAGACGCTGATGCAATTTGTAAACGATCAATTGTTACAGCGTTTGCCCATTTCTCTCAGGAGACGGGCGGACATATCGCCATAGATAACTACTCAGACAATCCTCTGGGACTTGAAGAATGGCAGCAGGCACTGGTTCACGTTCGTGAGATGGGCTGGTCCGAAGGTCAGGAAGGCTACACAACAGGTTGTGGTCAGGACGACTGGCAGAATAGACGTTGGCCGTGTGCAGCGGGTGAGGGATACTTTGGCCGGGGTGCAAAGCAACTGTCCTATCATTTCAACTACGGTGCATTCTCTGAAGCCATGTTTAATGGTGATGCTACTGTATTGTTAGACAATCCGGGGCTGGTGGCAGACTCATGGCTGAATCTGGCGTCTGCCATCTGGTTCTTCCTGACACCACAGGCACCGAAACCAGCGATGCTTCATGTGATTGACGGAACATGGTCTCCATCTGTGCGAGAGCAAGAGGCGGGCATTGGTTATGGGTTCGGTACCACTATTAATATCATTAACGGCGGTATCGAATGCGGCGAGCAGAACAAGACCAAAGGTCAACCTGTTAACCGGATCCGCTATTGGGAAGGTTTGTCTGAACATTATCAAATTCCTTTGGCAGACAACGAGAAAAATACCTGCTGGCAACAAACCCCGTATGGCAGCTTGAACCTTAATGGTGCAGAAGATGTGCTTTACACAAACTGGGATGGCAACTGGAAATATTATTCAGACAGACCTGGTGGCTACTCGTTTGAGTGTGAGTTAGTAGGTTATCAGACTGCTTATTCAGCACTTACTCCGGGCGACTATGAAAAATGTGTGACTAACTTTTATGGGTCGCATGCAGGTTGGCCTGAAGTGACTGTTGTTGCGAAGCTTGATAAGCCAGATCAAGGTGATGGAAACAGCGCCGGTGGAAATGGCTGGAGTGCTGGCAAGGTTTACAATACCGGAGACGAAGTGACCATTGATGGCGTCACTTATCAAGCTCGGTACTGGACTCAAGGCGATGACCCAACCACCAGTGGTGACTGGGGACCATGGAAACGCTTGTAATTACGTTCAAAACGCCCCATTTCGGGGCGTTTTTTGCATAAGCCTTTACCGTTAAGTGAATAGGCGTCAATATTTCTTCGCGTTCAGTCCCAATTGATCATAAGGCATGTAAAAGGAGAGCATAGTGACCACAGTATTTATTACCGGTGCAAACCGCGGTATTGGTCTGACGCTGGTAAGAGAGTGTCTCAACAAAGGCTATCAGGTGCTTGCAACATATCGCTCAAAAGAGAGTACTCAGGCGCTTATCACTCTAGACCAGCAGATGAGCAAACTATCTCTGTTTCAGCTTGATGTCACGGATTACCAAGCTGCTCGTGAGTTAGCTGACGTGTTACCTCCGATTGATATTCTGATAAATAACGCAGGATATTTTGGCCCGAAAGGGGTAGGTTTTGGTGATACTGATCCGGTGGAATGGCGACGTGTTCTGGAGGTAAATACTATTGCTCCGCAGATGCTCGTAGAGGCTCTTTACCCGAAGCTTCTGGCGGGACATGATCGCAAAATTGTCTGTCTTTCGTCTAAGGTTGGCAGCATGACCGAAAATACATCAGGTGGTGGCTACCTTTACCGTTCCTCTAAAGCCGCATTAAATTCAGTTGTGAAGAGTTTGAGTAATGACTTAGCGCCAGAGGGTTTCACCGTATTGGCATTACACCCCGGCTGGGTCAAAACTGAGATGGGCGGGCCTAATGCGCTGATCACCGCAGAGGAGAGCGTTGATGGTCTTTTATCTGTGATACTTGAGAGCAATACAGATAAAAGTGGGCGTTTCATTGATTTTCGGGGAGACGAGCTACCTTGGTGAGGCAGCTTATCCACATACCCTATCAGCGTTCCAATATCGCCTTTTGGGCCCAATTGATAACCCAGGCGGGCCCGATCAAAAGAAACTGTAAGTCTTTAAAGAAAGATGGCTTTTTGCCCTCAATTTTGTGACCGATAAACTGGAAAATCCACATAACAACAAACACAGCAACACTCATTGAAAAAACCGAACTAATCTCAGTTTTTTCATAGAGATGTATTAGCCCGTAACAGAGTAAAGTAAAAAGAGACATTCCAATCCCTAGTCCAAT
Source organism: Veronia pacifica (assembly GCF_001707825.1). Classification (GTDB taxonomy): domain Bacteria; phylum Pseudomonadota; class Gammaproteobacteria; order Enterobacterales; family Vibrionaceae; genus Veronia; species Veronia pacifica. The sequence continues at coordinate 65,485 of NZ_LYBM01000003.1, read as the reverse complement.
GGAGAGACTAAAGTAGAAAATCATCACAATCGGCATGATGATCACCATCCAGTTGTTCCACCATACCTCAGGCAAAAAAGGTAGGGTAGGGGCAACATAAAGCAATCCCATCACAGTAAAGTAAATGGCAGGAACTGCGAAAAAGTGAATAAATTTATTCAGCTTATTCTGGTGGCTCTCTGAATACTCCTCCAACCATGAGTCGAGTGTTCTCATTTTTATTTCTCCATTCGATTGTCGTCATTCAGTGTAAGAGATACATAAAATATCGGGTGTCGTCAGGATGAGAATTTATATTAGTGGAGCCTGAAGTTTGAAGCGTAAAAATGAGTCGACGTAACTCAAGTAATTAAATTGGCCAAGTTTGAAGCAAGTTAACAGTCTCTTACATTTGTATTTTAGATGTGCATTAGCTCAATGAAATATTAAGGCCTCGTAAATTCAATATACTACGCGCAATAAACCGTGATCTTTGAGATAAATAACCGCAAAAAAGCCTGTGGCCGTGCTGATTAAATTATGTGCAAATTACTATCTTTAGCGTAAGATGCGCGCACTTTATTTATCTCCTTTTGGTGGAGGTTGAAGATGTTAAAAAAAGGTCTGGTCTGTTTGCTGCTGATGGTAGCCACTGTTGCGTGTGCTCCCACTGATATATCGCAACTTAAAGTGCCGCTGCTGGGGAGCCGGATTTCAGATGATGCAGAGATGCTCGTTGTAGATATTGCGCCAAAAATGGAAAACTGTACGGGTTTAATTCCAATGAAATGCCTCGTTGTAGACGGCGATCTTTTTTACGACAGGATCCAGGGTTTTCGATTTCAAGAGGGTTACTACTACAAGGTGAAAATGGCCGTTGAACCCGCCTATCCTCAAGGTGTGGTCCCTGCTGACGCATCCCCTTACAAATACACGCTTGTCGAGGTGTTGAGCAAATCCCCTCATCGCAAATAAATAACTCGATATCAGAAGGTAGGGAGGCACAAACACGCCTCCCTGATCTTACAAACTGCTGCCAGCCTTATTGATACTACTTAGAGACCGTTGGCACCAGTGTCGCTAGGCTCTCAGCGCTCTTACTAGACACTTTCATTTTCGATGCCCGAGCAAGCATGGACATCAGCGCTTTATTACTCCAATCGTTTGTACGCTCGCCGGCCGACTTATTCTTGCTGTATAGACTCATATTCATAGCGTCAATTTCAGCTTTTATCTCCGCCATCATGGGGTGCTCATTGTAGGCACTTTGCCAGTGACGATAAGCTCGCTGAATCTGGATAGGATCGCCCAGTTGAACTGTTCGGGTTAGCTCTGTCAACAGATCAGATTCGTATGAGGCCTGTGACGTTGTCGATGGTTGACGCTTTACCAGCTCACGCCAAGCTACAATAAGAGTAACAAGCCAGAGAAATGCAAACAGTGCTGTCAGGTATGGCCAGAACCCTGCGTCGGTCACTGTGATTGTTTTCTCCGTTATTGGAGGAGCGATTTCATTTGTTTTGGCCCCCAATGAGTCGGGTAAGACGGGGGTGTTCTGAGTTTCCCCCGGTTGTATAGTGAGATTAATGGGGGCAATGTTACTTTCTCTCGACGCTTCATTGACTGTGTCCCACCATTTTACTGTTAGGCCTGGCAGGGTGACGTTTCCTTCTCTACGAGGGATTATCACTTGTTTGAGTGTCATGACCGTGTACCCATCTTGGTCACTGTAAACGGGCTTTTCGTCGTAAACCCTGACTGTGTCTGGATACTTGAGCTTAATATTAGGGAAACGACTTTGATTAATATTTTTAATACGCAGAGTGATAAAGCGAGTCAGTGGTTCACCAGCTTTGATTTTATCTGTCTCAGGCTGCCAACGCTGGCTTATCTTTAGATCTGGCGTGGGAAGCCAGACACCAGTGAAATCAGCAGGAACAGGTTTGACGGAGAGCAAAATATCACTCGTTTTGCGTTCAACAGGCAAGCTGACGGATGAACCGAAGCGTCGTCCCTGTTTGATAACATTGCCACTAAGCGTAGACCCTTTCAGAAGAATATCACCGTCCTTCTGTGGCGTGAGTTCGTAGGTGCGGCTAATTATGACATATCGTTTACCATTGCGAACGACATCTTTTCTCTGATCTTCCCCTACCTGAACAACATCGACACCATCTGCTGTAGGGGGTGATAGATTGGCCTGCTGCATGTTTTCACCAATAAAAATAGCCAATTGGTATCGCGTGCTTTCACCGACAAACAGACTGTCTTTCTCAAGCTGGTCTTGAAGGTCAACATCCAATCGTTTTGATGATGAACTTGTCCCTTTTTCGACCTTCACTTCAATCGGGTTTGTTTTGACCTTGCCGAGGTCGAGTGAGGGAATAGTCCATGTGCCGACTTCCTTGGCAGCCAGAGCAACTTTCCAAACAACGTTTTGGGAAAAGTCGCCATTTATCCATTGAGATTGGCTGCTTACATTGGGTGAGCCGACTTGAAAGTGCTGCCTAAGGGCTGATAAATCCAACGAGTCAGTATCGACGTCTCCGTCAACACTGATTGTCAATTCAAAGACCTGATTGACAGAAACAGGATTGTCACTGACAGTCGCCAGTGCCTCAAGAGCGTTAGCGTTATTTATGACAAGCAACATACAGCCAATACTGAGTAGGAATTGCTTGATGTGTTGTTTAACGTTCACGTTGACATTATATCCTTGCATGTAAACAGATTTACCATGAGTTTTCTGTAGTTTTCGGAGCACGTTTCTGTCGTGCCTGAAGAATGATTTGTGCCTTAATGAGACCAGCTGGATCACTGGGAACCTGTTCCAGTTTCTTTAACGTCGGGTTGCTAGCTTGAAGCGCAGACTGTTGGTCTCCAGCCTGCTCGCCGTTTATCTGCGTACTTTCGTCACCTTCTTTTTGGGCGTTGTCCTGCTCAGTGGATTTCCCATTCGCTTCTGGTTTGTCAGCAGTTTCATTTTGCTTTTCAGATATTCCGCCGTCAGACTTTTTCTGTTCGTCCGACTTATCTGAACTTGAATCTGTATTTTGCTCTTTTTGTTGTGGCGACGGGTTATCATTCTGTTCAGAAGACGATGATGACTGTGATTGACCATCGTTATTGTCCTGACCCGACTGTTTTTTCTTTTGCTGCTGAGTCTGTTGGCTATCCCCTTTTTGTTGTTCAGTCTGATCAGTTTTCTGACCGTCCTGCTTCTGTTGGGATTTGTCCTGTTGATTATCCTTTCCTTGCTGTTGCTGTTGCTGTTGCTGTTGCTGTTGCTGTTGCTGTTGCTGTTGCTGTTGCTGTTGCTGTTTTTTTACCTGTTGGACTTTTTCTAAATTTTTCTTTGCAGCAGAAAAATCTGGTTCGTCTTTAAGGAGGTTTTGGTAGGTTTCAATGGCGTCATCTAACTGCCCGTGCTGTGCATAAGCATTGCCGAGATTATAACGAGACACTGGATCACTTAGGCCCGATAACGCATCTATCGCTTGCTCGTAATTGCCTGCACGATAATTGGCAATACCTTGCCAGCGTTTGTCCTGAAATGTTTCCGCCGCTTTTGCATACTCACCATTTTCAAATGCCTGATGACCGATTTGATCATCGGTCTGCCAAGCGTCGGCGTGACTGTATCCTACAGGCATGAACGTTAGCATTGCTGCCAGTACGACACCGCGTCGGAATCCCAATAAACCCAATGTAAGTAAAGGGAGCACTAACCAGAATCCACCGTTGAGGCGTTCCTCAATATTTTGGTCTGCAGATTTTTGGGCTGACTCAGTCGGCTTCGCTGTCAGATTAATGATTGTCTCGACATCTTTTCCATCGGCACGAAACAACTGAAGTGCGCCACCACTTTTCTTCACCGCTGTTATTAGATTGTCCAATTGAAGTTTGGCGATAACCGTCTGACCGTTGTTGGTCAATAGGTTTCCATCAGGTAACTGAATAGGCGCGCCCTGAGCGGTCCCGACAGCAAGCACAGAAAGTCGATATTCACTTGACGATAATAGGTCTGCAACATCGTCAGCCTCTGTTTTACTCATCCCGTCAGTAAGCATCACAATATCGCCACTTTTGTGCCCGGCTTGTTTGAGGAGTTGCATTGCCTGAGACACACCTGCTGCGGCATTGCTGCCTGTCATCGGCATCAGTTCCGGAGAAAGCGACGGAATTTGGTTAGCAAGCGTCGCGCTATCTTCAGTTAAGGGGCTGATCACGTAACCGTCTCCGGCATAAGCGACCAAACCTGTCGCTCCCTCTTTCCAGCCGGGCAGCATATCCAAGGCTTTGAATCTGGCCTGAGTGAGTCGGTTTGGAGCAATATCTGTCGCATACATAGAGCGAGACATATCCATCACTAACACTCTCGCTCCCGATAGTTGGTAGACAGGGAGCGTGCTTTTTTGCCAACTCGGGCCGGCAAGAGTGCATACAGCAATAAACCATCCAACGCCCAGAAATATTATGGGGAGGACGCTATTTTTTCCTTTGTTATTGAAGCCCATATGCTGAGCAATATGAGCCGCAATAAGTTGAGATTTTCGCTTACTCTTGTGCAGAAACGGCAGAAGCAAGAGTAATGGCAGTAAGGCCCAGAACCAGCTCGGGTAGAGGAAAGTAAAGTCAGCCATAACGCCTCCTCAGTAAAACAATTAAAACAGACAACAACAAAGATGCGGACAGAGGATAACGAAACATTTCATCTCTCGGCCTCCACGTTTGTTCTGCGTTGCTGACGGGTTCGAGTTGGTTAATGGTCTGATATATTTTTTCCAGTTCTTCAGGATTTCGGGCACGGAAATATTGCCCGCCTGTCAGGTCAGCAATTTTTCGCAGAGCATCTTCATCAAGATCGCGTGAAGGATTGATTCTGCGAGTACCGAAAAGACTGCGCTGGAGTATCTCATCGGCTCCCACACCGACAGTATAAATAGTAACCTTGCTGTCTCGGGCAAGCTCAGCGGCTTCTATCGGATCAAGTACGCCGGATGTGTTCGCACCGTCACTCAAAAGGACAATGACACGTTGTGGCGCATCACTATCAATAAAGGTTTTGGTAGCAATTCCAAGACCTTCTCCAATAGACGTGCTCTCACCAATCATTCCGGCAACGGTTCGTTCAAGTTGCTGCTGCACAGTATAGCGGTCGAACGTCAGTGGGGTTTGTAGATAGGCATGGCGTCCAAATACGACCAATCCCAACCTGTCTCCCTCGCGTTTTTTAATAAAGTCACTGACCACAGATTTTACTGCGCTCAGTCTGTCTGTTGAACCAGTCGGGCCTTTCATATCTTCGGTTTCCATAGACAGTGAAAGGTCGATAGCCAGCATGAGATCCCGGTGTTCGGGGTTAATGTCTACCGGATCGCCATACCAAACGGGACGCGCGGCCGCGATAACCAGCAGCAGCCAAAATAGCGTCATGAGTACTTTGCGCCAGATGTTACCCGGTTGTTTTGCGCCCAGTCCGTCTGGGAGGCTTGGTAATGTAAGCGGAGCCTCTCGGACGACAGGAGAGACTAATTTGTAGACTACCAATGGGAGAGGAAGTAGCAGAAATAGCCAAGGCCAGGCAAACTCAAACATGATTACCATCCCTTACCGAGGCGTGTTTCAGGGCGAGTTTTCTCAGTGTCTTGCTCTTGGGGGGCAAAGCCTGAGTCAACCAATTGCGTGCCAATGTATTGGCATGACCAAGCTCATCAGGGGACGATGCCTGACCACTGAAAAGCCCTTTCTGCCAACTAGGCGCTGCATCTGAGAATGAAGGCGTTTTGTTGCCCTGTGTTTCGTCGAGAAATGACAGCCACTCAGCACCTGACAGACCAGCAACAAGATCACGAGGGAAATAACTCAATGCCGCCTGACGAAGCAGCGTGTTGATAGCTGCGATTTCAGCGTTGTTTCCAATTTCAGCCAATCTCTTTAGCGCCTCACGTTTTGCTTGACCGTGCTTTTTATGTTTGAGATACCAGAATATGGTCAGTGAAATAACGATGACGGAGACAGCGAAAAGAAGCCACCATCCCCATGCAAGAGGCCACCATCCTGGCGTATCTACTAACTGAATATCTTCTAAAGGGATGGGCGTTGAGGGAAGACTTGCTGTCATACTTGGCCTCCGTTTTGCGAGTTTGCTGAGACCAGTTGTTGTAGCAGTGGTATAGCTGCTGAAATATGATGCAGTGGAATGGCGAGTGAACGTGCCATATCTCTGATAAATTCCTGATGTTGCATGTGATGATGACTGAGCTTTTCTCTCGTTTTAGCGGAGGAAAAATCGATCCAGGCCGATTGACGCGAATCTCTGACATGTTCTGTACCGCGGTAATCCGTCACTCCCTGTTCTAAAGGGTCACTGATTTGAACAAACTGGATACGGTTATGTTGGCGCAATTGACTGAGACGTTGTTTGTCTTGCTCTCGCATTGAGTGAAAATCGCTGATCACTGCGATGTCACTCCCTTTTGGACACAGGTAATGTAAATGGCTCAAGGCATCAGAGAAGGTTTTCTCGGCCTGTGTGGTCTTATTGCGGTTGTGTATTTCTCGGTGAGAGGTCAGCAGTGTGTTGATAACATTCAGTGGGCCTTGCTGGCGCGACGTAGGTCTGGTGTCACGGAGTGAATGGCCATTATGAATCACGGCACCGATGCGATCTTTCTCACTGACTGCTATCCAACTCAATAAGCTGGCGAAATGTGCGGCCTGTACAGACTTAAGTAACAGTTTTGAGCCGAACTGCATCGATTGACTGATATCAATCAACAGCATTACGGGTTGCTCTCGCTCTTCACTGAATAGCTTGGTGTGTGGTTTTCCTGTTCGAGCCGTTACACGCCAGTCTATAGCCCGGATATCATCGCCGGCTTGATACAGTCGAACCTCGGCGAAGTTCATACCACGGCCTTTAGCGTTACTTCTGTGCTGACCGTTGAGTTGAGACCAAATACTGGTCGCGGGTGGGAGCCAACGTATGGCCTGATTTTTATATTGCAGAAGTTCCGGCAATGTCAGGTTTACCCCATCGCTGTGACGGGGTAGTTGGTGTTGCTCTTTCATACAGCCGCTACCTGATTCAGCAGCTCTGTGATGATGTCATCAGGATTAAGTCCCTCAGCCTGCGCCTCATAACTCAGAAGCAGACGATGGCGTAAAACTGGGTAAGCCATTTTCTGCACGTCTTCTGGCGTGACGAAGTCTCTTCCTTCCAGCCATGCATGCGCTCTTGCACACCGGTCTAGAGCCAATGTTGCACGGGGGCTCACACCCATTTGTAGACAGTTGGCCAGTTTATCGCTGTATCTTGCTGGTTCTCGGGTCGCCATAGACAATCGAATAATATATCGTTCCACATCTTCAGCCATATATATGGTGAGCACCGCTTTCCGGCCAGCAAATACCTCATCCTGACTGACAGCAACGGGGTCAGATTTTTCTTCTCCGAGTGCCTCTCCGCGATTGAGGCGAAGTATTGCCAGCTCGCTCTCCTCACCGGGGAAGCTGACATTTAACTGCATCAGGAAACGGTCTAGCTGTGCCTCGGGGAGCGGATAAGTACCTTCTTGTTCGATCGGATTCTGCGTCGCCATTACTAAGAACAAATCGGGTAGGGTGTGGGTTTTACCACCTGCTGTGACCTGTTTTTCAGCCATGGCTTCCAACATCGCTGCCTGTACTTTTGCTGGAGCCCGATTAATTTCGTCGGCAAGGATGAGCGCATTGAATATAGGCCCACGCTGGAAGTCGAAATCACCCGTTTCTGGGCGGAAAATATCAGTACCTGTAAGGTCTGCTGGTAAAAGATCAGGGGTGAATTGAATACGATGAAAGTCACCTTCTATGCAATCAGACAGCACTTTTACCGCCCTCGTTTTTGCGAGTCCCGGAGGCCCCTCAACCAGAATGTGTCCATCAGCGAGAAGTGCGATGAGAAGTTCTTTTACCAGTTCAGGTTGACCAATAACCTGACTTTCGAGGTATCCATTAAGGCGTTGAAAAAGATTCACTAACATAAGCCGACGTGTTTTATCCTGTTTTATTTGTGTGACTGTCTGTCCATACGAGCGAATATGTTGACTGACAAAAGCTATTTGATCCACCGGGAGAATTCGTTATCAATATGCACTCTCATAACGCCATGTTGTCGTCGCTGCTCACGTTACATGGGGATCTTTTGGGTGACAAAATCGACAACTGCAGTCCATTCCTAAACATTGAAATTTGTGGAAAGAGACAAGCCAACCCGATTATGTCTTGTTAAGAGTTCATTAAAGCCTAAAAGTTCGGGTTTTTATGGTGATAATGTAATATTTTTTACAAAAGGGAAGCCTATTAGGTCAAGCCTGCAAGGCTTTTAACACGCAATTTGTAGAGGCTTTAGTCTATTTGAACGAAATATGGCTGAATTTGCTGTTAAAACTGCATTTTAGTTGCTTAACCTTTGAGCAGTTCAGAGCTGAGTGTGTTGTGATATCCCCATAGCCTTATGTTGGGTTAGACGGTGAGCTATAAAAATGAAAAACGACCGATTAAAAACGCATCTTTAACGAAGCGATAAATGCCCCGTAGAAAAGAGATGAAGCCCCATCCAATTCGGACGGGGATATCAGCAATATCAATAGTTGGTAACGAAAATAGTCATTAAAACAACGACAAGAGGCAGTAGTGTTCAGGTTAATGAGACGTCATTTTACTCGCCAGCCGTTTGGCTGCCTGCTTGTGATTATGGATAAGCTCGCTGATTTCCAGACCGATAACCTCTCCATTATCTACCCGCCACTGACCATGCACCATGACTTTATCTGCTCGGAATGCACCACATAAGACAAGAGCGGCAAGGGGATCGTGACTGCCAGAGAAACGGATGTCATCGAGCTTGAACATTGCAATATCTGCCATTTTTCCATTTTCGATGGTTCCTATATCGTCACGGCCAAGGCATTGTGCTGAACCGATTGTTGCCCAGCGAAAGGCGTCGAAGTGGCTGACACGTGAAGAGCCATATCGTAAACGTTGAATATACGCTGCCATCCTTAGCTCGTTAATCATATTGGAGCCATCATTTGAAGCAGAGCCGTCGACACCCAGCCCAACTTTTGCTCCAGCGGCCTCAAGTTCCAGATTTTTGCATATGCCCGATGCCAGCATCATATTCGAACTGGGACAATGACAAACCCCTACTTTCGCCGCGCCGAGTCGTTTAATTTCTTCTTCGTTGAAATGAATACCGTGCGCCAGCCAAGTGTTACCGTGCAGCCAGTCGACAGATTCAAGATAATCAACAGGACGAAGATTAAATCTGTCGAGACAAAACGCCTCTTCATCTTGCGTTTCGCAAAGGTGAGTATGCAGCATAACGTTATGTGCTTTGGCTATCGCTGCCGTTTCTTTCATTAATTCGGTAGTAACGGAAAATGGGGAACAAGGAGCCAAGGCAATCTGCGTCATCGCACCTTCTTCTGTCTGATGGTATCTTTTGATGAGACGGAGACTGTCTTCGATGATTTGTTCTTCTGCTTGTATCGTATGACGGGGTGGGAGTCCTCCTTGATCTTCTCCAAGACTCATAGAGCCTCTGGTGAGCACTGTTCTTATTCCGGTTTTTTGACTGGTTTCCACCTGTATATCAATAGCATGCTCAAGTCCACGAGGGATAAGGTAGTGATGATCGGAAGCAGTCGTGCAACCGGATAGCAGCAGTTCAATGCAGGCGAGTTGGGTCGAATATCGTATCATGTCTTCATCGAGCCCCGCCCATACTGGATAAAGGGCTTTTAACCAGTGGAACAGTTCCTTATTCAGTGCATCTGGATAGGCACGGGTCAGGGTTTGATAAAAGTGGTGGTGTGCATTGACAAGTCCGGGTAAAACAACATGTTCGGACGCATCTACGATAGTATCGACCGTGCACAAGGGTTGGGAGTTTTTGCCGACTAACTGAACGATTCTTGAATTTTCGATAACGATCCCATTGGTGGCATCGCTATCGTTTCCTGTCCATATTGCCATTGGATTTTTTATCCAGGTACACGTCATCATTCTCTCCTTGAGGGTGTTAAAATCTATCCCAAGCGTAATTAATGGCGAATACCTAAAAGAGCAACAGCGCAACGTTTACATCTGGCACATCAACGTCGGCCTTAAGTTGATTCTCAATCAGCAATGTATACGAATAAGCATCTCACTATGCCAGCAATTGCAGTATGTTACTGATAAGATGCTTTTTCCATTCCATCTAATTGTATACAGTCTGTTCGGTTAGCAAGTTTCAATTGTGGGACTGATAAACTTTTCATTTCACCAGTTCACTACCGACTCATTTCGAGAAGGAAAGAAGTGTTAATCGCTTCTGCCTCTCCCTTCTATCTGCCACGTTGTCACTACTTCACCGTTTCTTACTCCGACAAGCTGATTGAAGTTGTGTAGTGTGGTGTCACAATGGCTGGGGTGCATAATCAGTTTCTGACCAAGTTTTAGTTCTGGACAATGAGTCGATGGCAAGTGAAGGATCCCGTGCTCATCACCACCACTCTGATACATAATGTCTGGGTGGGATTCGACTTCAGCCACGCCCATATCAATTGATAAACACTTTGTTCCGGCGTCGACCACTGCGCGGTTTGGTTTGGGGTGGCTAATGACACTTGTTAATACTTTGAGGGCGATACCGAACTGTTGATTGATGTCATTTTGATGCTCGTCGCCAATTTTTTGGTATGCATTGTCCATGAAAATATAGGAACCAGCTTGGATCTCGGTATAGCTTAACCCTTGATAAGCCTCAAAAGTTCCGGTTCCGCCACCACTAATAATGCTTGGTCTGAGGTCATCCTCAGTTAACTCATTTTCTATAAATTCAAAAACATCTTTTACAGCAGCGCGAGCAACCTTGTTTCTTTGTTCGTAACCTTTTGTATGTTGTAGATGTCCACTGTATGCCTGAATACCCTCATAGCTGACACCCGCCGTTGAATTAATCAGTTTGATAAGCGCGATCAAACCTTCATCAGCATCGAGGCCACATCGTTGCTGACCACTCTCAACTTCAATGATGAGTGGTATCGTCACCCCGGCGTTTTTAGCCATATTGCCAATAGCAAGAACATGTTCTTTGCTGTCTATCACTTGAATCAAAGTGATTTTGGGGTGACGCAATTTGAGATCAATAAGTTTCTGATATTTGGTCTCACCAGCTATCGGCGTGGTAATTAAAATATCCTTTATTCTTCCCGCTGCCATGACTTCTGCTTCACCTAATTTGGCAACGCAGATGCCCGATGCACCGCGGTCAATTTGCATTTGAGCAAGAGCAGGAATTTTATGCGCCTTCGTATGCGGTCTCAATTTCACACCTAGCTTATTGATCCGTTGTTGCATGGCTTCAAGGTTTGATTCCAAAACATCGAGATCGACAAAAAGTGCTGGTGTATCCAATTGTTCTAACTTCATTTTTGTTCCTGCTGTAATTTGGAGGAGTGCGGTGTAGTTATATCTCTAAATAACGGTTTCCTTCAAGTGAGTGGCCATCGCCTTCAATATTTTCCTTCGGATTTTTCTGTTTAAAATTATGCTGAAAAACAGAGTGTTAAATGAAAGTGCAAAATTTTGATGTCTTAAAACTTGAGCATTGTCCAATTTATTCTACATTAAAAGTCTCAATAAAACTTTTTACTCAAAACAAATTCCAGGTTGTTTCGCGGTAAGGAATGGTTAGACGTCAGAAGGGTTAACGCTATGTCAAACTTGATGGTTGCATATCCAGAAATGGAATCGCTGCACAGAACCGTCGATGCACTGGTTATTGGAGCTGGTTTATCTGGGCTTTACAGTGCATGGCGATTATTAAAAAGTAATCCGGAGTTATCGGTTGCGGTCGTAGCAGTCAATCGCGACGAAGAGCTAACTGATGTTGATGTGTTCCAGAATTCTGAAACTGTTGATTTAAATGTCGATAGGATCATAAGGCAATTTGGTCGGCTGACAACAGGGCAGCCATGCCTATCAGCCAAAATAGAAAAATCGAACGTGTACGAAAAGAGCAGACAGTGGGCAAATATTCATCCCGGTTGCAAGATATGGTCTGAGAGCTTCTATCTTAGACCTCAAGAGAGATCTTTGACTCCGCAGGCGATGATTAGTCAACTGTTTAGTCAAATTATTCAGAAAAATCCGGGTTTTGGCGCTTACTCTATGACCTCAGGTGATGATTTCTGGCAGAAATTTAATGAAAAATGTGAGTGGAAAGGGCGAGCGATTGAAGGCTGGAGTTTGTGGGAGTTACTGAGCGATATTGGATATAGCGATGAATCAATAACGCTCTTGTGTCATGCATCGGGGTTTAACAGTGCATTTATCGCTTCTGTCAGCGCAGGTGTTGCTTATCAACTACTTCAGGAGTTTCCAAGCGAATATCCAATTGCAACCTTAGTTGATGGCCTATCAACCTTGTCTCGGACTTTGATTCAGGAGATTGGCCGTGAAAAAATAATTGAAAGTACTGTATTTCACTCGTTAGAACGAAATATTGAATATGGTCAATATCCATTGACCTTGTGTTTTTCTGACAGTAACAAATTAAAAGAAAAGAAAAAAATCTATACAAAGAGTGTAATTATTGGAATAAAAAATAAGGAACTTGACCTTTTTCTAAAGTGTTAACTTTATTTTTCATATGAGATTATAAGAATAATTTATAGTATTAATATATTATGTATGCATTTAAATGCATTATTGTTTTATGTTTAACTTTATTATTTATTATATTATTCTGATATTGATAACGGATTTTTATTACACAGAATAAGGATTAGTGAATGAATACAATTTTATTTTTATTAAAAAGGGACTTTACGGATGAAGAACAAGGAAAAGGTAAGTTCTTTTGCCCATTTTGCCTCAAAGTAGAGGGCTTAATGGCAATGTTCCCAGAGATTCGACACGCAATTGAGGTCAGATATGTTGATTTCGACAAACCGCGTGCGAATTTGGCAGACTTCGTTGGTTCAGATAACCAAAGTTGTCCACATTTGATATTTCCTGATGGAGATGATCAATGGTCAGGGAAGTATTCATTAAAATCCGAAATGGGAATTGTTCACATCGACAGGACGAGTTACATATTGAACTACTTTATTGATCGTTTTGACTTACCAAGTGCCCATTAAAAAAGCGCCTTCCGACAGTTTTGAGGGAAGGCGTGTGAAAAACAAGTTACATCTGTATAAAGGCAGAGTGACTTGTGTTGCTCTGTTGTTGAGGTGAATTTTAAGAAAGCTAAAAACAACCCGCAAAAAGGGTATCTTTGGCTGATTCATCCACCTCAACCGTTTCTGTATATGGTAAACGTGCTCGCTGATTCACTCTTTTCACAGAGCCAATGTCGGCAGCCATATTTAAGTAAAAGGCAATGCCGTCTTTCGCACCAGCATGTGTAACAAGGTTGATTACGCCCTCCTGCTCACATATTTCAACATACTTCAAACGGAAAACCTCGAGGTCTCGTGTAGAAGTAAATGTTGGGATCCTACTGTCAAATCGATCGTAGGTATCCATAAAGAGTTTTAAATCTGTCATTAATATCCCCTAACATGACTGATGTTTTGATCTTTCAACACATCGTCATGACCGATGACATAGGTTATGTGCCTGTAATATGGCTCAAGTTCCAAAAAAATGTGATAAATACTCTAATAACTCTATAAATTTTGCTTATCAATAAATAAAATGAAACAAACAGCATATGATCGTCTACAATTTTCTCCCTCTCCAGAATTTATTTAAATTATGTAATGCTAATTTATGACATAAAATGCATAATAAAATTAGCAACAATCAATGTCGTCTGTTAAAGCAATGCAAAAACTCAAGTTAGTTAGCAGCACATTAATGCAATAAAAATTTTATCTGAAATTACGCATTTTATTAGTTAAATGACTCATATAAGGAACACATGTTTCACTATTATTTGAAAAATTATATTTTATCTCATTACTGAGTTTTTTTTAATTTAGAAATCCCTTATTGTATCCAAAGTTAATTTTTTAAGTTACATTTAATTGTTAATATCTTCATAGTCACACAATTTTATATGTTCGTCAGGTGTCACTCATAATAGGGTTACCACTGATATAAAATTGTGAACATTAAGCAGCTTTACTCTATGCAGATATCAAATTTACGCTGGGTTATTAATTAAAAAATAAATTTAATTAACTGTAGAACAGTATTTAAAAACTATGGCTATGACAGAGAATTTCACAACGATCAGCGGCTGGATAATAACGCTCACCCGTGCTATTAATGCGAGCGGTTTAGATGCTGGGCTTTTGTTTGATAAGGCGGGGATAAATCCTTCATGGGTTAAAGACCCAGACAGAAGGATCGATATTGAATCGTTCTCTAGATTAATAGAATACTGCAACAAAGAGATTCCAACGCGAGATTTCTCCACCAGAGTTGGCAAATATTTTCACCCAGGAATGTTTCATGCCCTCGGATACTCAATGATGACATCCAGTAATCTGGATGATGCGTTTAAACTCATTATTACCTACCAGAAAATCTTGACAGACGGATGTCGTTTTGAAATGACAGATCATGGATCTTTTGTCAGCTTAGAATTAAAAGTAGAAAAGTACAGTATGACGCAGCGTAGTGTGATGACACAGGAAGTAGTCGAATCATTCTTGGCAGTGATCATTGAGTTTACGAGAAGCCTTATCCACGAAAAATTTGATATTACCAAAGTGGAGATGGGTTTTTGTGCATCTTCAGGGCTCGATGATTCAACGTACTTAGAAACATTTTTTGATTGTCCAATTGAATTTGGCCACTCTGATACGCGAATTTTTTTCAAAAAATCATATCTCTACGAGTCACTTGCCGTATCTAACCCTGTGATAAACCATGCGCACAAAAGCGTGCTTGATGATTTTCTCAGACGGGTTGAGCGCCATGACCTTACTTATTTGATAAAACAAGAAATCTACAAATCGTTAGCTTTTGGTGCGCCATCTCAACAGGAGATAGCAAAGAATCTCGGCATGAGTATAAGAAACATGCAACGAAAGTTGTTTGAGCAAGGTACAAACTATAAAGAGATACTTGAGGATACCCGCCACTCACTTGCAGTCAGTTACATCAAACAGGCTCACCTAAGCTGTTGTGAGATTAGCTATCTGTTAGGATTCTCTAACGTTGGTAACTTTAATCGGGCGTTTAAGCGCTGGACAGGAAAGGCCCCGGGTAATTACAGGAAAATATATATTCAAACGGAAGTGTGACCTGTTCTAGTTGCGAATAGGTGGCTGTAGGATGGAAATAACGATGCGAGCTTATGAGACGAATAGTGATATTTTTGAACTGAGCGGAAGGTACAATAACCTCGCCGATCTCTTTGAGTACAGTATGAAAAAATACGCGGACTCAATCGCGTACTACACACTGGATGAAGAGGTCAGCTTTCGTGAAGTCGATGTCAGAAGTCAGGCCATGGCCGCTTGGATCCAAGAGCACAGTGCGTTAAACCCCGGTGATAGAGTTGTTGTCCAACTGCCCAACTCATTGGAATATGCAATTGTAAATTATGCATGCCTCAGAGCGGGTATGGTGTTGGTCAATGTCGGTAATGCTGCTGGAAAAGAAAACCTACTTGAGCCGTTGATAGATTCCGGTGCCAAACTAGCGGTCGTATCATCGTCAAATGTTGATGAGCTTGTTACTCATATAGAGTCAACATCGCTCAGTGCGATCATCGCGGTGGAATTCGATTCCTCATCACCTGTTCTGATTGATGAAGGAAGATCAGAAGTCACGTCGTATCAGAGGGCGATGGCTACAGGCAAGGAATTAGCACTTTTCCCTCGGCAATCCAGGCTTGATGATGTCTGCCTCCTTCAGTACACCGATGGTGTGTCAGGAAAGATGAGAGGAGCTTGTCTGACGCATCGGAATATCATGTCTAATACACTTCAGATCATGGAGCGTGTGGGCCATGTACTTGGTAAAAATTGCGAGACAGTTGTCTGCCCCATACCCTTTCATCACATATCAGCATTTGTTGTTAATTTCGCTCTGACCTTCAGCTGCGGTAATGCCAGCATCTTAATACCAGACGCATCGGATGTTGACCTATTCATTAATACTATAAAGCCACATAAGATCACTTGCTTTGTTGGGTTGAGTTCAGTCTTTAAAGCGCTTGTTGAGCATCCTGAGTTTCGTAATATTGATTTTAGCCAGCTCAATTCATGCTTTTGTGGTGGTTTTCCGCTTTCAGTAGCTGTTGCCGAGATGTGGCGTTTGCAAACTGGTGTACGGATCACTGAAGGCTACGGATTAACTGAGGCTGCAATGCTTGTGTGTTTGAATTATGCTGGCAATGAACAGCTGGAGACTGTCGGTACCGCTCTTATCAATACCATGGTTGAAGTCTGGGATGAAAACGAAAAGCCTGTTAAAGATGGAGAAGTGGGGCAGATAGTGATCAAAGGACCTCAACTTATGAAGGGTTTTTGGGAGAGCGCACCTGACGGTGAGCTTGTAAATCAAGGTATTTTTACCGAGTCTGGCCACTATTTGACGGGTGATCTTGGACTAAGGCGCCCAAATGGTCACCTGAAGTTGTTAACCCGTAAAGACGAGTCAATATGGGTCAATGATGTCATGGTTTATCCACGCGATATTGAAGATGTTCTCATGAGTTACGAGGGTATTGCTGAAGCTGCTGTCGTTGGAGAAAAAGGAGGACACAAAGGTAATATAATTCATGCATTTGTGATAACTAAGCCTATTTTTCCTGGTAAAAACGCTTTATATGAATATTGTAAGGACATGCTCTCAGAATCAGCAATACCAGATAAAATTACGATCACGGATAAACTGCCACGCTCCTCATTTGGAAAAATACTACGTAGGAAACTTATCAAAGCTAAAGAAGACTAGATATTCGAGTTACGGAGTTCATACTTTATTTGGTGTTTAAAATGATAAAAAAATAATGTGATAAGCACATTGTGATGTTCTTAGTGATTTTTAATTTCTTATATGAATAATATCCTTGCCTCTCGATTCTTGTCAGTCTTTTAGAATATAACCCTTCATTCCCCTCTCAAAAGTTATCTTTGTGAAAATCAATCATAATACAATAATTAACTATGTTATAAATTTAATAAATCATTGATTTAAATGATTATATTATGATTATTATAATTTTCAAAATAGTGAGTTATTAAAAATGACTCTTACTTTTAAATGATGGATCACTATCATGAGAACAAGATTAAAAAATAAAAGCTAACTAAGGATAGAGTAATGAAAACGATTAATCTTGTATCTGTATTTTTTATTACACTGGTATCACTAACTGCCAGCGCAATGCACCATTCTGCTAATGAAAAGAATATTATATTAATAAATGACTATTTCGCTACGCTCGCATCTGGTGATATGAAAAAGTTCTCTAGCTTTTTTGCAAAGGATGTTGTCTGGCATCAGCCGGGAAAAAATAAGTTCTCTGGACCCAAACAGGGATTCGGTGAGATTGGTGCGATGGTCGGCGGAATGATGCAAGATACTAAAGGCACATTTGTTGTTAAACAGACTGGTCAGCCGATGGCAAACGGTGATCTTGTCTCTGTGCATGTCACCTTCACTGGGAGTAAATCGGGAACTAAGGTCGATATGACCGGGCATGATTTGTTCAAAATTCAGAACAACAAGATAGTTGAAGTGTGGCTTTTTTCTGAAGATCAATCGGCTGAGGATAGTTTCTGGGACCACAAATAAAATAAAAAAAGTAGCTGCCTAATGGGCAGCTACTGAATATAAGATTAATTTGCAATGCCGCCTTTGGTTAATTTGTTTGGGTCGAGCAGTGCTTCAAGCTCAGCTCTAGGTAAGTCAGTCTCTTCTTCAGCTACGTCAATGATTGGTCTTTGTTGTTTATAGGCTTTCTTAGCAATTTCTGCTGCCTTCAGGTATCCGATAACCGGGTTCAATGCAGTAACAAGAATCGGGTTTTTTGCTAATGCGACATTAAGGTTGTCCTGCCTGACGGAGAAAGTTGTAATTGCTTTATCCGCAAGGCGCTTAGCACTATTGCTCATTAGCGATATGCTTTGGAGAATGTTGAAAGCAATAACTGGTAGCATGACATTTAACTGGAAGTTCCCTGACTGACCTGCGATGGTTATCGTGGTGTCGTTGCCAATAACTTGTGCGGATGCCATTGCCACAGCTTCCGGGATAACAGGGTTAACTTTACCCGGCATGATAGACGAACCTGGTTGCAGGGCTTCCAGCTCTATTTCACCAAGCCCGGCGAGGGGCCCAGAGTTCATCCAACGCAAATCGTTTGATATCTTCATCAAGGCGACTGCTAGTGTTTTAATTTGACCAGAGACTGAGACGATAGCATCCTGGCTGGACAAGTTATAAAAGAAGTTGTGGCTGGCAGTAAATGCCACACCTGTAAGGTCAGAAAGTTCTTTCGCGAAGTGTCAGAGAAATCGCTATGTGCGTTAATACCTGTACCTACCGCAGTTCCACCCTGAGCCAGCGCCTCTACATGAGCAAGACTCGCTTCGACCCCGTTACAGGCAGCGTCTATCTGCGCTTTCCAACCGAGTAATTCTTGAGCCATGGTTACAGGCATAGCATCCATCAAATGCGTGCGGCCAGTCTTTACCACTTCAGACAGTTGTTCTGCTTTTTCTTCGAGTTTCTGACTTAAATAGCGTGCGGCTGGGAGTAGGGATTGTCGAACGCCAACAGATGTGCTGACCTGAATAGTTGTCGGGATCACATCATTACTGCTCTGGCCCATGTTTACATGATCATTCGGACTGACAGACTCTCCAAGCCTTTCACTTGCTAATGTCGCAATCACTTCATTAGCGTTCATATTGGAGCTGGTTCCGGAGCCTGTCTGGAAAACATCGACAGGAAATTGGTCTAGGTGAGCGCCTTCCAAAATAGTCTTACAGCTCGACGTTATGGCATCAGCTATTTTTTGATCTAACAGCCCAAGCTTTGCATTCGCACTGGCTGCTGCAGACTTCACACTGACTAGAGCATGAATAAATGTTTGCGGCATGACGAGATCACTGATGGCAAAATTATCAACAGCTCGCTGTGTTTGAGCCTGATACAGTGCATTTTCAGGGACTTCTACTTGTCCCATACTGTCGGTTTCTACCCTATACTTCCCCATGTATTAATTCCTTATTAATTAGTTTTAAAACCGCACTTTTTGCAGGTCATGTTGCATTGACAAAAAACGTTCTCTCCCACCATCAACATCGTTATAAAAACGTTTGAGGGCAATTAATGGCCCGTGAATATGATCGAGGCAAAGACGACGAAAAGTATCCGGTCTTGATGGATCACCGATTGCTGCGAGCATGTTGTAGTAGACTCGCCGTAAGAAGAGTTCTTCTAGTAGTAAATTAGTTTGTGGACCTTCGATGCAATAAAGACCAGTAAGATTGAGTGCGGCAGAGATATAGCCAACGATGGTGTCATACTCAAAACCAGGTGCGCAATCTTGATGGAGGAAACGTTCTTCCTCAGAAAAAAATGCAAGATACAATGACGTTTGGTCGGCCATGACGATATACTCAGCTCCACTCAACAATGATAATCATTATCGTTATCACGTGGCGCTTTTCAAGTTAGAGGTATGTTAATGAGCGATAAGAGGCAAATTTCTTTCTTAATGCGCCAAAAGACGAGTGTTGTTGTGAGCGGTGTTTACGTTGTCGGATGGAGGGTAATGTACTGAGAGGAGTTTTTACAATTCATCAATCGTTTTTGAGTCTAGTCGTAGTGTGGTAACTAAGGTTAACTCGAACGAAAGCAAATCTGTCGTTTTGGTGTTTTCGATAGCACTACTTGTAAAATCAGAAGGTGCGTGTTGCCCACATGCCGTGTTATCAGGCTACCGTATACACTCCGTTACAGCATTGACTTGGTCTTGCGTCAAACGAAGTTTGGAGCGACCCATTTTGCACTTGAAGTTTTCTAGATTATTCATATGAGTAACGTCTGAAACCCTAGCACCAGTTTTGTTGCGAAGGTTGTCGGCGATGTGGCAGTCGGTCTTGTCGTTATTGTCTGGTTTTACCGGTATATCGGAATAATTTATTTTGTTACAAATACTTATTACATTTTTTATAGACATTTACAGTCCCTATGAAACGCAAAAAAAAGTTGTTGCACTCATATACAACTAATAGCTTATTTATCGTATCAACAGTCCGTTTTTAACAATAAAGATCGTACTCGCTATGCATGATCCTGAAGCATGAATAGTGCAACATATTTGAGAAAACTCACTCGAACACAGAATTCACCCTCTCAAAAATAGAATTTTGTTACTGCTAAAGATTTGCTGTGACTAGTTATTATTGGTGCATGCATTACAGGCCTTCATATGTGCTTTTGACTCTCATTTAGTTCCATATTTATCTGACAATCACTTCGGTTGCATATTAGTTTTAAAATCTTGTTTATACAACTGACCGTATTGCGTTCAGTGGGAGTCAAAACGTAAACGTGCTGGAAAAGCTCAAACACATTAAAAACGTTATCACACTGTCACTGTGCTTCTTGCCCCGTTCTTGTCATCGGATGACAGTTTTTATTTGGTTTTTTACTGTGCACATTACGATGTTTGCCAGTGTTTGTTCCTTGTTTGGCGTATTAAGACTCAAATTCACGTCCACAAAGAATGCTGTTAGCTATATTTTTGTTATTGATAAAAAAATCTATTCTTTCATTAATCAGAGTTCAGATTACAAAGTGGTGTTGATTCCAAATCAAGAGAAACCATATGCAGAAGATCTTTGGTAGAAATAATCAGTTAGCACTTCAGCGTTGTGTACCTCAAACCGTGTGACGCTATGGTCGAGAATCAGGGGTTAATGGATGCCAGTAAACATGTTGCGATGGTTATTACCGATCATAGTCTTGTCTGTTTCCATCGCTGGCTACCAGTGGATGACGGAATATGCCGAAGATACTCCGGCGCAACCCCGCTCTTTGGTTGAGCCCTCAGTCAGTACTGAAAAAGCTAAGATCATCAACCACATGGTCACTATTACCAGCTTTGGCGAAGTGCGGTCTTCGGAGTCTACGCATATGTCTGCGCAAGTTTCCGGTGTGGTGAATAGCTTGCATCCGAAATTTGTAGTTGGAGGTATTGTTTCAAAGGGAGAGGTTCTGTTTACGATTGACAACAATGACTATCAAGCGGCTGTTCTTGAAGCCGAAGCACAGCTTGCAACCGCTAAAGCGGTTTTGATTGAGGAACAGGCAAAAGCAAAGGTTGCTGCCAGGCAGGCTCTTACAATGGATAAAGTGAAAGTCACTGCACTTTTTTTGCGAAAGCCGCAACTACTGAGTGCAAATGCCCGTGTAAAGTCCGCTATGGCAGGCCTTAGCCGCGCAAAAAGGGATTTGAAACATTGCGATGTGCTTGCTCCTTACAATGCATTGGTGATGTCCCGGACGATAGGTGTCGGTCAATTTATCAGTAAAGGTTCTCAAGTAGCGTTGCTAAATAATGTTGAGACTGCTGAGGTCCATGTTCCAATTCCCGGTTTTGACAGTCAGTTTTTACCGGACCCATTAGAAGATACCGAGGTCTCTATCACGTTGGATAATATCAATCGCCAAGTTATTCGCCGTGGAGAAATTGTTCGAAATTTGGGCATAGTGGACAGTAAAACCCGTATGACAAGACTCGTGGTGAAGCTTGACGATCCCTACTCAATCAATTCGCAGTTGCCACCGATTCAGTTTGGCTCATATGTCACAACGAGTTTCTCTGGTCTGCAGCTCGATCAGGTATATAAGGTTCGTCAAGAGGTACTCACAGATGGCAAAGTCTGGGTCGTGTCTGATGCTGAGAAATTGGATGACAGAACGGTTACTGTTATTCATCAATCAGGAGAATATATTTATATCAGAGGTGACCTAACGCCCAACGAACGATTGGTTCTGACCCTTCCAGATTTTCCTCAAAAAGGTATGAAAGTGAACGCCATACCAACGACCGAGCTGTTGCCATGAAAGATTCTAGTCAAACCGGGCTCATTGCATATTTCGCCAAGAATCCGGTCGCGGCAAATCTAATGATGTTGTTCATTGTCGTGATTGGAAGCCTGAGCTATATCGGTATCCAACGGCAGATGTTCCCCAATATTGAGGTGAATTACGTCACTGTGCGGGCCTATCTCCCTGGTGCTTCAGTGACAGAAATAGAAGAAAGCATTGTTATAAAAGTGGAAGAGGCAATAAAAAACCTCAATGGAATAAAAAAAGTTGTATCTGAGGCTAATCGGGGTAAGGCATCAATAGCGATTGAGATTGATAAAAATCAGGATCTCAATGCCATGTACGATAGGATCAAAGAGGAGGTGGATGCGATTTCCTCTTTTCCTACTGATATGGAGACATTGATTGTCACAATGGCAGAGTTTAAGCAGGACGTTCTGCAGCTCCTTGTCGTCAGCCCCAAACCCTTGTTTGAGATCGTTGATTTAACCCGTGACATCGGAGACGAGATTCGACGCCTACCACACGTAACAGATGTCAGCGTATGGTCTCCAACCCCAGAGATATCGGTGGAAGTGACACCTTTGATGCTGCGAAAATATGGATTAACCCTTTCGCAGATAAGCCGTGCTATTCAAAATTACTCTGCGAATATTTCTGCTGGTCAGGTTAAGACTCGAAGAGGTGTGCTTTCTGTCAGAATTGAAGGACAGAGCACTGATGCTTCCTCACTAGGAATGATTCCAGTGATCATTGGGGAAGGCGGAGCTTCAGTTCTGCTAAAAGATATTGCAACGATTAAAGATGGTTTTACAGAGCGGGAGCGGTATACCAAGTTCTCGGGTGATAATGCAATTTCAATCAGTGTCCACGCATCCACCAGTGACAACATGATTGATATAGCGAACAGTGTTAATGAATATATAGGAAGAAAAAACCGAGAGTTACCCCCTGACTTTCGTATCGAGACAATCGTTGATATGACCTATTACCTCAATGCTCGTCTGGACATGATGCTCACAAATCTTCTTCAGGGAGCTGCACTTGTTGCGCTGCTGCTTGGCATTTTTCTCAGAGTTAAGCTGGCATTCTGGGTCATCATGGGCCTACCGGTCAGTTTTTTGGGTGCGGTCATGTTGATGCCACTCTTTGATGTCAGCATCAATGTAGTGACGTTATTCAGCTTCATTATGGTGCTCGGTATCGTGGTCGATGATGCAATTGTCATCGGTGAGAGTGCCAGTGCTGAAATAGAGAAAAATGGCAGTGGTGTAAATAATGTTATTCGAGGAGCAAGACGGGTTGCAACACCAGCAACGTTCGGTGTATTAACCACTATAGCTGTTTTCACCCCCTTTCTTTTTTCAACGGGGAGCAACAGTACCTTCTTTTTCGGGATTGCTACTGTGGCGATTCTGTGTCTGGCCTTCAGCCTTATTGAATCAAAACTAATCTTACCTGCTCATCTGGCCCATATTAAATTCTCGCCGATAAAAAGTGGTGGGTGGCGTGACAGATTCAACAAACGTTTCTTTCGTTTTGTTAATGGTCCCTTTCGATCATTACTGACGAGCTGTATTCGTTGGCGCTGGTCTGTACTGTCTGTCTTTATAGGGCTATTGCTTTTGACTGTTGCCCTGATTATCGGCAACTTCGTTCGATCTACGTTAGTGCCAAAAGTGCCTCATGATTATCCGATCATCGAAATCACCATGAGTAATACGGTATCCAGCGAGCAGACAGTTGAAGCGACAAAAAAAGTTGTTGGGGTTGTTAAAGAGGTTGATCGCCAAATAGAAGAAGAAACGGGATTAAAATCTATCCAAAGCATATTTGCCTTTAACAAGGGAGTAAACGAAGCGACGATTGTGACTGAGCTGGCGGATGAGAGTGTTCGACCGTTAAATGCCTTTGAGCTGGCCCGGCGATGGAGAGAGGCAATGCCTCCAATTGCAGGGGTGAAGTCGTTGGTGATCGTCGACACGGTAAATGCTGGTGGTAGGGTAGGTGATGATTTCGGCTTTTTATTGTTCGGCGATGATATCAATGATCTCAAACATGCTGGTAGGCTTCTGATGTCACAACTGTCCAACAGGGAAGGGCTGTTTGATATTTCGTCTACGGCTGATTTCAACAGCCTTGAAATTCGTTTGGAGCTGTTACCCGTCGCTTATGACCTTGGCTTGAATCTGCAGAATGTCGGCCAACAGGTCAGCGAGGGATTCTATGGCGGTGAGGCGCAACGCCTTAACAGGGACGGTGAGGATATACGAGTGATGGTCCGCTACCCACGTGAAACCAGAGACTCTGTTGCATCTTTGAATTATGCAGTGATCACTACGCCGGACGGAGAGCAGGTTATGCTGGGTGATGTAGCCAGGATAAGTTTGGTGCCCAGTGTCAGTGAAATCAGGCGTGAGAATCGACTTCGGGGAATTT
Organism: Veronia pacifica; assembly: GCF_001707825.1. Lineage (GTDB taxonomy): Bacteria > Pseudomonadota > Gammaproteobacteria > Enterobacterales > Vibrionaceae > Veronia > Veronia pacifica. The sequence goes on along the minus strand of NZ_LYBM01000003.1, from coordinate 40,996 downwards.
ATGTATTTGGTTCTATTGATGAAGCTACTGTGGAACCCAAGGCAGCGGTAGATGCCATTAAAAGAGACGTTTTACCCACCTTGCAACAACGCTTTCCCGGAATAACATTGGAGCTGAGTGGTGCGATAAAAGACCAGCAAGATGAGCAGAACGAACAACTGGTTTTTTTCGTCGCTGCAATGATCATGGTTTACATACTTCTTGCCGTTCCGCTTTCGAGTTACTGGCAGCCCCTCATCATTATGTCGGTCATCCCCTTTAGCTTCATTGGGGCCATATTTGCGCACTATTTTCTCGATGTCGCCGTAAGTATGACATCGAGTTTTGGTCTGGTTGCAGCAGCGGGTGTAGTCATTAACGACTCATTAGTAATGACTGATTTTATTAACCAGATAAGGAAGAAAGGAGTATCTATCCGTCAGGCTGTCGTTGAGGCAGGTTGTCAGAGGTTTCGTGCAATAACACTTACATCTGTGACTACTTTTGCGGGTGTTTTACCTATCATGTTTGAAACCAGTCTGCAGGCGCGATTTGTCATACCCATGGCGGTTTCACTTGCCTTTGCTGTGTTGTTTGCGACATTAGTAACGTTGATTTTAGTTCCTTGTCTCTATCTTATCCTCGACGATATTTCTTCAATTTTTCGTTTCTCTACCTCAGAAAAAGTAAACGCTGTGGAGGATAATAGCTTGCACGAGTGACAGTCAATGTCGTCCGACATCTTTATTTGATTACCTTCTGAATCGTTAGTCCATTACGGCCGTCCAATAGAGTAATATACCTAATCATCTGCTACACAGCCCTCATTAACCTTTATCTTGTTTGAGTGCAATGTTCATCGCGGAAAATAACCTCGAAAAAAGTTAGCCATTGCTCGTAAAACTGGCATATTTACTCACTTCCCAGCTATTCAAAACTGTTATATAAGTTGCAAAAAGTATAATAACGCATCGATAATGGGACGATATTTCTTTGAAAACGGTTCAAAGATTGAACTAATCAGCCAAATATCTGATTTTTTTGACAACTTTGTTCGTAACAGAAAATAACTTTAGTTCTCTGAGGGATGATAATGATAACCAAACTATTCCGCTGGCTGTTACCTGTGTTGATATTGATCGGCTCTTTTGGTGCATATTCAGCGTTGGCTAAAAATAAGCCTGAGCCAGAAGAAAAGAAAGAAACACGAAACGAGCCAACTGTCAGCACAGAAGTCATTTCAGGCATTGACCACAATGTTCAAATCACTGGTTACGGCGAGCTTACTCCTCTTGAAGCCACACAGCTTTCCGCACAGGTTTCTGGTGCGGTAACGAGTTGGCACCCAAATTTCGTTGTTGGCGGTATCGTTAAACGCGGTGAAGTATTGTTTTCTATCGAGAAAGCAAACTATCAGGCGGCAGTGCTTCAAGCCGAAGCGAGTCTTGCAAGTGCTCAGGCAACGCTTGTTGAGGAAAAAGCAAAAGGTAAGGTAGCAGCGAGCCAAGCTAAATCGCTTAATAACAAACAAGTGACAGACTTGTATCTACGTAAACCCCAACTGCTGAGTGCCCAAGCGAATGTCAAATCTGCTCAGGCAGCGTTGAAACGTGCAAGGCGCGACCTTGAAAAATGTGATGTTGCAGCGCCGTTTGATGCGCTAGTGGTGTCACGTGACATTGGTGTTGGCCAGTTTATCAGTGCCGGATCACGCGTAGCCGTGTTGAACAATGTTGAAACTGCAGAAGTACAGGTGCCAATTGCTGGTTTTGATAACAAGTTTTTACCTGAAAAAATTGAAGGTATCTCAGCGACAGTGACCCAGAAAGGCGATGTTGAGCGCGTTAGGCAAGGCACCGTTGTTCGTGATCTTGGCATTGTCAATTCAGCGACCAGAATGACGAGCGTTGTTGTGCGCGTCGACGACCCCTACGGACTGAATAGCAAAAAAACACCACTCAAGTTTGGTTCTTTTGTTGAAGTGTCTTTTAACGGCCAGCGTTTAAATCATGTATTCAAACTACCACAGGAACTGGTTAGCGATAATCTGGTTTGGATTGTCAATAAAGACAGCCAGTTAGAATCTCGCAAAGTGAAAGTAGTGAGAGAGTCTGGCGAGTTCTTCTATGTGCAATATGGTTTGGAAGACAATGATGCACTTGTGCTCACTGTGCCTGACTATCCATCAAAAGGTATGCCAGTTGTTGTTGCTTCATCCGATGATGCGACTGATACCAAGCTTGACTAAGGTGGTATTCGATGGAAACGAATAAAGAAAAAGGGCTGATAGCCTATTTTGCTAACAACTCGGTAGCGGCAAATCTGCTGATGATTTTTATCCTCATCATCGGACTTATCAGTTACTTTACGATACAACGTCAGATGTTTCCGAACATCGACCTTAACTACGTCAGTATCACTGCCTCTTATCCGGGTGCATCGCCGCAGGAAATCGAAGACAGTATCTTGATAAAAATCGAAGAGTCGCTGAAAGATGTCACAGAAATTAAGAAAATGACATCGCGGGCTAGCAGGGCCTCTGGCAGCTTGCAGCTTGAGATAAACACAGATGCTGACCTTAAAGAAGTACTCGACAAAGTAAAGCAAAAAGTAGATTCAATCTCAGGCTTCCCATCGGCTATGGAGCCCATTTCCGTTACTCAGGTTGAATTACAGCAAGATGTTATCGAGCTGGTTTTGGCAGGTGACAGGGCGACTGAAGAACTTAAGCCAATAGGCAAGGAAATAGAGAAAGAACTGTTACAACTTAACAATGTTTCTATTGTCGAGTTCAATGCACCTTCAGAAGAGGTGGCTATTGAGGTCGAGCCCGATACGCTCAGGAAATATAACCTCACATTAAATGATGTGACGACTGCAATTCGACGTTACTCTTCGAACTTTTCAGCGGGTCAGGTCAATACTAACAACGGGTTGATCTCAGTCCGTATTGAGAACCAGTTTTACCGTGGTGAAGAATTTGCAAAAATTCCAGTAAAGTTGGGACCGAATGGTTCGAAGGTACTGTTGCGTGATATTGCCACCATCAAAGATGGATTCACTGAAGGTGACCGTTACTTCAACTACTCTGGCCAGAATGCGATTTACTTTTCTGTAAAAGCAACTGCTTCGCAAAACTCGATAACTGTTGCTGATTCAGTGAAAAAGTACATTGCGCAGAAGGAGGGTGAGCTTCCGCGAGGCCTGTCGCTGGTTCCTGTAGTTGATATGACTTACTACTTGAATGGCCGTCTGGACATGATGCTCAAGAACCTTCTCCAAGGTGCCATTCTTGTCGCTATTCTTTTGGGGATATTCTTGCGTCTGCGACTGGCTATGTGGGTAATGGTCGGGCTTCCGGTGTGTTTCCTTGGCGCAATTATGTTTATGCCAGCTTTCGGCGTTACGATAAATGTGCTTAGTTTATTCGCTTTCATTATGGTGCTGGGTATCGTTGTCGATGACGCCATTGTAATGGGAGAGAGTGCATACACGGAAATCGAGAAAAATGGCGGTGGCGTTGATAATGTTGTTCGGGGTGTGAAGAGAGTTGCTACGCCTGCAACATTTGGTGTACTGACATCGATAGCCGTTTTTGCTCCATTTATGATGGCCAGTGGACCGCAAGGGCAGTTCTTTGCGAGCATCTCTGTAGTGGTAATTTTGTGTCTGACCTTTAGCTTGATTGAATCGAAGTTAATTCTTCCTGCACACTTGGCACATACAAGATTTTCACCCGTCAAAGAGAACAGCTTCAGGGCTAAATTTAACCGCGTTTTCTTTGGATTTGTTAATGGTCCGTACCGTCGTTTTGTAACTGCTTGCATCAAGTGGCGTTGGACAACTTTCTCAGTCTTCGTAGGCTTACTTCTTATCAGTGCTGGATTGATTTCATCCGGGAACGTTCGGTTTGTGCCAAGCCCAAAAATCCCTCATGACTTTCCAAGCATCAGAGTGACAATGAACGATACTGTGTCGAGTGCACAGACACTGGATGTAGTTAAAAAGCTTGAGTCGATTGTGTCTCGTGTAGACAAAGAGACTGAAGCAGAGACGGGCAAGCCAATGGTTGACGGTGTCTTGTCATTCACCCGGGGTCGTAACCAAGGCACTTTGGTCGTGAAGCTCGTAGACGAGGAGCTCCGTCCCTTAGATACCTTTGAGCTTGCAAGACGTTGGCGAGAACAAATACCTGCGATGCCAGGCGTCAAATCACTGACCATTCAAGATTCATTGATGGGTGGTGGGGACAGTGGTGACTTTGGCTACATGCTTTTTGGTTCAGATATCGAAACACTCAATAGTGCCGGTTTAGATCTGATCGCCTCTCTCCAACGTCAAAAAGGCCTGTACGATATTTCCTCGAGTATCGATACCGGCAGCAAAGAGCTTCAATTATCCCTTAAGCCAGTTGCGTATGATTTGGGCCTAGACCTGTCAACGGTCGCTCAACAAGTTGGTGGAAGCTTTTACGGGGGAGAAGCTCAGCGTCTCTTACGTGATGGCGAGGAAGTGCGGGTTATGGTCCGCTATCCGAAAGCCGATCGTGAAGCATTATCCGCACTTCGTTACACCGTCATCACTGTGCCCAATGGTAGTAAGGTGATGTTGGGTGACGTTGCGAATATTGTCGAAAAACCGGGGGTTAGCTCGATTCGTCGTGAAGGTGGTTTCCGTTCAGTTTATGTTTACGGCTCAATCGATGATCAGGTTGTTGAACCTGGCGAGGTTGTGAAAAATATTCGCGAAAACATACTCCCTGATCTAACGGCTAAGTTCCCGAGCGTGAAGACAGAATTGAGTGGGTCGGTGGAAGAACAGCAAGCTGAAATGGATCAGCAAATACTGTTCTTTATTGCGGGTATGATTGTTGTTTACATTCTGCTGGCTGTACCATTAAAAAGCTATGCTCAGCCATTGATTATCATGTCGGTAATCCCATTCAGCTTGACTGGCGCTATATGGGGGCATTACTTCTTTGGCATTGATATGAGTACTATGTCTGTGTTCGGTCTTATTGCTGCTGCAGGTGTTGTTATCAATGACTCGTTGGTCATGACTGACTATATCAACAAAGCCCGTGCCAGTGGTCTGTCGGTGAAAGAGTCTGTTATTGAAGCGGGTTGTGCGCGTTTCCGTGCAATATTGCTGACATCAATTACAACTTTCGCGGGTGTCTTACCGATAATGTTTGAGACGAGCCTGCAAGCAAGAATCATTGTTCCGATGGCAGTAGCGCTTGGTTTTGCAGTGTTGTTTGCAACATTCCTAAGCTTAACACTGGTCCCTTGCCTATATCTTATGCTGAAAGATATTGGCGATAAGTTCCGAGGCGTAGGTGGTGTTACTAAGCTATTCCGTAAGAACACACCGAAAGAATCGGTAACCGTATGATACTGAATAATTGATAATTCACACTCAACGAAAAAAGCAGCCATTGGCTGCTTTTTTTATGCGGTTTAAATACGGGTAAAGGCAAGGAGAGGGCGGAGAAAGCATGACATCATGGGAATAGCCATATTCACATGCACTGCGCCAGTTGTCCTTTTTTGGTTGCTGCCATAACACAACCACGCTCACTGTCCGTTGCCGCCTGACATTGCGACATGAGAGTAGCGTTATCGGGTGCCATACTTCCTAACACTTGCTTGGCGTGTGCAATAACTTTACCGCACTGGTCAACCGCTATCGGGGGGTGGTCTGAACACGCTGTCAAAACGGGTATAAAGACTAACGTCGTAGCAAACAGAAGAGCTTTTGTTGTTCTGGATTGGTTTAACTTTGTATCTAATTTTTGTTTTAACATTCGGCGAGTCCCCAAACAATATATCTTGAAACTTAAGGGTAGGGTGTTCAAAGAAAAAACGCGAAATTGTAATTGGTACGACATTTACTTTTCACTTTTCATATTCGTCAGTGAAATAAAAACAAATCTGTAACAATTGTGTAGTACGTCAATCAATCAACTTGTATTACTGACTAATCCCATTGATAATCATATAGATATTTCAATTTCTTTTAGACTGAGATCTAAAAACTATCAGTGGTGCGTATTACCACCAACGTTCATACGATTTTATTTAATGAGTGAATAAAATGAGCAACAACGAATTAGTAAAAGACCCGGTAGTGCAGATGCTACTTGAAGATGTGAAGAAATATTTGAGTGGTGATAAAAGCATCATGGCTGAAGCCAAGCGATCAATCTCGTTGCTTCGCAAAGAGTATGATATTGGGCCATGGTTCATTTGTCAGTCCTGTGAGGCTGAGTTGGCACAAGTAAGTGAAATTTGGTAACGAGTAGAAGCGTACGACCCGTGAAATATTATCCTACACATTTTTACTTAGTGCCGATGAGTATAATAGAAATATTGCTCCCATCAATCATCTACATTTTCACTAGACCCAATTTAGCCTATTGCATTGCACTCACCAAAACACTCTTTTACGTTTAAGCACAGGGGGTATTTGATAAACCGACATGCAGCTCTAAAAGTTAACCGCACATTTTCTAATGATGGAATACTTGGTCAGTAATACACGAATATTCCACTTTTGACTTTAAAAGCCGTCAGTGAACACAACAAATCATAATGAGTATTACGCATCTTTCTCTTCAACCTAATACTATTGAGTGATTAGTTGGCAGCACTGACGTACTTTGCAGTAAAACTACTACCAAAAAAGATAGCGTTTCACGTTATTTTCCCTTTTTACACTTCTTCCCATGGCATATCTGGGAGAAAATCTAAGTTCTCTTCATAGCGTTTGTGATTGAATTCAGCATCATTTTTCACGACGTCGTAAACTTCGACCATTAGAGCGCACGCCATGTATTCAATCGCCTCTTCCCGACTATGCCCTGTCATTCTCAGTCGCATCAGGGTTTCAGTGACTTTTTTCGGATTATTGTCTGCCAACTGATTTTTAACGATTTCGACTAGCTCCTCGCCAGTCATTACTTTTTCTTCCATTTCTATCTCGGCTAGTTGTACTTGGATACAAGTTGAAACACTACAGTTGCTCAGCTTTGGTAGGTCCAGTTTTTATTGCCCTTTCTTTGAACGAGAATTGAGGCTGTCATTCTAAAGACATTTAGCTGACGTGAACTGTGGCATCGAACCTTGTCTGATTACGTTGCAGATAAATCAGAACATGTTTACCCATTCTCTGTAAAGGGGGATGTAATGCAGTGGTCAATAATTGTGCTTGGTTTTCACGGAGACAATCAAAACACTCTGTTTTTAATGAGAGAGAATCAAAAGCGATGAAAAGTAGCTAAAGAATTCATTTGATATTTCTTGGTGTTTTCTGACGGTTTTTGACAAATTATCAATTTGTGATCATTTGTATGACCTCAATTAATCTCTGAGTATCCGAAGGTGTGTTTTGTAATTACTCTCGATTTACGGGCAATATCTATCTCTTAATTGTTTTTTGAAAAGTCTGACCAGTGTAGAGAGAGAATTTCATAACTCTACTGTCTCAATAATGGGTCATCGTCATAGTGGTGAGTCCAAGATAATAAATCAAAATACTTCCGGTTCGAAGCTTAGCCTTCTTTTAGATGCATGAGGTTACATAGAATTACTGATGTTTTCTGATTAAAGGAGCTATTCGAAAATAAAAAAAGCTACAAATAAGGAAATTATTTATGATTTATGTCGATGGATTAGTCACTGCACTACCAAAAGAGCTTTGCCAGTCTTATATGGACTGTATCAATGATTCTGAACCCCTTGTTCGTAAGCATGGCGCTTTGAAAGTTGTTCCAGTACAGGATGACCGCCTCGAAAAATACCTCGAGCCAGAAGATTTAAGGGCTGATAGAAATTCCATCGTTTTATTCTGGATCATCTGGCCTTCGCATGAAATTCGCCGCTTGGGAATGGCGTCGGTGCTGTCTGATCCCCGTCTTGATGATATGGTTAATCCAAGTGTTTTTCATGGAAAGAGAATAGAAGTCACTGAGCTTGATCAATACACTTGCCATTAAATGAGTATTTGGCTGACGCCGTCAGCCGCCATCATTAAAAGTCAGTAATTTTTCCTTTAGCCACTTTTTGAATTTTTCCTGCCGAATACTTTTTGTCGCCACGAACCAATCACTGTCCTGAATTAATATTCTTGTCCCTTCAGTACTGGTCCTAAACTGTCGATTATTTTTGTTTTCGGTTTTAATCGCGGTATAGCGAGTTGGATGGGCAAAACGTGATTTTGCCAACTTAGACATTGGAATGGGCAATGTTGCATAGGTAATAAACTTCTTTGCATTCTGGATCCTGACACTTTGCGAGGAAATGGCCCAAACAAAGGGAACACGGAGTTTTCCATCATTTATTGTTGAAAAAGGGAGGTGTTTAACCAATGGAGCCAGCTCACTGTCATATCCGCTACTCATTGTTACTTCACCCGATAAAAGTAATTCTCTGGCCTCTCTTGCATCCTGCCACCAGACAATATGTTGATAGATGTCGTCGAGCTTCTTTAGTGCTAAATCAATACCCCGTTCTGTGCTGAGTAAAGGATAAACTTGCTGGGTAGGTACGCCTTGTGCCAGAAGTGCCCATTCTAAAAGTGTGTCCGGCTTCTTCTCTAGTCCTCGCTTTCCCGGAAAATCGGTCACATTGAAGAAATCATCTATTCGTTTGGGTGGCCTATCTCCGAAGGCTTGTTCATCGAAGGCGATCAGTGTGGTGACATATTGGTGAGCAACAGAGCATTTTCTTATCGTCCGTGGCGCAAAGTCCTGCTCGGCAGAGAAGTCACCGATTGGTTTGAGAACATTACTGACTTCCAGAATCCGAATAACGCCTCCTTCGCACGCTGTTATCGCCAGCGTCTCAGGCATTTCTATTACGTCCCAGTCGTGGTCAATGGTTAGTTCACGTTCAGAAAGCAGTCTGTCATTGTGAGAGCGGAGGGATATATAAATGTCTGTCTCAGTGTAAAAAGGAGTAATAATAGTCTTTTTGAGTGTGTCATTATAAACGCCGCCACGGGAGGCGACGACAAGTGAATCTGCAAATAGAGGAAAGGCAAATAATAGCGCCAACAAAGTAAAAACGCGGATAGTCATACCGAAACTGTTAAAACATGACACTATTAGCCTAGTTCAAACTTAACCTTACGCTATTCTCATTTATCTGGCAGAAAATTCGCTCCCCATTGACGCACCTAGATATGTGGTCATTATCGTCATGTGGCCTCATTATTAAATTTATGACGATGCACGTTCCTCTTTCTGAATCATATGAACAACCCGCATGTACGCAGATATAACATCTGCTTCAGTTACCACAGCGATCAGTTTACCTTCATCATCGACAATGGGGACAGCATCACCAACAAAGCCTTCTAGGCTTTCCATCGCTTGCCAAAGTGTTGTAGAGGTTGAGAACAATAATCGCGGCGAGTGAAGACAATCTTTCAAATGAGCGGAAGACGTGGCTGTTGGTCGGAGGGTACCGAGGAATTTGCCATTATTCTCGATGATGTACACCTCACTCCAAGGTGACGAATCCAGTCTATTGAAAATGTTTGTCAAAGACTCATCGATGCAGGCTATTGGAAAATCATTTCTCATTACATCTTGCACTGTGGTTGTCTGAAGAATCGCTTGATCTCTACCTTCTGCGAGATTGAAGCCGCGACTGAGTAACTGGCTATCAAACAGCGAGCGCCCATAGACCTTAGCGACAAGCAAATTAGAAAATACGACTGAAACCATGGCAGCAATTGTGAGTTCGTAGTTTCTGGTCAGCTCGAATACGATGAGAATACAGGTGAGTGGTGCCCCGATCACAGGGCTAGTCACTGCCATCATTCCACATATCGCATAAACGGTAATGCCTGAGTTGATTAGCTCGAAGACGTCGTTGATCAGCATCCAATTAAATGCGCCAAATAAAATACCAATTAACAGTAAGGGGCTGAATACACCTCCAACAAAGCCGAAGCTGATACATAAGACAGTGACGACTAGCTTCATCAACATGATTGATAGTAATTCAGGTAACGAAAATGCGCCTTCAATAGTGGCAAACCGCATTGTTTCAGTGCCAATTCCCAGAATTTCTGGAACAAGCAGTGCGCAGCAGCCCAGAATCAGTCCGGCCAATGCTGGCTTTATAAATAAGGGTAGAGGAATTGACTTAGCCCACTTTTGACCATGAAGCAGCGATGAAATGAAAATCAGGGCCAAGCAGGCGGAAAACAGCCCAAGTAGAACAAATAGTAGAAACTCTACTCCATGTTCAACGCCAACAAAGTCGACTAAAAATAACGGTTCAATGTCGAATGTGAAGTCAGAAAAAATATAGCTAGCGGCAGATGCGATGGTAGTAGGGGCAAAAGCGCGCATTGAAAAGTGGCGTAGGATCACCTCATGTGCAAATACCAGTCCGGCAATTGGAGCACTGAAAGCTGAAGAGATGGCGGCGGCAACGCCGCAGGCAATCATGATATTACGAGTATCGTCAGAGGTTATCTGACATTTTCGTATTATATTGCCAACCAGAGCACCCAGATATACTAAAGGTCCGTACTGACCAACAGACGCCCCACAGCCGAGAGAGATAATAGAAGCCAAGGTGGACACAACACCTGATCGGGTATCAGGTAGTTCTTTATTAAGTTGTACAGCTAAAATAGTGTCAGGTGGTCCAAGGGGCCGTTTCTCATTTGACAGATAATGAAGTAAAAGGCCAGTGAGCAGACCACCAAGTGTCGTGACTGTAATAGTCACCACGGAAGAGAGGAGGACGGAATAGTAAAGTTTTACGCGGCTTATTGGAGAAATGTAGAGATAATCGTTCAGCCATTGTACGGCTGCAACAAAACCCGTTGCCACGGTGGATGTTAACACACCGATCACCATGGCCATTAATGCAAGGGCTGTGACCTGATAGGCAGTCGCTGTATTTTTAGTCGTTGGTTGAGAACTCAAGGTCTTAAATTTGCCTTCATATCCGGTCGGTTGCTAGTCATTTTTCCTCCCGATTAAGTCAATAGAGCCAACCAAATATTTAAATAATTGTTTTTATTTTAGATTCTATTAATGAGTATTGTTTATTGATATGGAGTTAGCAGGTTCTTTTTTAATTATGTAGTTAGACTGCGCTATTTGGCTCGTATTACATACTCCTGAGTTGAACGAAGTAATCATCTATTACTTTTTAGCGTTCACTTTCTTCAACATTTCCTGTTTAACGCTTCGTCCAATTCTGTCTGTAAACACCGAGTTGGCATAAAAGTATCTCTGTATTGAGCCGTCAGAGTGCAAAATGATTTTTTAATGCCCCGGCTAAGACCGGCCAACATTAACAATGTACAGAACACATTGATGCAGACGAGATTGCTGCACGACAAAAATGACAGTTTGCTTTTCTCACGCTTTTGCGGATATCCAAGAGATTTTGAACTTCAATTGTCAAAAAGTTTAACCGTGGTTCTACTCATTTAGCAGAAATGTTCAATAGAGAATGAACCCTAAAAATCTATCTCATTAATAAATCACAAATATAAAAAATAATTCAGAAGATCCTTTATTGAGCGGTATTTTTTGACCACGATTAATGCGAGTGACTTCAAAAATTTTATTGGTCAGGGGTAACATGAAAGAAAGGATACTTTTCACTGCCGCAATACTGTTCCTCGGCCACATTCCCAGCGTAACGGGTGCGTCAATGCAGCCCTTCACTCAATCATCACTCCTCCCTGATGCATCTCAACCGCTGAGTGCATTTCTGAAAGGAGAACAAGATGGCTTCAGACTTCATCGGATCGTTACCTTACCCAATGGCAAAACAAAATACGTGCATCAGCAATATTTTCAGGGTGTCAGAGTAAGAAATGCACGGGTGATTTCTGAATTTTCCACTGGACGTCATGCACAGCTGCAAGGAAAAGCGCTTCAGGACATAGAGATGACTCCTTTTGATGCATACCCATCTATCAGTGAGGATCAGGCTCTTGCAATGAGTCGCCAGGGTAAAGCGGGTGTTCCACTCAGACCTTATAAGGAAGTCGAAAACGAGAGAAGTGAGCTGGTGATTTGGCTTGATGAACAAAATAAACCACGACTGGTCTACGTGACTAACTTTTTTATCCCCGGCAGAAAACCTTCGCGACCTTACGCGATAATTGATGCAAAAACGGGTGAAGTACTTAAGCGCTGGGAGGGGTTAGCTCATGTAAGCGGTCGAGGCCCTGGTGGCAATGCGAAAACGGGACAGTATTATTATGGCATTGACTACAGCGCCTTTGAGGTTCAGAAAACGGGCAACAAATGTAAAATGACGAACGATTATGTGTCGACGGTAAATCTTAACCACGGCACAACGGGAAGCACACCTTTCACTTATGACTGCACTGATAACACTAACACCAATACGTACAAAGAGATAAATGGTGCTTACTCACCACTGAATGATGCCCATTTCTTCGGCAAACTGGTGTTTGATATGTATCAGGATTGGTTCAGCGTTGCACCCCTTTCCTTTAAGTTGGTAATGAGAGTGCACTATGGCAATAACTATGAAAATGCATTCTGGAATGGCAGCTCAATGACCTTTGGTGACGGCGGATCGAGCTTTTACCCCTTAGTGGATGTAAATGTATCTGCGCATGAAGTCAGTCATGGTTTCACTGAACAAAATTCAGACCTTGATTACTATGGCATGTCCGGTGGTATCAACGAGGCTTTTTCAGATATCGCGGGTGAAGCCGCCGAGTTTTACTGGAAAGGCAGTGTTGACTGGACAGTGGGTAGCGACATTATGAAATTGGCCGGAGGTCTGCGATATTTTATCAACCCCTCCGACGATGGGAGGTCTATTGGACATGCCAGCCAGTATTCGGAAGGTATGGATGTGCATTATTCTTCAGGTGTTTTTAATCGTGCTTTTTATCTCTTGTCAGAGGAATATGGGTGGGGAGTACAGAAAGCCTTTGAAGTTTTTGTGCGAGCAAATCAGCTCTATTGGGACTCCGGCACTGATTTCGATGAAGGGGGGTGTGGTGTAAAAAATGCAGCCAGTGATTTAGGTTACGAGACAGCAGATGTTGAGGGGGCATTCAATCAGGTTGGTGTTTACCCATGCCGACAAATGACGACGCTGACCAGTGGCACGCCTGTTTCAGGCCTTTCAGGTGGTGCAGGGGAACAACTTCATTTCAGCTTTTCGTTGCCATCCAATGTGAGTAACGCTTCCCTGAGACTGAGCGGAGGCTCAGGCAATGCTGATTTGATACTCAAATACAATCTGCCGCCGAGTGGAGCAGACTACGACTGTATTTCTGATACCAGTAACAATGAAGAGTACTGTGACGTTGTTGTTCAGGGGCCGGGGCAATATTACGCCATCATTTCTGGTCAGCAGGCTTTTGATGCAGTCACAATCCAATTGGATACCGTGCTTTTACCACCGCAAGTGCTGCAGGTGGACTCTCCGTTGACGAATATTTTTGGTACAAAAGATGACGAGTTATTTTATTCGTTCACGATTCCACAGGGACAGACATCGATGCGTGTGGAAACCAGTGGTGGCAGCGGCGATGCCGATTTATATGTCAACGAGGGTAGTCAACCCTCAAGAACGCAATACGACTGCCGACCATTTCGTTTTGGTAATAACGAGGAATGTATTGTTACCGGTGTACCAGGCACGGAATTTTACGTCATGTTACATGCGTATTCGACTTATCAAGGAGTGACGCTGTCACTTATTAATTATCAGGAAGGAGAAATTGAATCATCGGCAATGTCAATTACATCTGGTGAACCCGTAACAGGCCTGAACGGAGTGAGCGGAGATAAATTGTATTTTGTTTTCAATCATGATGCTTCAGCTGCAACAGAGTCTCTAAATCAGGGCTTGCAATTCTCGCTTGCTGGCGGAAGTGGCGACGCAGACCTTTTCGTAAGAAAAGATAAAGCGCCAACTTTATCTGAATATGATTGCCGCTCGATTCAATTAGGCACTTCGGAGAGTTGTCATATCGAGCAAGCAGAAACGGCGCAATACTATGTCATGGTGCATGGCGCAAGTGGCTTTTCTGATGTCACGTTACAGGTAAATAGTCATGGTGATAGTCAAGACATCCCTCCCACAGAGTCGTCTGGAGGTGGTGGGGGAGGCAGTGTTGATAAACTCATGACTCTACTGTTGCTATTTTCATGCTTCGTGTTGTTCAATCACCAACGGAACACACTAATATCAAGACACTTATTTTCAATTCTTTATTTGGTTTTTTTGTGTGGTACCCGAGATAACATTTTACCGAGAGTTTCCGCAATTTGTTCTGGATCTTCATATTTCTTGATGGCTGGTCGGTCGCGTAAGCGCTGAGCGTGATAACGCCAAACGACACCTTGGGATTGAGGCTCGATCAGCTCAACATATACCTCATTGACGATTTCGACATGTGTCTTGAGGGGAGTAATTGTTGGTCGATCGGGATTGCGGAAACTGTGTATTTTTCTTGGTGGATAAATCGTGGTTTGAATGCGTTTTCTCACTCCCGGTTTGACCCACAAATCTGTTTTATGCTCATCCAACTGCAATCCTTTTTCAGCCATGGTTTGGCGGACTTGGTTATGCACTTTCGGGTGCGATATAGCCTGTTCACTGGCATGACTCATTAGGCTGTAGGTATTAAATGGTAAAAGTGAAAAGTCATCACAATAAATATCAGTTAAGCTGGTACATCCCTTCAAAAAAGGCACACTCAGAAAGAGTACGACAAGATTTTTCATTCCCTAGTTTGTCCATAAATCCATTTATACTGAGGGTAGCAGCAGGCATTTAAAACAAAGTGTAAGAGAAGAAAGAAAAAGAAAAAATAAAAGGCTCACTGGGAGCCTTTGCATGACTGGATGTAAGTCGTGAAGTGAACAGCTTTAATAATACGTTTCACAGCCTTCATGGAGTTGGGGTTGGTGTTGGATTTCGTCGCACGGTACAACAAAATCGGCATCTCCATCTAGCTGATTTATGACAACAGTTTTGTCACCGGTGTTAATCTTGGTCACACGGCCTACACCTTTCTGGCACTCAACCAACATACCGATTTCAAATTCATTAACGTTCATTATAAACTCCTGAATTTGCTGAACATAATAGTCCGGCTGCATTTATCAAATGGTCGTAATCTGTGTCTAAAGCTACGCTTTCGTGCTGGTACTTGTCACATTAGTGACATTGTAATTACGAATTTGATTTTTACGCCGATCACCCTCATTTCACCGCATGCAATGTGTCAGGTTTTGGAAAACAACCTTCGGCGAATACCAATATTAAATTCCCGTAAAAAATGGGTGAGTAATGCGTTAGATGCCTTAACGGTTGCTTTTGGCATCTGACCCTTTGACAAACGAAGGATTTGACGGTAATACCAGGTCACTTCGGCTTGAGAGTTGAGAGTCCGCATACTGTTGGAACTGCTGGTTGGGCCAAACCAACCTGTACCTAGCGTCAACACAGGGTCAGGCAATTGATCCACGTCTTTACTGAGTAGCTTGTTAGAGAAATCAGGGTCGATACATAGTGGACGGGCAAGCCCAACCATGTCAATACCCATTTCTGCTACTGCTTGTTCCATCATTTCTCTGGATCGAAAACCACCTGTCACCAGTAAAGGTACGCGAAGAGAGCACGAGGCCAGTGCTTTTTGGATGACTTCCGCATATTCCAAAAAGTACGCTTCACGCTTGCGAGTGCTTTCCCTTTTTTCTACCTGTGGTGCATCAGCGGTGCTATCGTCTCCTTTACCGCCAACAAACGAAACGTGTTCGTAAGTACCACCCGAAATCTCAAGCAAATCTATACCACTATCCGCAAGCCAGACGGCAACCTTCGCGCTTTCATCAAGCGTGAAGCCGCCTTTTTGAAAATCGGCAGAGTTGAGTTTAACGGCAACTGGTGTTTTGGGTCCGAGTGCCTCTCTTACGCCCCTGACCACTTCCAGTAGAAAACGAGCTCTGTTTTCCAATGAGCCGCCCCACTGGTCGTCGCGTTTATTTGTGACAGGCGATAAAAACTGACTGATCAGATAACCGTGTGCGCCGTGTATTTGAACACCGGTAAAACCCGACTCAATCGAGAGTTTAGCCGCCGTAATATAATTCTGGATTGCAAGCTGAATGTCTTCTTCAGTCATGGCTTTCGGTTTACCGAAATTGTTGAGTATATCCAGCTTAACTTCTGATGGAGATTGTGGGGTCATGGAGACAATCCGTGCGCACTGGCGACCTGGATGTGAAATCTGTGTCCAAATGTGGGTATCGTTTGTCTGACCTGCCTTAGCCCAATCCGTGAGGTGCTCAGTACCATTTTCAGCTGTCAGCACAACATTCCCCGGTCGTTCCAAGAATCGATGGTCAACCATTGCATTTCCAGTGATAAGTAGTCCTGTGCCTCCCTCTGCCCAACGTTTATAAAGGGTAGTATGACGTTTGTTGGCGCGGCCATGAATATTTGCGAGACCTTCAGTCATCGCTGACTTGGCTATTCTGTTCTTTATTACCGCGCCGCAAGGCAGCGTTAGAGGTGAAGTGAGTCCAGTCATGCTTGTCCCTTAACATGGATTATAGATTGGAATTTTTACTCTAATATAGGGTATGCATGTCGGTTGTTCACACCGTAAATAAAGGTTTATTAATATATTATCGATTGTGAGGCAGTATTTCCTCTCGTGATAATTGCCCTAAATTAGGTCTTAATGCTTAATTGATCATTCCGGTCTTGACGGTCATCTCCGACTGACGACTTGACGAAATAGTCTTAAGTCTGATTCTGCTTGAGCAAGACTCATAGGTGTAAAAAACACCTTTGTACCCGGTCTACGTTGTGAAAGCTGCCCTGCGCAAAGCGAGGATAAGGCCCCGATTTTTGGATAGCCGCCAATAGTCTGTCTGTCTTTCATCAAAACGATTGGCTGACCATCAGGGGGAATTTGAATTGAACCAAAACCAACCCCTTCGGAGACAAGATCATAGTCATCGGCCGCTATTTCTTGGCCCTCAAGCCTGAAGCCCATTCGATCACTGTGTTGAGAAATTCGAAAGGGAGTGGAAAAAAATGCTTGTTTCGCACTGTCAGAAAATAATTCACATTGATAACCGAGGATCACACCGAGTTTTATTGGCTTTTCGTAGTCAGGAATTGCCCAACGGGGAACCTTGTTTGTTGACCTATTTACATTAGCTCGTAGTGGCAACTGATCGCCCTGCTCAAGTTTTTTACCTTGTCCATCTAAACCGCCAATACCTTCTCTGCATACCGTCGACGTGCTTCCGAGCACTGGCCCAACCTTAAATCCACCCTGCACTGAAAGATAGGTGCGCATCCCACTGCAAGGACGGCCAAACTTAAGCGTGCTGCCAGCCTGAGCCTGATAAGTAAACCAAGGAAATATAGGTTTGCCATCTAAAGATGCTGAAAGGTCTGCCCCAGTGAGTGCAAATTTAATTGACTGGTGAAATAAAAACGCGGCCATACCCAAAGTGATCTCAACCTGTGTGGCATCCTCGGAATTGCCCAGAAGCCAATTTCCCCACGCATAGGCATGCTCATCCATTGGACCGCCAGTCGTTATCCCCTGATCTTGGAAACCAAAGCGGCCTTTATCCTGTAACAGACTAAGTGGTCCCGGCTGCAAAACCTCAAGCATCATCAGTCTGTCCTCCAAGTGCGATATATTCTTCTTTCGTTATGGGTTCAAAATTCACCTCGTCTCCAACGGAAAGTCTTGCCGGAGGAGATTGTTGCCAGTCAAACATCACCATTGGCGTTCTGCCAATAATGTGCCACCCCCCCGGTGAAGATGAGGGGTATACAGCAGTTTGTCTTTCAGAGATTGCAACGCAACCAGCCGGTACACTGAGTCGAGGCGTGTTTTTGCGGGGCATTGAAAGACGGGGATCAGTTTCACCCAGATAACCAAATCCAGGTGAAAAACCGACAGCTAAAACACGGTATGCCATCGTCGTATGGAGTTGTATGACTTCAGAAACGGATAGGGCACATTGGTCGGCTACATCTTCAATATCCCAGCCCACATCCGGTCCGTAATAGACAGGGATTGAAATTCGGTTGTTGGCTCCCGCTCCTCCTAAAAACGGTGCAGCCTCGAGTGCTTTTTCAATGTCAGTTTGAAGTAACGATCCAGAGATTGATTCGGGGTTAAACGTCACGAGAATAGAGTGATAAGAGGGGATCATATCGAGTACATATTGCGATAAATGTTGCTCTATCGCCATAAATCCTCGGCGGACCATTGTACTCGTGTCTGTGTTAGGTTCTCTGTCGAAGTAGACAATTAACGATGTCTCATTGACGTGCTGTATCGTTGCTGTCGGCATAATTAATTATTTAAATCCACGATTTTCTCTTCTTTAAATAAAAGATGCAGATATCAATATTGGCAAATCTATCAATAGAATGATGTCGAAGGCTGCCTGTAAAAAGGTGGCATTTTCGGTCAGTCGACATGGCTCAAACATGTGTTAATGACGCAACTCACTCTGAGTTTGAAGTGATGTTGTACGGATATTTAACATTGAGAGGGCACGCAAATGTCCCCGGAAGTTCTCTGCCAATGTGCAATCATTGAGCAATCTTTACGTTTTTCTCAGGCGTTTCTCACTTTTGTTTTAACTGAATCATTTCACTATTTTGAAAAGCGTTTCTGGATTAATGAGCACGCTAATGATTTGTGATTAAGCCTTTACAAAACGTCTAATTACCTCACTTTAACTAAGCTTTTATTTTGTAAAAATTGACTTTATTCGAATAAAAACGTGCTCTGTATCACCATTAGATTAACACTAATTAATACCTTTTAAGCTGTCTTCAATTAGTACATTATTCTGCAAACGTCGCATAAACATCGACTTGCTTTCTCTCTGTAGCCATATATTTGGTTAAAAATCAGTATAAATAACCGCGATTAGGTGATCGTATGTCTATTCTTATACATAATTAACAGGGTTATTGGTACGAGGTGGAAAGGATATGAGCGAACTCGCTATAGACCTGGCCAGAATTCAATTTGCGTTCACGGTATCATTTCACATTATCTTTCCTGCGTTTTCTATCGGACTTGCCAGCTACATTATGGTCCTTGAAGCGCTCCATTTGAAAACCCGCGACCACAAATATCTGGAACTGTCAAAATACTGGACAAAAATCTTCGCAGTTGCTTTCGGCATGGGCGTCGTCAGCGGCATTGTTATGAGCTACCAGTTTGGGACTAACTGGGGGGTATTTTCTGATAAAACCGGGCCTGTATTAGGGCCACTCATGGGCTATGAAGTCCTTACAGCGTTTTTTCTTGAGGCGGGGTTCCTCGGCATCATGCTGTTTGGGCGGTCCCGCGTAGGTGAAAAACTGCATTTCTTTGCTGTTGCCGTTGTTGCTGGGGGAACCTTGTTATCCGCAACCTGGATACTCGCGGTAAACAGCTGGATGCAAACCCCCGCTGGGTTCGAAATAGATGAAATGGGGCGATTTATTGTCACTGACTGGTTTGAAGTGGTCTTTAACCCATCATTCCCGTACCGTCTTGTACACATGGTACTCGCTGCATACCTGACAACGGCGTTTGTCGTCGGTGGCGTCGGGGCATATCACCTGCTAAAAGCGCCGCACAATTCGTTAGCGAAAGTGAGCCTCTCTATGGCGATGTGGATGGCGGCTATCGTCACTCCACTCCAGATAGTGGCTGGCGATGTTCACGGGCTTAACACGTTGGAACACCAGCCTGTCAAAGTGGCTGCAATGGAAGGGCACTTTGAGACTCAGCGAGGTGCGCCATTGATTCTGTTCGGTATCCCCAATGAAGAGACCGAGATGGTTGATTATAAAATCGAGATTCCGAAGTTAGGCAGTATCATCCTGACACATGATATCAATGGCGAAATAAAGGGATTGGACTCAGTCCCCAAAGAGGAGCGCCCTCCGGTAGCGATCGTTTTCTGGAGCTTCAGGATCATGGTAGGTATCGGATTCCTCATGCTGTTCATCGGTGTCGCGAGTCTGTGGCTACGCAAAAGGAAAGCCCTCTATGAAACGCCTTGGTTTCTCAAGCTCTGCTTACTGTCTTCTCCGCTAGGTTTTGTCGCCATCCTTGCTGGATGGGTAACGACAGAAGTTGGCAGGCAGCCCTACACCGTTTATGGATATCTCACGACAGCGCAGTCGGTGTCGCCGATTGATGCGCCTGCCGTAGGTGCTTCACTGGCTGCTTTCGTCGTGGTGTATTTCCTGATATTTGGTGCGGGTATCTTCTATATCCTTAGATTGATGAAGAAGTCGCCGACCAAGTACGAGGAAGATTTCGATGGTCGAATCATCACGCGGCTTTCGCCAGTTGAAGCGTCGACACTGGCCAGTAGCCACCCTCTCAAACCTGCACCGACATCGGGCAAGGGGTAAAATATGGAGTTGGACTACGCGTTAATCTGGGCTGGGCTGATTGCGTTTGCTGTGTTGGCATACGTCATTTTAGACGGTTTTGATTTGGGTGTCGGGATACTTTTCCCGACCCTGAATGATCATGACAAAGACTCCGCCATGAACTCGATAGCGCCTATTTGGGATGGTAATGAGACATGGCTAATTTTGGGCGGTGGCGGTTTGTTTGCGGTTTTCCCGCTGGCTTACGCTGTGGTTATGCCAGCTGTCTATGCGCCAATTATTGCCATGCTTTTGGGTTTGATATTCAGAGGCGTAGCATTTGAATATCGCTATCGTACCAAAGCGGGCAGATACTTATGGGACTGGTCGTTCTGTGGCGGGTCGTTAACGGCCACATTTTCGCAAGGCCTGATACTCGGTACCTTGTTACAAGGGATAGAGGTTGACGGTCGTCAATATGCTGGTGGCTGGTTTGACTGGTTATCTCCCTTTACTGTTTTCTGCGGGATTGCAGTAACCTTCGGCTATACCCTGCTAGGGGGATGTTGGCTTTTGGTTAAAACATCCGGTCATCTTGAACAGATGCTGTACGCAAGATGCAAAAAGTTAACGCTGTGGTTTTTAGGCACGATAGGGATTGTCAGTGTATGGCTGCCCCTAATGTCCGAGCCTATCGCGCAACGCTGGTTTAGCTTCCCAAACTCCCTGTTGTTTTTCGTTATACCAGCTGTATCCGCTTGGTGTGCTTACGAGCTGTGGCACTCACTCAATGTGCAAAAACCTCTTAGGGCGTACTTTTGCACACTGGGATTATACCTTATGGCGTTCGCTGGCTTTGCTATCAGTGTTTTTCCTTATCTTGTGCCAAGGGAGATCACTCTCTGGGAGGCAGCCGCACCAGACAATAGCCTCAAGTTTCTGCTAGCCGGTGCTGTGATTCTTCTACCGATGATCATTGCTTATACAGCGTATTCGTATTGGGTGTTTAGAGGCAAGGTGAGTTCTGATGAAGGCTACCATGAATAAAGTCCGTCCTTGGTTGTGGTTTATCTGTCTGTGGGCTGGCGGTGTGATCACTGTCAGTACTATTGGTTATGCATTTAAGTGGTTTGTTGGTTTTATGATGTATGGGTAATGCCGATAAGCACTAGCAGTGCTAACCATAGTCCAGCAGGGTGAGAACTCATCTCTTCTTCACATAGTGATTTGTAAAGCTTTTCAATATCTATCCGAAACCCGCAGTTTTGCAGGTTCCGCTTATTGAACTAGAACGAAGATTTGCTGTGGATAAGCTTTATCTCTTTTTGGGTGAGCAGTGTAAAGAGAGAGAAGCCGAGAAGTGCGACTGTAAAATCGATACCAACAGATAACCAAATTGGACCCTCTGTGGTTTCTGCGCTCCAGACGAAACCGCCCAGTGCTGGACCAATAATAGCGCCCACACTACTGACTAGAGACAGCGCACTTAAGCCGTTTTCGACGCGGTGAGGCGAAAGTTCCGAGACCAGTTTTAGCAACATAATGCTAACAGATACGATAATGGTTGAGTCAACCATAAACAGCAGACTAACCTGCCATAGTGAGTCAGTTTGCACCAAGAGCCAGCTTGATACCGCACCGACACTGACGAATATCGCAAAAAAATGAGCAGGCTTGAGATTATCCACCAGTTTGCCAAGTTTTTCTGCGAATAGCAGCGATAACATGGCGCCAGGCACGTATGCGAGAGATAGCTGTGAGATATCGGTAATATTTAATTTTTCGAGCAGATGCATCTCAAGAAACGGCGCGACCATAGATCCTGACGTTTGTCCCAGTAACACCAGTGCAAGAAGGCCAATCAAAACCACATTACCTTTATCTTGTGTTTTTTCAGCTAGAGAGTGCCTAAGATGTTGAGGAAGAGCGGGTGACATTGCCAATCTACCGAATATACCCGCAAATCCACTGGCGATAGCAAAAATGACGATTCCCATGATCTGATCACCTTGTGACAGTAAGTGACCGTAGTTCATCCCCATCATAGTAAAAGCAATAGTTGAACCTATCATTTGGCTGATGCCAGTCCACTTAAAGCACTGACCAATAAGCTCACCTTTGGCCTGAGTGCTTTTGTCTTCAGCGATATGTGTTTCCCAACACAACGTAAAGATCGCTGAACTGGCACCCAGAACAATCAGTGATATAACAATAGCGGTAAGCTCTTGACTAATAATGCCAAAGAATAGAATCAAATAAGCGAGACATTTATTCAACGATGCTATTGATATGATACTGCGCTTACTGAAAGATTTACTCAACACTAAGGCAAACAGACCTGAGGCAACAACGGCTCCGATAGCCTGAAGGGAAAATATCAGCCCAAGCTGCCATCCCTCTAAATGAAATTGCTGATGCATCACCACAGGAGTTATGAAGTTCACAAAGAAAAGACCCGGAGAGTCCAGAAATATTGCGGTAAGTAGCTTTTTATGGGAACGCGACATTTTGCATACTCTCATGTAGTGATATCGTTGAGTTGTTAGCATATTAGGGTTGGGTGTCTACTGTGGCAGGATGCGATGAAGGGTTATGTCACCCGACAAACAGTGAAATAGCGGGCTGAACCAATTTATTTCTTAGGAAAATGGAAATCCAATGCGCGTAATTTTGTTATATGGACTGCAGCTTTGTTTTTTACTGCTGCTGCCTGTGATCATTCGGCAAGGCAAACGGGTAAAAGAGAATACTGTCCGTCTTCCTGAGGCTAAGGGTGAGAGGACGTTCGGCCAGCAGCAAGAACTCTCTCTGCTGCATATCGGTGAAGCACAGTTGTTGGGGTAGGGGTTGAAGACATTTCCGATGGCCTGACAGCCAACATAGTGAGAACGCTTGAAACCTCGGCGAATACAAGAATAAAAGCGCATGTTGTCGGTAAAAGTGGTGCAAGAGTATCAGAGATATTAAGGTTGCCCGCTGTCGATGAACAAATCGATTTACTTATCGTGACCATGGGTGTCAATGATACGGTAGGAATGACAGTCATCAAAAAATGGCGAACACGAACCAGTGCTTGCGTAGAGAAGTTCGGAGACCCCTCGACGAAGGTGTTTATCACTGGTGTACCAGCCATGCACCAGTTTCCCGCATTACCTGCTCCTTTGAGTTGGTTTCTTGGCGTAAGGTCCAAGTTACTCAACGCGTCTCTTGAGGAAATGTGCCATAAAAACGGTTGGCAGTTTGTCCCGGCAAATATGATGATAACTCCGGAGCTAATGGCTACGGACGGGTATCACCCCAATGTGAAAGGATACCGTGTCTGGGGCGAGTCGATTGGTCAGCTGATCGGCAAAAATTCGTTAACCTGATAACACATAAATAAAGTTAAGTAGTGAATAATAAATAAGGAGTAAGGTGTGACGATCAGTCTTTGGTTTCTCTATGTGGTAACTTTCGGTGCAGCAATTGCGCTTCCGGGTGCAAATGCTGCCTATGCGTTGCTCAAGGGATGACCAACGGTATACGGGGAGGCCTGATGGCCGCATCAGGGTTTGCTATTGCAACAGCTTTAAATCAGGGCATAGTGCTGGCAGGATTGGGACTGTTGTTGTCGAGTCATATGGATATTCTCATTTATCTTAAGTGGGCAGGTGTTGCCTATATGTTGGTGCTGGCTTACAAAGCATGGAGAGCGGCTCCATCTTCTCATCAGCAGGCTGGGAGCATAAGCCGTGCGAGAATATTCTTCACTGCAATATTGGTGTCTTTGTCTAATCCCAAGGTTATTCTTGTCAATATGATGCTGCTACCTGTTTATATCTCTGCAGATAAACCTCTGGCTGCGCAGGCAGTAACAATACTCTGTACGGGTGCAGCTATCTCTTTCAGCGTCTACGCCAGCTATGCCTTTTTTGCATCCAAGTTTATTACCCGATTAAAGTCGAAGGCGGCGAATAATGTTGTGGCATCCATTTATGCTTCAGCCGCTGGAGCGCTGGCCTTGGTCAACCGTTGAGCCAAGATAGCTTGATGTGAAAAGGACGTTCAGGGATGAACCAAGATAAAGTTGTATTGGTTACAGGCGCTGCTCGCCGCCTCGGAAAAGTGATTACTGAAACCTTTCATAGCGCTGGATTTAAGGTTGTTATTCATTGTCACAGCTCACTAGAAGAAGGTCATGCACTGGCTGCAGCGTTGAATGTTGAACGCGAGGACTCTGCAGCCGTTATTCAGGCAGACCTGTGTGATGAAAATGCGGTAAAGCGTTTAGCTATCGAGGCTATCAACGTATGGGGCCGACTAAACTGCCTTATAAACAGTGCATCAATGTTTTACCCAACTCCTGTTGACTCAGCGACGTCGAAGGATTGGGATGCGCTGTTTGGCAGTAACCTTAAAGCACCATTCTTTCTTACCCAGTCTTGTGCTGCGGCATTACGTGATTCGGCAGGCAGTGTCATTAATATTGCAGATATTTATGCCGATCGGCCGCTGAAAGGGCATAGCCTCTATTGCATGGCAAAAGCGGCCAATGTGATGATGACGAAATCACTGGCAGTCGAACTTGGGCCTGAGATCAGGGTAAATGGAATTGCACCAGGTGCAATTTTATGGCCGGAAAATGGAATGGATGATGCTGAGAAAGAGAACATAATCAACACCGTACCTCTGGCTAGAAAAGGCACTGCTGAGGATGTTGCTAAAGCGATACTCGATCTAGAATCTAGTCGTTACATCACAGGTCAGATTCTTACTGTTGATGGTGGAAGAAGTTTGTCTTGGTAGATTTCTGATAGCTGATAGCGGAGGGAGGACTGCCCTCCGCTAGACGATGTTAATCGGCTCTGACGACCAAAGTTCCTGCAATGTAATCATGCAAGCCTCGGCGTTTTTTGTTGAACAGTGGGACTATGTATTGTGCTGTATGCAAACCGAGTAATAGAAACGAAATCATAATGTTGAATTGAAACATTGGAGATTCCATTATGATTGCATTGATTGGCTCTCGAGTATCTATGTTTATAATTTCAATCACTGATGTTGTGACAAAATAAAATCCTGTAAATATATCTATGCTTGAACGGCGAATTGATTGCGCCATGGTGAGTTTGTTTTCAGTTTCGTTGTCAACAACAATGACATTCAGGGCCATTTTCCCCAGTGTTTGTCCGAACTTGTAATGCATTAAGATGAAGTAGAACAAGAAAATGAAAGCATTAGCAAAATAATGGACGCAGATTATAACCCAATGCTCCGAAATTAATTTTTGTTGGGCTTGTGTGGCGGCCTCAATTTTCTGCTGAAGCTCGATGAAAGATTCTTGTGTTAGTTCGGCTGGCGGATTTATATCCGGCTGGGATGAGAGAGCATCCGGCAACATAACAGCACCAACAGCCCACAAAACGAATGAAAGTAAAATAATGTCCAATGTAAGCGCAAAGAAACGCCGAAAGAAATTTTTGAACTTCTCTCCGTCAAGTTCTTCTATTAACTCGGCGTTTTGCTCTTTATTTTCGAGTCGAGCCTCAATCTCCTGCTCAAGTGCTCTGAAACGCTCCGGGTATTCCTCGCCATCAATATTATTTTTGGCGTCGAGCAGTTCATCAAAAGAATAATTGGCATAGTTTGGTATGGGGATCATAAAGAAGGTACTTCTGTTTTTCCTGAATAGACGTATCTATTCAAACTACCATTATTTCACGGGTCTAGAGTCTTTGTGCAGTTGATTTGGGAGCCGTTTTACGAAATTCAATATCATAGAGTATTGGGTTGTAAAACTAAAAAAGCACTCAAAAGAGTGCTCTTTAACGTCGGGTTCAAGCCTATTACCAATTACCAACAACCTGCCTGGTTGTTACCAAACAGTATTTCTTGAACTGGTCAGTAAGAAAAGCCTGTTTTCCTTTTATACGCTTGCTTTCAAGAACATATGTGTGTTCATTCAATTTTCCCTGAAAATCCCATTTACTGAATGCCTCATGACGAGCATCTGCACACGCTGTCTGTAATACATAGCTTTCAGTAACTGAAGTATCACAGCCACCGCTGAAATTTTTGACACCATGGAACGTAACATGGCTGTCACGGTCACGATAGCTGGTTACAGCAAGCGCATTGAACAAATGAATATCGTCAGACTTATTTTTGTAAGGCAGCATCCGATGCGGATTTTCTTTCAGTGTTTTTTCAGCAAGCACCCTGAGCTCGGTGGAGCAGGGGATAGACTGGCTTTTTAGTACACTGTCCATTGATGTCTCTGCACTTACTCCAGTTGCGAAGAGACTTGACGTAAATACACAGACTAAACCAGCGGCAAAGGGAACAGGTCTCATACTCTTATCTCCGACTGATCAATGTTTCTTAATCGGTGTTACTGTCAGCAACACATCATGAGTCTGACCATTATCCTCTGTCATGGTGACTTTAATCACCTGACCCGGTTCAAAAGCATTTTGCACACCCATAAACATGAGGTGGTAACCTTGGTGATTAAGCTCTATTGAACCATTTGCTGGCACTTCAAGCGCATCCAATTTACGCATTGCCATACGACTGTCGCGCATAAACATACGGTGGAATTCTGTATGATCTGCAACTGACGTTGTGGCACTAGTCAGGCGGATAGCTTTGTCGCTCTTGTTAATAATTTTCATATAACCAGAGCTAACCTTGACGCCGGGAATGGTTGCTTTTGCTCTCGCGCCCTCAATTGTCAGTACATCGCTAACATTCTGAACCTCAGAATAATTTAAAGGCTCCTGAGTCTCGGAATGATGATCGCTACATGCTATCGCCAGAGGGTGAAAACAGCTCAGCATCAGAGCCAGACAAAGAGAAGTCTTTTTCATTGTTGTTTCCTAATTTTTTGCAAGGTATTTGTTGTATGCACGCTCAATGCCAGCAGCAAGCTCGATTGGTGTCGTCGTGTGGCTCATTGCGTCCACAAGTTTTCCATCAGCGTTAACAATGTAGAAGCGTGATGCATGGTCAACGGTATAGCTTAGCTCTGAAGACTCCATATCAACCAGATCGAAGTAAACACCATACTGCTTGGTCAGAGCCTGAATTTCCTCTTCAGTGCCTGTTATCCCTTGCATGCGTTTGTCAAAGTATTTAGCAAACTTGTTGAGTGATTTAAGATCATCACGGCCGGGGTCAACACTGACAAAGATGCCTTGAACGTGGTCGTATGCCTCGGGTGATAACTGAGAAAATGCAGCAGACATAACGCCCATTGATGAAGGGCATACTTCTGCACAGTTAAGAAACCCAAAATAAAGCACAACGGTTTGGCCTTTTAGCTGGTCAAGACTTACTGTTCCATTGACGCTATTCAGCTGAAACTGTCCACCCAAGTCCTTTAGTTGTTTTTGCTTTTCACCGACAGGTGTTGTGATGTTGTAGAAATAAAGAGCCATGAGAGTGGCGAGGGCAAGTGCTCCAAGAAGGAGCACTATTTTTACGGGGTTTTTTGTCATTAGCCTTGCTCCACAAACACCGGGGTTTGGGTATTAGCTTGGAAAGAATCAGTAATGTTTTCAGAAGAAAAGTCGAGTGAAATCATCACACAGAACACCATAATGCTTGCGATAGAGCAAAGAAGCATTTGTTTGCCCCACTGCTCATCAGGTACTTTCTGATAACCGACTTTAGCTATATATAACCAGTGAAGGCTGACCAGACCCATACCCAATGCGTACCAGCTTCCAGCATAACCAAGATAGGTGAGTGCAAGAGAAGCAATAGCAAAGGCAATGATGTAACCGATAATGTGATAACGGGCACGAGCTACGCCCACCTCAACAGGTAGAACGGGGATAGACGCTGACTTGTAATCTTCAAAACGGTATATAGCAATGGCATAAGAATGCGGAAGTTGCCAGATACAGAAAGTAATGAAGAGAATAGCAGCACCAGCATCAAAATGACCTGTTACGGCACAATAACCGATAACAGGCGGACACGCACCAGACAAGCCACCGATAAGCGTACCGTAGACAGATTTACGTTTGTAGTGAAGGCTGTATAAGCCTACATAAACAGCAAATCCGAGTACTCCAAATTCAAAAGCGACAAGTGAGGTAAATGCATAAAGTGTGTAAAAACCAACAATGCCGAGTGTCGTTGCCCATGCAAGCGCATAGGAAACGGGAACTACTTTTTTTACCAACTCACGTTCACAGGTTCGCTTCATTAGGCGGTCAATATCTATATCAATCACGTTATTGAAGACGCATCCTGATGCAACAATCAAGGTTGTACCGAAGCAAACTGCCAACAGTAACAACCAATCGATATTGCCTTGTGAAGCGAGAAGCACGCCACCACGCGCAACTAAGTTGCCGCCTATAATGCCGGGTTTGGTGAGTTTTAGATAAGGTTTAATCATGGCGATATCCGATCAGTGACCCATCAGCATGTTGTGATTCAGGTGATCCATGATCCACAACGAGCCAACAAGAATAATGGCCACAATTACGACCACAAATACTGCGGAAGTGGTGTTCCACATCTGCTCGGATGAGGTGTTCATGTGTAAGAAGAACACCAGCTGTACCATAATCTGTGCGACGGCAAAAACCATGATCACACCAACGATTAACTGTGTTGAACCCATGTTTGCCATCACCATGGCAAAGGGTACAAGAGTCAATACGATAGAGTAAATCAAACCGTGTACATACTCTTTAACGCTACCATGCGCTTGACCGCCCTGGCCATGCTCTGAAGAAGTTGCCATTACAATACTCCCATCAAATACACCACACTGAATACACAGATCCAGATAACATCAAGGAAGTGCCAGAACAGGCTCAGGCACGCCAGACGGGTCTTGTTCTCTTCACTGAACCCATCACGTTTAAAGTGGACAAACAAAACGCTCATCCATACAAGACCTGCAAACACGTGAAGTCCGTGCGTTGCAACCAGTGCATAGAATGATGACCAGTAGGCACTGCTGTGGAAGGTTGCACCTTCGTGGCTGAAGTGCCAGAACTCATAAAGCTCCATGACAAGGAAAGACAGACCAAGGGCAAAGGTAATACCCAGCCACTTGAACATACCTTGCATGTCTTCAGTGTGTGATTTCAGCATCGCGATGCCGAAAGTGAAACTACTCAACAATAGAAGGGCTGTTTCACCTAACACGAACGTCAGGTTAAACAGTTCTTTTGGCTCAATCTGGCCAGCAAAGCTGTTTGAGAATACGGCGTACACTGCAAACAGAGTACCGAATAACAAACAGTCACTCAGGATATAAATCCAGAAACCAAAAATCGTATCACCTGCGTAGTCGTGATGGTCATGATCATCGTGATCATGACCGTCATGCGACTGAGCAGCGACGTTTGGGTCAAATGTATTTTTTACTTCTGTGGTCATAACTGCTCTTAGTCCCTTATGCCAATGAATCTGCTGGTTTCAGGTCAGAAGGTTTAGAATCATCTTCTTCACTGGTAATTGGCTGTTTGCCATGGACACGAGCCAGATGCTCACGCTCAATTGCTTCAACTTCAGATACTTCAACGTAATAGTCTTTGTTGCGTTCGAAGCTGTATGCAATCCAAGACGCGACAATACCCAGGGTACCGAAAATAACCATCCACCAAATATGCCATACAAAACCGAAGCCCATTGCTAGCGAGAATGCACTAATTACAACGCCGGCCCATGTGTTTTTCGGCATATGGATACGCTTGTAACGGTCAGGTGCTTTGTACGCTTCTCCATTTTCCTTCATGTAGAAATGTTCATCACGGTCATGGATTTTTGGCAGCGTCGCAAAGTTGTAGAACGCTGGTGGTGAAGAGGTTGCCCACTCAAGAGTACGACCATCCCACGGGTCACCAGTAACGTCCTCGTTCAGTTTGCGGTCACGGATACTGACGTAAACTTGATAGAACTGAGTTGCGATGCCTGCTGCGATGATCATGACACCTACAGCAGCAATCCACAGCAGCGGTGCCCACTCAGGGTTATCAGCAACATTCAGACGACGGGTCATACCGTTGAAACCAAGCACGTAAATTGGCATGAAGGTAACAAAGAAACCGACTGTCCACAGAACACATGCGATCTTGCCGTACTTCTCGTTCAGCTTGAAACCAGTCGCTTTCGGGAACCAGTAAGTGAAACCTGCAAAGTAACCAAACAGTGCGCCACCGATAATGACATTGTGGAAGTGCGCGATAACGAACAAGCTGTTATGCAATACAAAGTTTGCAGCAGGAACCGCTAACATAACGCCCGTCATACCACCAATGGTGAAAGTGATAAGGAACGAGATCGTCCACCACATGCTTGAAGTGAATTCAACACGGCCTTTGTACATCGTAAACAGCCAGTTGAAAATCTTAACACCAGTCGGTATCGAGATAATCATTGTGGCAATACCGAAGAAGGCATTAACACTTGCTCCTGCACCCATGGTGAAGAAGTGGTGCAGCCATACGATGAATGACAGAACCATGATAACTGCAGTTGCCCATACCAGAGAGGTATAGCCGAATAGGCGCTTACGCGAAAAGGTCGCTGTAACTTCAGAGAAGATACCAAACGCTGGCAGAATGAGGATGTATACCTCAGGGTGGCCCCACGCCCAGATCAGGTTGACGTACATCATCATGTTGCCGCCCATGTCTGAGGTAAAGAAATGGGTACCGATGTAGCGGTCAAGCGTGAGCAGTGTCAGGGTAACGGTCAGGATTGGGAATGCGAGAACGATCAGGGCGTTTGCACACAGTGATGTCCAAGTAAACACAGGCATTTGCATGAGCGTCATGCCGGGTGCACGCATGCGGATGATGGTAACGACAAAGTTAACACCAGTCAGCAAAGTACCAATACCTGAGATCTGAAGTGCCCAGAGCCAATAATCGACACCAACCCAGGGACTATACTCCATGCCTGAGAGCGGAGGATACGCCAACCAACCTGTTGCGGCGAACTCACCGATAAACAGTGACATGTTGATCAGAAGTGCACCAACAACGAATAGCCAGAAGCTCAATGAGTTCAAGAAGGGGAAGGCTACGTCGCGGGCACCGATTTGAAGTGGGACGATCACGTTCATCAGGCCAACCACGAATGGCATAGCGACGAAAAAAATCATTATCACACCATGCGCAGAAAATATCTGGTCATAGTGTTCCGGTGGAAGATAACCGGCCCCGTCGAGAGTTGCAGCGGCTTGTTGGGTACGCATCATGAACGCGTCAGCGAAGCCACGGAAAAGCATTACCGCCGCAACGATAACATACATAACACCAATTTTTTTGTGGTCGACAGATGTGAGCCATTCATCCCAAAGATACTTCCACTTACCGTAGTAAGTAATAAGACCAAAGAGGCCCAAGCCCCCAAGGACTGCTGCCAGCATCACTGGAAGAATGACTGGGTCAGTATAAGGAATTACGTCCCAGTTTAACTTGCCGAAAATCGGATCTGGATCGGCGTACACGTCACCTTTATAAGCCATTTTGGACTCCCGCGTGTTTCTCAATAATGTCTTTGAATCGGAGTGGATCGACGGACGCAAAGTAAGTCACAGGGTGAGGTGTTTTGATCTGTTCTTTGGCGTTCGCCGTCAGAACGTCATAACTGCCGTCGTTCAACACCTTGTCTGATGTCTTAACTTTCTGAACCCACTGGTTGAAGCCAGCGTCATCAACTGCATGAACTTTAAACTTCATGTTAGTGAAGCCGAATCCGCTGTAATTGGCAGAAATGCCACGGAATTCACCTTGTTCTTCAGCCATCAGATAAAGCCTGTTTTCCATCCCCGCCATTGCGTAGACCTGGCTGCCTAGCTGTGGGATGAAGAAAGAGTTCATAGTGGTGTCAGAAGTCACAAGGAATTCAACCGGACGGTTAACTGGCAATGCAATTTCGTTAACTGTCGCGATTTGTTGCTCTGGATAAATGAACAACCATTTCCAGTTCATCGCTACAACCTGAATAGTCAGAGGCTTCTGATCAGATGCAATTTCTTTCCTTGGGTCGAGAGAGAAAGATGTTTGATAAGTTATCCAACCCAAAGCCAGGATGATAAGACAAGGGACAGCCCACACAACGACTTCAATTTTAGTGGAGTGCTCCCATGTCGGTTGATACTCAGCTTCCTTGTTGCTGTGGCGGTACTTGTAGGGGAAGTACACAGACATAAACAAGACAGGAACTATGATGATCGCCATTAACAACACTGATGTGATTATCAATGAAGATTGAGCTTCACCAATGGGACCTTTGGAATCGAACAACACCATATTGGTGCTGAACAGTGCAACCAGAAGTCCCGTTATGAGGAGCGCAAGAAGCGAAAATGCGACCTTCTTGCTGGGATTTATTTTCATTTTTCCTCCCTGATCCTGAACTACTCTCAATAACTCAAGTAATAAAAACCAGAAAATATGTTGTAAAAGTTTAAATAAATGTTAAATGAATGTAAAAATATTGCTCATCTATATTTATTTCTGTTAACTTAAATTAAACATTTAAGGTTTAATTTGTAAGGGTAATAATTTCTCACAAGGTTCGTGCAGTAAACATACACATTTTGATATTCATTTTTTTTGGTGTAAATCCGCCTTTTACTTTTTGTTACGAATGGCATGATTGAGGCGAGCTTCTAGCATAAGAATAGCTGCGCTTCTTTATTTTGGATCAATTTTTACGTTCAATAAAGGAATTTAGTTTAAATCAGCATTGCTGGTAAGGTTAAAGGTGTTAAAAGTTGATCTCTATTTGTTTTCGCAAAAATAAAATTTCTTTTTCGTTCGAAATCTAGTAAGCAGTTTCTTCTGCCTTCACTCCCTGTTTTTCGCTAATGTTGTCTTTTAAGAAGTATTCTCTCCTAGTTTTATCATGATAAAGCCAAATAAAAACAATCGCTTAAATAAAATCACTGTAGTTGCATTGTTAGACCAAGTACCTCGTTTATCTGTCGATCTTGCGAGTGAACAGGCATTCAATTATGTCCATTGAGTACATCCTTATGAAGGGAAAAACAGCCCGTTCTGTACTAAAAACCACGATAAATTATCCTTACTTTTTTTAGTATTATTAACAAGATTTTATTATGAAATTTGTGTGCTCAATATTTTTATAGCGAAGAATATCTGAATTCATTTTTTCAAAAAATGCCAAGAAGTTTAATTAAACGGCATTATGTTAACGAGCTAGAGATAAATTTAACAATCTATTAATCTTTTATGAAAGATTATATTGATGAGATAGTCGTTTGAAATATGACCTATTAAAATAGATTCTTTTTATTTCCAGTATTTTAAAAACAAGTTTACGGAATAGTAATTTAAGTGTTAATAACAATCTTAATACTTTAACTGCTCATTAATGTATCAATGTTAGAGGTTTGTGAGTTCTACCCAAAAGCTCTCTTCAATCTCTTTCTTCAATAAAAGAATATTCAGCTTTCTCTATATGTTGAGACAAAATCAAGCTCTCTGGATGTCTTCAAAAAGCCATTTTCCTGTTTTACCTCTCATTAATCAGAGGCGACTTTTTATGATGTCATGAATCTCATCCTTCACGAGGTTTCTGTTGTATGCCACGTCCGTCATCACAACTGATGTAGACTGTACACACACCAAGAACATGGTTATGGCCTATTGGATGAGTGAAACTCACTGTGAAGTGACTCTAAAGTTTTTAATGGGCTAATTAAGTGAATTTCATCTAAACGTGCTCATAACTGTGCGGTTGGTCAAGTTAACTCGTTGATATGCATTCAATGTAAACTTATCGTTACATTCATTTGGTGGTAGCTGATTATATATACAGTTTTAACTCGCAGTTATATCCGATAAATAACCACTTTCATTGATAAAATATATGTAAAACAATTGTTTATTGGCTTTTCTTTCCTGTGTAAAAAGCAGTTCAGCTTCTTTTGACCATGATCAAAATTCTTTAACGTCCCAAATGCTAACAAATTGTAAATTAGGGTTATGACACCGATACTTTTGTCCAATCACCTTTACAATCGCGCTCATTGCTAAATGCCTCAGTTACCTTTTCCTTGCAGCCAATTTGATTAATTATCTTCTCAACGAAACACACAAATGAACCGCATTTGTTATTGAAGGAATAAGACAATGAGCGAAGTTTTAAATCCACTTGGTTTGGTTGGTATTGAGTTTACTGAGTATGCATCTCCAGATACGGACTATATGCATAAAGTATTTACTGATTTCGGTTTCTCTAAGCTGAAAACATTCAAAGGTAAAGACATCCTTTACTACAACCAGAATGACATTCATTTCCTGCTTAATAATGAGCGCGAAGGGTTTGGTGCTGAGTTTGCTCGTAGCCATGGACCTGCAATCTGTTCTATGGGTTGGCGTGTTGAGAATGCCCAGAAGGCATTTGATGTAGCTGTTGAGCGTGGTGCCAAGCCTGCGACTGATTCAGCAAACAAAGATTTCCCATACCCAGCTATCTACGGTATCGGTGACAGCCTGATTTACTTCATCGAGAATTTCGGTGAAGAAAATAATATCTATAACTCTGATTTTGAAGATTTACCTGCAGAATCTCAAAGTGTTGTTGAAGACAAAGGTTTTATTCGTATTGACCACCTGACCAACAACGTTTACAAAGGCACCATGGAGAAATGGGCTAATTTCTATAAAGATGTATTCGGCTTTACTGAAGTTCGTTATTTCGACATCAAAGGCCAAAAAACGGCACTGCTTTCATATGCCCTTAAATCTCCATGCGGTACCTTCTCGATTCCAATCAATGAAGGTAAAGACAATAACAACAACCAGATTGATGAGTATCTGAACGAATACAATGGTCCGGGCGTACAGCATCTCGCATTCCTGACTGATGATCTGGTTAGCTCTCTTGATAAGCTCGACAAATCAACGATTGCAACGCTGGATATCATTCCGGAATACTATGAGACGATTTTTGACCGCGTACCTTGGGTAAAAGAAGACCGCGAAAAGATTCGTCAGCACCAAATTCTTGTTGATAGCCAGGCTGATAATTGCTATCTGCTCCAGATTTTCTCTAAGAATTTGTTCGGTCCCATCTTTATTGAGATGATTCAACGTGTTGACGATGGTGGCTTCGGTGAAGGTAACTTCCAAGCCTTATTCGAATCAATCGAACGTGATCAAGAGCGCCGTGGTGTTATCTAACACCGACATTATTTTCTAAATGAAAAGCAGCTTTTGATAAGCTGCTTTTTCTCTCTCTGAGAGCAAATTGTTGCCTCCACTCAGGTCAAGAAGGAAGGACCATGTCACTAATCAATGAAACTCATGACGTAGCACTGAAAAGTTGGGTAGAAAGTGCCAATGTTGCAGGCACAGACTTTCCTATTCAAAATTTACCGTTTGCTGCTTTCCGTCGTAAAGATAGCGATGAAACGTTCCGTGGCGGAGTGGCCATCGGTGATCAGATTGTTGATTTAAAAATCCTTGCTGATACCGAGCTTTTTACTGCCGATGCACAGACTGCGGCTAAAGCTGGAGCAGACCAGCAACTTAATACTCTAATGGGATTGGGTCAGACATATTGGTCTGCGCTACGACTTGCTCTATCAAAAGCATTACGTGAGGGCTCAGAACAACAATCAGTACTCGAGAAGGCACTGGTTGCTCAAGCTGATGTTGAGTATTCGGTTCCATGTCACATTGGTGATTACACTGATTTTTATACCTCTATCTATCATGCAACTGCTGTAGGTCGTCTGTTCCGTCCAGATAACCCGTTATTACCAAACTATAAGTGGGTACCAATCGGTTATCACGGTCGTTCATCGTCAATAGGTGTTTCTGGGCAGGCATTCCCAAGGCCTAAAGGTCAGACAAAAGCGCCTGATGCCGAAGCTCCTTCGTTCGGCCCGTGTAAACGTTTGGATTATGAACTGGAACTGGGTATTTATCTGGGTAAAGGAAATGAACTAGGCGATACCATTGCTATTGAAGACGCAGAAGATCACGTGTTTGGCTTCAGTCTCTTTAATGACTGGTCAGCCCGCGATCTGCAGGCATGGGAATATCAACCACTCGGGCCATTTTTGGCGAAAAACTTCGCGTCTACCGTATCACCATGGATCGTAACCACTGAGGCGCTGGCACCTTATCGTTCTCAATGGCATCGTGACGCTGAAGAGCCACAGCCGCTTGAATACCTTGAGTCTGCGCATAACCGCGAATCAGGCGCTTTTGACATTCAGATGTCGGTTCTACTGGAAACCGAAAAGATGCGTGCTGATAACCAAACTGCGGCCAAGCTCTCTGAATCCAGCTTTAAGCACAGCTACTGGACAGTGGCTCAAATGGTTACTCACCATACTGTCAACGGTTGTAACTTCCAGCCTGGGGACATGCTCGGTTCTGGCACTCAGTCTGGGCCTGAACATGAAGAGGCGGGTTCGCTGCTTGAATTGTCTCGCGGTGGTAAAGAATCCATCACTCTGGTCAATGGTGAGGAGCGCAAGTTCCTCGAAGATGGTGACAAGGTCATTATGAATGGTTGGTGTGAAGCCGATGGCTTTGCTCGTATCGGTTTTGGTTCTGTTGAAGGCACCGTGCTTCCCGCAAAGTAAACGACACCGAAATCACATACTCAGAGTAACGAGTAAGACGGGTTTAATTGAAAAAGTCGCCGATGGCGACTTTTTTATTTGCTCAAGATACTTTGAAACAACAAGCGTTGGAAAAGTGCTCTTGATCTACTGAGTACCAATATCACCCTGTCGCCAACTGTTTATCAAGAAACTCGAAATAGAATCGCTCGGCGGCATGATCACCGTGCCAGTAGCTTCTAACAAATCTAGTTCCTCTCTTGAACACCATTTCGCCTTTTCAAGCTCGTCATTTTCAGTATCAATTTCAATTGAGGTTGCCGTCGCAATAAAGCCAAGCATCAGTGATGATGGAAACGGCCAAGGTTGTGAAGCAACATATGTTGGATTTACACAGTGTATCGACGATTCCTCATACACCTCACGAATCACTGCTTCCTCAAGGGTTTCGCCCGGGTCGACAAAGCCTGCAAGTGTAGAGTAGCGGCCAGTCGGCCACTTGGCCTGTCTTCCCAGCAGGCAACGTACAATGCCATCGTCGAAGCGCTTTTCCACTAGCATAATAACTGCAGGATCGGTGCGCGGAAAGGTGGGTTTATTACAAGCTGAATTCGTACATCGCCTCGTGTGACCACCCTCTGCTGACTGGGACGGATGTCCGCATCGACCGCAGTATCCGTTCTCCTGATGCCAGTAACACAAGGCCTTTGCGTAAGCTAAGATGGCAAGTGTGTCGCTATCCTTGTTATGTCTGGCTTGCCTGACTTCATGCCATTCTCCCAACGCTGACACTGTCTCTTCCTGAGACGGCGAAAGTTCCCAGCAGTCGATGGCAAAATAGGCTTGGTTTTCACTTTCACCCAGAAACACAGTCTGTTCAATCGTGAGATCGTTAACTAGCTGCTTATTCACAAAATATGTAGCATCTTCAGCAGCACTATTTCGAGAGAGTACCTTGCCTTCTTTGACAGGGATAAACAATGTGCGGCTATCGTTAAATTTTTCTTCAAGCCATTGTGATTTTTTTCTTTCTCTGGACTGGCGATCCAGAGGCATTCCAGCGTAAGTCTGCACCATGTCTTTCACTACTTATTTGTTGTTATCATCGATATGAATTGCTTCGGCCCACCGATGGGACCAACCGCCTAATGGCTTAATAAAGTCACACAATTCGCGGCCCAACGGGGTGAGCTGGTAACCTTCCTGACTGGTTTCGACCAATGCCAGTGCTTTGAGTTCCTTGAGGCGGTTATTGAGCAGAGTAGGCGATATTTGTTCACAGCGTTGTTGTAATTCACGGAATGTCGCTCTGCCTTGGCTCAGTTGCCAAATAATTCCGAGAGCCCATGTCCTGCCCAACATGTCCAGCAGAGCCATAATGGGTTTTCCGGAGGTTGACCCCCTAACGGGTCTGTGAGGGTAGGGAACTGACACAACATACTCCTGTTCAATTTTAATCACATTAGCATGCTACATAATGTGTAGCAATCAGGTATGTTTTATACGACGCAATGATGTGATGAGCAGGGATAAATGAGATAGACGTTAATGACTATCTTTGTGAGCAACCCACTTAAACGCTTTGGTGTGGTGACAACGTCACGAAAGAGGGCGATAACACAAAAAAAGCAGGCCATATGACCTGCTTTTTTATAGGACTAACTATTTTATCGCTTCAATCAGTTCATTAAATAGTTTAACTTGCTCAGCAACTTGGTCCACACTCTGTGACCAGAAGTCAGGTTTTCGGATGTCCACACCCAAGTGTTTTTCAACCACTTCCTCTGCTGTCATGGAGCCTGTATCACGCAATAGGGCTTTATAATCGGCATAGAAGGAATCACCTTTTACACTGCGTTGTGCGTAAACACCTTTGCTGAACAGATAGCCAAACAGATATGGGTAGTTGTAGAAGCTGAGATCGGCAATACTGAAGTGAAGTTTGCTGGCCCAGAACATCTCATTAGTTTCTTTCATGGTATCGCCGTACCATTCAGACCATTTCTCTGACATCAGCGCCGACAACTTATCGGCACTCAATTCACCATCTTTCCGCTGCTCATAAAACGCTTTTTCAAACTCAAAACGAACAGGGATATTGATCATCAGTGCCAGTGCAGATTGCGCTTCCTCCCACAGCATTGCCAATTTGTCACTGTCTTGTTTAGCCTCTTTGAAAAGCGCATCGCGAACTATATTTTCAGCGAAAATAGAGGCGGTCTCAGCCAGTGTCATCGGGTAATTACTTTCGTCGATTGACAGGTCACGCAGCACCCAACTGTGATAGGCATGGCCCAGTTCATGGGCGAGGGTGACCACGTCTGACATACTTTCACCCCAGGTCATAAAGACCATTGGGGTACGTGTTTTGAAAAATTCAGTACAGTAAGCGCCAGGTTGTTTATTCGGCTGAGGGGCTGCGTCGATCAGGTTGTTCTCAACCATCATGTCAACGAATTCTGCCATTTCCGGGTCAACGTCTGCGAAC
The DNA here is from genome assembly GCF_001707825.1 of Veronia pacifica. Classification (GTDB taxonomy): domain Bacteria; phylum Pseudomonadota; class Gammaproteobacteria; order Enterobacterales; family Vibrionaceae; genus Veronia; species Veronia pacifica. The sequence goes on along the minus strand of NZ_LYBM01000003.1, from coordinate 1,569 downwards.
GCTTTTCGGATGATGGCAATACCTTGGTCAAAGCTGTAGGTCTCACCCTGCGAGTCAGACAGAGAGGGCATAGAAGCGAGTTCATCCCACGGCTTTAGCGTGTCGGTGCCTAACAGTTTTGCCATCGCCAATCCTGCCTCTTGTCCGACATGACGCTGTTCTTTTGCCACCGACATCAAGGCATCCAGCGTTTCGCGGACAATACGGCCGTCATGTAAGGCTGGGTCAAGGAAATGAACCTGAGTCTTTTTACTACGCTTTTGATATTCCGTTAAGCGGCTGCCAGAGAGGGCATTTAAAATAGCTGCAAAGGAGGTCTGATTGGTTTTCATTGCGTCAGCAATAGCATTCCACGCGGGCTCACGACGTTTGCGGTCGGGTCCGTACAGGATACTTGCAGCCTGTGAGAGCCCCAACGTTTCTTCGCTGCCATCGTCAAACTTGAGGGTGGTTGTCATGGTGCCAGTCAAATTGTCGTAAAGGCGTCCCCATGCAGCAGTGCCATTAACATTCATTGCAGACAGTAATTGCTCCTCCTCGACGGAGAGAAGGGTATCTTTCAGTTTTCTCTTTTGTGACAGGGGAAAACGGAATCGACTTCGGGCCCCCTTCTCGTCATTACCATCGAGCACAGCCTCAAAAAATGCGTCATCGCAAACTACCAGTAGGTTTTTGGCTGGCTCCATGGCTTGATTCAGCTCCGCCCCGAGCGCACTGAGTTTACTGATAACAAGTGTCGCGTCTTGGTTGGTTGCATCGACAGATGCGAGGCAATTGGCATAGGTTGAAAGGCTCCAAACGAGCGAGTCGGCTTGCTCACCGAGCGCCAATACTCGCTGACATTCAGTAACAGACGATGGGTGGATTTCAGAAATAGCGTGTATGAGTGATTTTGCCTGCTCAATATCAGCCTGGTAGTCGTCGCCGGATAGGCTGCTATACGCAAAAGAGAGATCCCAACTTGGTGCTGTCATTAATGACTCCTTGTGATCATGATGTAGGCCTCTTTTAAAAACAGTGAGTTATACATCATGAGATGTTGGTCTGAATGACAGAGAACCTGCCTTCAGTAACAATGGGTACATCCATCGAGATGGAATAGTGTAATAGATTGATTATGAAGGCAGACTAATGAGAAAAGAAATCGGGAGAGTGGTTTTGAGAGGAATGAAAGCACTTTTGCGAGTGAACAGAAATTAAGACTATCTTATCTGGTGGCTATGTCGCCACTGTATTTCTGATGGCGACATGAATGCAGTAATGCGATGCTAAATAGCTCACTCACTGTCAGGGTGGGCATGATTCCCCGCATCTTCGGACGTAACGTTATTCTGTTGTGTTTCTTCAAGCGCCAATTTTTCGCGGTCTGCTTTCGAGATATACTTGGGTTTGTTGCTTTTGTGCAGCTTGGCGTTTTGCTTTTTAGCTTTTTTCTTCAGAGTCTGAATAACTTTCTTTTTTCGGTTCATGATAGGTGACAGCTTATTGGGACAGTAAAAATGAGGCGGTATTTTGCGTGACTGTGGCGTTAATGGCAATAACAAAAAAGACACCCTAGGTGCCTTTTTC